>JAICQQ010000266.1 GCA_025937785.1 Polyangiaceae bacterium
CGATTCGTGCTGCGCACGAATGGGGGAAGTGCGCGGAGTGCATCGCGATGATGACCCGACCGTGGTGGCGGTAGCCGCGTGGCCACCGCGCGCTCGGGGACAGGCTCGGGCATCAGCTTCGGGCGGTCAGGTTCGGGTAGCAGATTTCAGGGTCGGACTCGGGCTCGGGCTCGGGCTGGGGTTCAGGCACAGGCACAGGCACAGGCACAGGTAATCGCCGGTCAAAACCGGCAGGAGACGGTAGGTGAGCAATAGGAAGATACATCAGCAACTAACGCAAGACCTACCCCGGGAGGAGTCCACCTCGATGAACGCGCGCGCCAACGGCTTGACATTGCGAAGGACGTGCTTGTACGCACCGTGGAAGATCTTCGGAATCTTCATAAATCATGGCACGCTACCGAAGCAGCACCCGCCACGGGCGTTGTACCGACATCTCCCGTTCGGGCTCCCTCCGGAACGCGGCGAGCCCTATGTTTTCTCCGCCTCCCTTCGTGCGTCGTCGAACGCGAGTACGGCCGCGACGACCACGCGCGGTGGAAACGGCAGCGTGGATAGTAGATCTGGGTTTGGCTGGACAACGCGGACCCCAGTGTGCTCAATGACGCGGCAGAGCATTGAGTGACGCTGACCATCGACGTCGACGATCACCTCGTAGACCTCCGCGTCATGCTCAGTCCGACTGATGGAGTGAAGCTGAGTGCTCATTTCCAGACCCCTCCTGCAACCCACCGTTGAACCCAACTCGCCCCGACCGAATAGGTCACACCGGGTAGCGGATCCCGAACGAGAAATAACCCGCTCGCTTCCGGCTCAAGCACAACCAGGTGCCCAGCTCGCGCCCCTGGTGACCAAAGGAGCCCGGCCATGGGCCCTCGTCCAGCGGCTGCCAACGCGTCGGCAGGCGCTGCAAACAAACCGCCCTGCCAAGGAGCCTCGAGGGCCCTGGCGACATTGAGATAGTTGGACCATTCTGGCACGCTACTCGCGAGGGCCTGTGCCTCGGTGATTGTTCCTCCCGAGAGCATTTCGACACACGCGGCACCGCACGACCCTGGAAGTGATTGGGCTACCGCACCCCCAGCGCGTACGCTGCTCGGAACCCAAGGGCCAGATCCACCACCGACGGCAACACTAACCTCGGGGGTTGCCGCCAGACCTTGTAGCGGACCCAGTAGCGCCATTGTGGACACCGTGTCGCTAGCGGAAGCCATCCAATGGGCGACCTGAACGAGCCGTGCGAGGTCGATCTCCTGATCCGTGGGCACGCGATTCAGGTCGTGCGTGACGTGGCAATACGTGCAGCCCCATCCCCATTCGGCGATCGTCGCTGCATCCATGTACCCAGCGGCCGCAAGATCGCGTGCAACGATGCTGCTGAACTGCCCGGCCTGATTGGCAGATGCGTAGAGCCATCCGACTTGCGCGTATGTCGGGTCTTGCAACTGAAAGTCACTAAGTAACCGCTCATCATAGTCCGGTTCGCCATCGGCTATCCCGGTTACGAGGAATTCGCCAAGTAGGTTCTCTCCAGACGTGGCTGGCGCGGCGGACAGGCCAAACGGGTCCCAGCGGACATGCGGTGTGTTTCCCACAAAGTTGTAGAGATTGGGGCTGCGTCGCGGCCCGAGGGGATCCGGCGCGAGGAAGCGACCGAGCTTGGGAGAGTAGGCGCGGGCGCGCATGTCGACCATGCCGGTGAGCGCAAGCTCGAGGTGCCCGTGAAACCTGAAAGGGTTGCCGCTCGGTTCGGAGCCAACCTGATTCGTGGTTGTCTCACCGAAGGCCGAATATTCGTAGTTTTCGACGAGCTCTCCCGTATCGTCGAACGCTGCGTAGACGCTGCGCGATGCGCCAACGAGCAGGTAGGTGGTGTCGTTCTCACTCAGCAGCGCAAACGGTGCGGCGAGCGCGACTTCGCGCAGGGCGATCTTGGCGCCTGCTTGGTCGTAGATCGCAACCACGTCCGCCCCGTCGTAGCCAAACTGCACGGTGGCACCGTTGCATGTGGCTTCGGACCGGCGCCCCTCGGCATCGTACTGATAGGTGCATTCGGTGCCTGGGCCCGTGACGCGAGCGAGACGGCCGAAGGCATCGTAGCCGTACTCCCGTTCGCCGTCGCTGATGAGCCGCCCGTCTGCATCGTAATCGGCTGGGCCGGTGGGCGTTTGCGTGTATGCATTCGCCGCATTCGGAGCAGGGGACCAGCTCGGATCTATTGACGATGTCACGTTGGTCCAGTTGTTGGCCGCGTCGTACGAGAAGACGCGGCTCGCCTCGGCTTGGCTCTCGTAGGCTTGAATCGCGTCGTTCGTGATCGTGCCGGAAGTCAGTGTCGACGCGAGCGGTACCCCAAGATGTTCAACTCCGATGCGTCCCACCGCATCTGTCTCGAACAGTGAAGAGCGATCGTCGGTTCCACTCACTTGCGTCGTTACGCGGCGCAAGGTCTGGTCCGTCCCATAGCCATAGCTGAGAGAGTACCCGGGGAGATCTTGCGTCAGGGTTCGACCCAGGTTGTCGAACGAGCGGGTCTCCGTGAGCCCGTTGCCGTAGGTCACAGAAACGGGTTCACCGTCGCCCTCGAAGGTGTTGTCCACGAGCACGTCATTGCCGGTGCGGACCCGGTCGAGCCGACCGTCGCTGAGCCTCTCGTACGTGAAATGTCGACCGTTTACGGTTAGTCCCGTCATTCCTACGCCAACGCTCCAATCGCGCTCGACGCTGTGAGTGCGACCGGATAGGCTGGTTTCTTCGCCGATGCGGCGACCGATCCCGTCGACCTGGGCCGTGAGGCTAGAAGCGGGTGAGCCGTCTTCGCGCACCGTAGCCTCGGTTGACAATCCGTCGTGATCGTAGTCGAAGCGAATGATTTCAGCACCCTCGAGATTCGCAACGTTCGCCGCAGTCGCCACAATGGCGTCGATGACAGGACGCCCGTCTGCGTAGTCGTACTCCACCGCTCTGCCGCTGGGAAGCTCCAGCCGGTCCACCTGTTGACTCGTGCCGACGAATGTCCGCTCCCAGTTGACCGTGCTCGACGGATTCGCTGCGCTCGTCCGACGTTCCTCCCGAATTCTGCCGAGCACATCGTATCGGTATTCGACGACTTCGTTGTTCCCGGTGAACACGTTCATCAGTCTGCCGCGATCGTCGTAGGTGAACTCGATGTTTTCCAGTACAGCGCTGCTGCCAGCCCGTCGCTTGACGAGGGTCTGTGTGCCGCCGAACGGCGCGTACGAAATGGCGGTCTCGACGTCGCTCTGCACGGCAGAAGTCACGCGACTGAGCGTGTCGTAGCCGAGGGACTCGATCTCGACGCCGTTCACTTTCACCAGAGTCGGAAACTCACTTCGATTGTAGTTCGTTTCGGTCACCAGGGGCTGTCCGTCCGGTGTCCGCGTCTCAACGACACTTTCGAGAAAAGTCGGATAAGTGATCGACGCTGAGTATCCGAAGTTCGTAGTGATGTTCGTGGGGCGCAGCAAGCCATCGTATTCAGCAATGACCTCGCGCGACCCACCCGGCGTCTCCTGCTCGATGATGACGCGGCGCGCTGCATCCTGGTAGGTGAAGGCCGTGGCACCAACCTTGCTGGGTGCTCTTCCGTCCGCACCTGCATAGACCGAATGGGACTTCGGTCGTCCGGCTCGGTCGTGCGAAAAGAATGCGGCTCGCGCAAAGCCGTCCACCTGATCGAGCTCGCTCGCGGTCGGTAGGGTCGAAGGAGGGTCGTTGCTGGCTCCGGCGGTTTCCACCTCCGCGATCAGTCGGTCACGACTGTCGTAATAGCGCCTCACGGAGCGCCGGGTTTCTCCTTCGCCGAAAACGCGGGTCGCGAGGCGACCCCATTCGTCGTACGTCCGTGCCTCGAAATTGCCGGCGCCATCCGACACGTAGACCGGGCGCAAAGCGTGATCTTGCCGAACGACTGATAGAACGCCGTCCACATCGGAGTAGGTGCCCGGAGCCCGGGTGGCACAACCTTCGACGGCATCGCTATCGACGAAGGTCGTCAGCGTCGCGCTGTGAGCATCGCCTTGCTGCGCGTACACGAAGTCGGTGCGCCGCCGCGCGCCCTGTGGGTCGACCGAGATGCCAAGCAGACCGTCAGGCCTCGAGAACAAGCAGCTGATCTGCTCCGAGTCTCCGGAAGTCCGTCGCAAAATCCTCTGGTCTCGCGCTCGGTCGTATTCGAAGGACGTCACCCCTTCGGGGTCGGTGATGTAATCCACCAATCCGTTGTCCAAGTAACTGAAGACACTTTCGAAACTTCCTTCGTCGCCCGTCACCGAATAGCGCCGCAGGCGGGTGCGCTCATCGTAGTTCCAGATCTGTGTGGTTCCCCAGCTAAAGCGGCGAATAGCCGAGAGCTGTCCCCAGTCGCTGTAGCCAAGTTCGGTAAAACGCGGCGCGCCTTCGGCGTCTTCGTACACGAACCTCGGAAACTGAAGATCTGGATCGTATTCGCCGAACGTCGTGATGCTGCCATTCGAATCCGTGCGCGATTCAAGCCGATCGTCCGCGTCGTAATCGAAGCGGGTCGCGAGAGAGTTGGCGTCTAACACCAGTTCGGGATTTCCTGCGCCGGAATAGGCTGCAGAAAATGCCACGCGCGAGGCATTACCGGCTTCGGTGACGCGCGTGATCCACGGTCCAGCCTCGTCATGACTCACGCAGGTTGTTTGGTGATTCGAGTAGTCCGTCGCCGAACGCGTGACTGTCCGCACCAGTCCGCGATTGTCGTAGCTCGAACAGACGCGCGGTTCTACAGCGTCGAGCGAATCGAACGTATGCTTCAGGTGCCCTGTCTGATTGTGCTCTGCGTCATATTCGAACGTGTCGACGGACAGGCGATCGAAGTTTGCGATGCGGATGTTGTCGCCGCTGGCGTTGTAGTAGCTGACGATGGTCTCGCGCCCGGGCCCACTGACAACCGTCGCAAAGCGTGTCGTCATGGAGCCGACCGGTGCGAACGCCAGGTGCGGCTCGCGGATCTGTTCAGAACTCGGGCACGAAAATTCCTGGAGCACGTGAGGGCGGGACTCGTCGAGCCAATAACTGGGGAAGCCCAGCTCGGTCATGATCGGGATGAAATCGCTCAGAAGGCTCAGTTCGTCCGCGTAGTTGCGAATCACGATCGGATCCGAAAGTTCAGGTAGCGTGGCGATCACGGGCACGTCCCGGTCCCCGGTCAGGTAACCCTCCGCGAGCGTCAGACGCAGCTCGTCCAGTTGTGCGAGTAACCCCTCGGAACCCGGCGTCGCTTGCGCCCTGAGCGTGAGCTGGTCCAAGACCGCCGTGACCTCCGCCGAGCTGCGCGAGGGCTCGAGTTGACTGGTGAACGTCGAGGTCGTTTCCAGCGCCTGTAGGCCTGCGACCGTGTGCATTGCATCAGCAACCGCGAGCCAATCGTCCAATGTGATTCCGGTCCCCAAGAGCTGACTCGGTTCGTGCGCAGCACCTCCACCGACGAAAAGCGCCCCGGTGGTTCCTCCAAGCGCCTTCCAGTAGTCCGCTGCCGCGGCGGTTGCCAACAACGGCACGATCTTCGTGCCGGGAAGGCAGGCCGACGGAGGGTCCGCGACCAGCTCGTTCTCGACGGGGTCGAACTCCAAGGAGAATGCCCGACTGCAGCCGCCCTCCGTGACTACTGCTGCAGCCTGCACTTCGCCCACCACTTCAAGGTCTCCGTTCACCGTGCCGACACTGAGCAAATCTCCATTCGACAGGCCGTTCGTCGTCCGCAGCACGTCGAGTGGGTTGTCGAATCCTTCGACGACCAAGGGCAGCTTGGCGAGCACCTGGATATCTCCGCTCTTGGCCAACGCATCCGCCGAATCTACGACCAGGCGTACACTCTCTACGCTCACCACGTCGCCAGCGACCGCACCATGGTCACACGCCTCGAGATGGTAGAGCAGCCCTTCGAGGATGGCGCCGCCGTCCACCGGGTGCGGAACAGGAGCTTGACCGGTGAACGTGCAGCTCACGACCACATCCGTGTCCGTCGTGAGCTCCAAGCGCGCCTGCCCTTGTCCGGCGTTGCCCGAAACCACGCCCAATGCGTCCGGAATCTTCAGTGGCTTCGGCTCTGCGAACACTCGCGCGCTTTCGCCAGTTGCGGAACCAGTTGGTTGCGCGAAGGGCGCCCATTCATCGACGAACGGGACGTGAACGATCTCGCTTCCTTGATGTGCTTCAATTTGCTTGCCGTAGAAAGCCCCTCGATGAGGCGTCGAGACGCTGGCCAGATTGATCGTGCCGTTGGGCGCCAACAGTGTTCCCGAGAATGGACGCTCCACGCTAGCCGTTCCCGTGCCCAAGTAGCCCACGAGAAGGCGACCCTGCGTCCCACTCGTGTCCTGAATGGCCCCCCTGAAGGTGAGGCTCTGCTTCACGTAGACGTAGATCGGTCCGAGTCGCGTGTCCGTCGCCATCACTGAATCCGGCTCCAGTGAAAGCGACTCGAAGAAATACACGCCCGCCGTCAGCGCCAACTGCGCGCGAGATTTCACGCTGGCACTGCCATAGCTTCCCGGAGGCAAGCTGCGCGCCCGGTCGGGCTCCAGCATCACGTTGCCGCCATCCGGCGCCGGAAAACTGAGATTGAACGCGGGCGAAGAAAGATCAGGGGAGGTGTCCGTGAGTATCGACCCGACGATGGTGACGTCGTTCTGTCGTGTCACCACTGGGGCGACCACGCTGCCTTCGACGCGTGATCGATCACGCAGCGTCACCGGACCAGTCGAAAGAATGTTGCCCACGACGGCTTCGACGCCGAGGTTCAGTTGGCCGCCCAGTGACCCGACCTGGGCCGCCCATGCACCCGTCGCCGTCTTGACTTTGACGCGGTCATTGACGCGCAAGGAGCCGGTGGCATACAGAGCGAAGTCATTCAATCTGGCGAGATCAGCCGCTGATGGCTGACTGACTCCGAAATCGTTGAACACAGTACGTGCGCTGAGTTCCGCGAAGCCCACGAGTTGGTCGAGCGTCACACTGCCGGAGTTCGTCAGTGTCGCGCTATAGTCCCCGAAGTTGATGGTCCGGTCAGTGCCAAGCTCGAGGCCGTCCACCCGCGTCAGCAAATCGTGTTCGAGGGTGACGAGCGTGATGTCCGAGATGTCGAGGGGCTGCCGGTCTGGTTCGGGCAGTCCTTCGCGCAGCGGATCGACCAAGTAAATGACCGGGCCATCCCCACGGGGGATGAGTACGCGATCGTCCCCGAATATCGGTATCAGAGGATTCGTCGAAGAGCAGATCCGTTCTAGGCCGTCCGGCGCCTGGAGCGCCGCGGACCCCGGCGACACAGCCGGACGCGCGGACCAGTCGAGGTCGACATCGAAATCTACCCCAGAGAACGAAGTGTTCTGTTCGAACGCGAAGTAGTCGAATTGGACGACCTTACTTTCCACGTCAACAATACTGGGGAGAGGCAGGTTCGACCCTTCGATCACCGGAGAGTCTCCGAAGTACTGCAGCGTCACTGCGTCGAAGTTTGGATACCTCGGATCGCTGCCGTATCGGTTGTTCATTCTGAATCCGGCGCCGTCGGTTATAGTGGTCAGATTGTGAGCCAGATCGTTCATTCGGCTGTAGACGTACGTGCTCTCCGTTGCCAAGGCCATGCACGAATCTTCGCAAGCGTCGGAGCAGTCCGCGGCAGAAAAGCCCGTAGCGCACTCAGGGACGCAGGTCGGCACGCAGCTTTCAGCGCAGACGTCGACGAGTTCGTCAGCGCGATTCGTATCGAACTCGTTCTCGCAACGCCAGCGCGTCATCAATTCCGATGCGTTTGGTTCGACCTCGAGGACATAGTCGACGCATTCATCGACACTCTGTTGACGAAGGGGCCCGTTGACCTCTGCGTCACAGGCGCTCTGGCAAGAGGCTTCGCACAACGAGGGGCAGTCTGCCCTTACTTCGTCCACCTTACCTTGGCAGTAGGTCGAGCTACCTCCGCAGCTCTCCGGCGAAGTGGGCGCGCAGAACTCCGAACAGTAGGCCGACAGGCCCTGTTTGGAAGGCGGATCATCCTCGATCTCGTCGTCATCAGAATAGTCGTAGCGTTCGCGAAGCACTCCGAGGCGCTCGTCGCGCACGGTCTCGAGCTCGTTACGTGCGTTGTAGGTGTATCGAACTTCCTCGATCACCGATCCACCTTGTTTCAGCTTCGCGCCAAGCAGTCTGGTCGACTGCTGAGACTCGTAGTCGAATTCGATAGAGTGCGTTTCCTCGTCAGCAAATCTGCGAGTCGCTTCCGCTACACGCATCTCGTTGCCGGCAGCTTCCCATTCGAGGACGGTGCGCACGTCATTGGGAGAGCTGACAAAGTTCCCAAGGCCGATGGCGTCGAAGCAATAGCGCGTCACGTCCGACAACATGAGCTCCCAGCGACACGTGGTTGACTGCGGGCGGTTCTCCAGGGTAGCGCGTACATCGGAGCTCACTGGAGTGAACAGTACCGACGCGTCCCCCAACTGCTGCGCCACGCTCACGCTCGGCCGGAAACGCAGCGGCGCGAGATCGCCCAGGCTGACGACGACTTCGGTGGCACAAGTCGCTGAATCTTCGACCTCTAGCAGGCGAAAGTTTAGCGAGTGGTCCCAACCTGGACCCAGCGGCCCTTGAAATTCCACGCGGCTGCGGTAGGTGCGCCGCAAGGTTAGTGATTGACCAAAGCCGACCACTTGTAGATCGACGGGCCGGTGAATGAACTCCCCACGGACGAGCGCCACAGGATCGGTTGACGCCTGCACACTCCCTGAATCGAGGCCATCGTTGGTTACCTTTGGCATCTCGGAATTGCTGGCGTCCCCCTGCTTGACCGGGACCGCCTCTTGCGCCAGCGTCGGCGCTGAGACGTCAGATCCGACGATCTCGCTCGCGTCCAACTTTTGATGGCTGCCGATGTCGCCACCGAGGTCACCGACCGCGTCATTGCCCTGCGCGATGAGATCCGCGATGTCTGGGGGATCCGGGTCGCCGCCGCCGCCCGATTCGCCGTCGCCCACCAAGCCGTTCCATCCATCGGAAAAGAAGTCCCGGACCTCTCCCCAACCATCCTCGATCTCACCCCAGAGGTCGGCGAGGTCGTCTTGACCGTCGTCGCTCGTGGCCCACGCGATACCGAATCCGATGATCACCGCGGCGCCGGCCACGACGTTACCGCTTCCTTCCTCCTGCTGCGGTCCTTCACGATCTTGCGCCAAGGAGTGGGGAGCATCCCACTGGGCCACCAGGAACATCAACGTCAGCAACACGACAGCTCGTCGCGTGACGCGAAGTCCCCAGCGTGGTGATCGAGATGACTTCATGACGCACTCCCTTCCTTGAGCTTCAACCGGTAGACACCCTCTCGCACGAGCTCCATCTGACCATCGCGCGCCTTTTGAAGCACGATCCGCCCGCCTCGCTCCAGCTCAATCACGGCACCCTGCCCGTGGCGAGTGACACGCGCGGGAATTCGCCGTTCTGCCGCACGGTACGAAAGCACGAGCGCGTCAGTCTCGAGCCGAATCGACGTGCCGCTGGGAAACGAGTACAGCGAGTCGCTCGCTGCACCATTTTCCTCGACCACCCAGCTCGTTCCGGCATCGACCGGCGCGGAGCATGCCGCCAATACTGAGAGCCAAAGAATGCATACCTGCCTCTCCCAAGCGTGGGCCTGCTTCATGGTTACCCTGCTGCTCATCAGACTTACCTCCGTGTTGTTTCGAGATCACAGCGGTTCGGCGTCCAACACGAACCCATCGGTCTGGTCAGGACCTCGGTTGCTAGAAAGGCAAAGCTCGACGCGTGCATTCGCAATTCGCGCGCCTCGAGAGCTGAGCACAAAACCCGAGATTCTTGCTTGAGCGGAGTCTGATTTGTTTGTGAATCTGTCGTTACTGGCTGAGCAATAGCTGTCGGAATCCGTCAGGTAACTCACGTCAGCCGTCCCCGGCTGTGGAGTTTTCCGGCGGCGATCAGTTCAGTTCCCGGTCGGGGTGGGCGGCGGGCTCATCGCTGCAGGCAGAGCTGGAGCGCAGGGAGGGATCGACGATCCGGGATGCCCGGATGCACCCGCCTGTTCCTGGCCGACGGTACCGTCGGACCTTGCAGCCGGTGTATTGAACACCCGTTGGCGAGCTGTCGGCGATCCGTGATGGATCGGTACGACGTCACAACTGGTGCGCCGCTGACCGCCTTCGCCAAACAACCCCCACGAGTGCCTCCAGGTCCTCCGGCGTTGCGGTCTGAGCTCGGATCTTCTCCAGGAGGCGTTCCTCCTCGTCGTCTTCGTCCGCGGTTGCCGAAGTGGTGTGGCCTCGCTCGCCCTCGGCGCCGGGCGCCTCGGATTTGGTGTGGCTCGCGCTGTCGGCGCCGTGGACGCTCGCGGCGGTATCGTTCCCGTCGCGAGTAGCGTGGACGATCAGGGCCATTGCACTAAGCGACAGGAGACCGAGCGTCGCCGCGGAGGGCTCTGACTCTCGCTCGACCGTCCGGCGCTCGTTCCTCCGTGTGAGGGCTTCCATTCGACTTGCCCACGCCTGGCGCCGCTGCTCCTC
>JAICQQ010000182.1 GCA_025937785.1 Polyangiaceae bacterium
ACGACGACAAGGCGACCATGGAGGCGCTGCGCAAGGTGTCGCACGCCCACCTCGTCAAGATCGAGGCGATCGAAGACGTGCCCGGCGGAGCGCTGGTCGTGACGGAGTACGTCGAAGGCGAGTCCCTCGCCGAGCGGCTCGAGCGCATCGGCAAAAAAGAGGTCGTGGACGCTGTTCGCTATGCGCTAAGGCTCGCCGACGCATTGTCGGTCGCGCATCAGGCCGGAGCATATCACGGTCGGGTAGATCCGCGCGCGATCGCCATCGAGCCGCCCAGGCGGGCAGGGCCCGTCCTGTTGCTGGGCGGGCGCACCGATGCGGATTCGTTCTATCGCTCACCGGATCGGGGCGCCCAGGGTCCGAGCGAACACGACGATGCATGGGCCATCGGCGCTATTCTCCTGAAGATGCTGAGCGGGAAAGATCCGCCGACGGATGGCTTCGAATCCGAGGCCGATCTAGAGAAACTAGGCGTCAGCGATGCAGCGTTGCGCAAGGCGCTGTTCCACAGTCTCCACACCGATCCCAGCCAGCGCAACGAGGGGCTCCGGCCTTTGAAGCGCGAGCTCGCGCGGTGGTTCGTCGACCACGCTGGCGAAGAACCGTTCGCGACGCCCGTGATGTCTAGCTCGCCGCCCCCGCTGCCACCTTCAATGGCGCCGCCTTCGGTGGCACCGCGCTCGGTGGCACCGGCATCCGTGGCGCCGCCTACCACCAGTCCTAGCCGAGCCGCGCCTGCCGCCCCCAAGAAGAACCGTCTGCCGGTGTTCGCTATCGGCGGTCTCGTGTTCGGGCTCGGTGCGGCGTGGGCGGCGTCGTCACTGCTCGGTGACCCGCCGGCGCCGATCGCCCCGCCCGCTGCCAGCAGCAGCGCTGCGGCGACGCCCAGCGCCTCGGCGGAAGCGATCGATCTGGGCGAAGTGGATATCGAAGGCGAGAGTGATACTCAAATCGCTGCTAATAGTAAGCTCACTGCCTGTGTCAACGGCTACTTGCCCAAGAACTCGCTCGAAAAGGCGCCAGACATGGGCTGGGTTTGCAGTATCGAAAACCCGCGGCAGGGCGCCGACAAGCTGCGGGCGACGCTCGTGGCCAATGCGCCGGGGCGCCAGGTCAGCACGGCCATGAAGCTCTTTTCCAAGATGGGCTGGTACGACATGCTGGCCTTCTCGGTAGCCAGGGCGGGTTGTTGTCAAGAAGCTCCGCCGTTGAAACTTTCAGACCCAAGCGAAAACTGTGAACGGCTCGATACGATCGCGGCGACCATCGGACGTCAGGTGGTCGACGGGCAGGACTTCAAAGAGAATTTAGCGAAGTTCGAGGCCGCGGCCGAGTGTGAAACCAAGGCTGGCGCGGCGGCGAAGTTCAAGCGCGCCGAGCCCGGGGGCGGAGGCGAGAAAGAGGCCTTCGTCGAGTACACGGGGGCACTGAAATAGCGGATAACCGGAGCGGTGCCTGAGCTCCTCGTCCTCGCGGTTCTGACGCTCATCCATTATCTGGCCACCTGGTGGATCGTGCGCCGTGACATGCGGCGTTTGCCCCCAAAAAAGCTGGCGCGCTGCTGGAATGGGGCGAGTTTCGGTTCTGCCGTCCTGGCCTTCGGACCCCTCTGCATCGTGGTGCATTTCATCAAGGGGCACGGGTGGCTGAAAGGCCCCTGGTTGGGCATCGCCTGGACCTTCGTGGCCATGCCCGATCTCACCCTGGCGTTGGTGGCCTCACTGTTCGTGTAGCGTCCTGCTCCGTTGCTACTTCCCGCGCCGCCTGCCCGTCTGGCCAATCCGACTTTCGAGCCGGCAGCGCAACGGCGAGAGAAATGGAATAGTGGCGAGCTCTTGATTGTCTGTGGCCGGACGGTCGCGTTATACGCCCGACCAAGGAGCCAAGTCGCATGCAAGATGTTCGAGCGCTAAACGAAATCGTCGCCAAAGAGAGCGCCTTCGTCGATGACCTGATGGCAGAGATCTCCAAGGTCATCGTGGGACAGACCTATATGGTCGACCGCATCTTGATCGGGCTCTTGGCGGGTGGTCACGTGTTGCTCGAAGGCGTACCCGGACTCGCCAAGACGCTCACGGTACGTACGGTGTGCGATGCGATCCACGCGAAATTTTCTCGAGTTCAGTTCACGCCTGATCTGCTGCCCGCCGACCTGATCGGCACCGTGATCTACAACCAGAAAACCGGAGATTTCACGAGCAAGCTCGGGCCTATCTTCGCGAACCTGGTGCTGGCGGACGAGATCAATCGCGCACCAGCCAAAGTACAGAGCGCGTTGCTCGAAGCCATGCAAGAGCGCCAGGTGACGATCGGAGACACCAGCTACCCCTTGCCCGATCCGTTCGTGGTCATGGCCACGCAGAACCCTATCGAGCAAGAGGGGACGTACCCTCTGCCCGAGGCGCAGGTCGATCGCTTCATGTTGATGGTCAAGGTGGGGTACCCGACGCGGGAACAAGAACGCACCGTGATGGATCGCATGACCTCGAAGCTGCCTGCCAAGGCAAACACGACGACGACGCCCGAGCAGCTGAGCGACGCGCGCAAGGTGGTGCGCGACGTGTACGTCGACGACCGCGTCAAGGACTACATCGTCGACGTGGTCTTCGCGACGCGCGAACCCCAGAAGAAGGGCATGAAAGACCTGGCGCCCCTGCTCGAGTACGGCGCCAGCCCGCGCGCGAGCATCGCGCTGAACCTAGCTGCACGGGCCCACGCCTTTTTGCGGCATCGCGGCTACGTGACGCCCGAGGACGTCAAGGCCATCGGACCCGACGTGCTCAGGCATCGCATCGTGCTCAGCTACGAGGCGGAAGCGGAAGAGGTCACGGCCGAAGACATCGTCAAGCGCGTTTTCGAGGTCGTAGAAGTCCCCTGACGAGGCACCGGTGATCCCCAAGGAGCTCATCAAAGCCCTCCGCAAGATCGAGATCACGACGAACCGGCTGGCCACCGAGCAGTTGTCCGGCAACTACACGTCTGGCTTCAAGGGGCAGGGTCTCGCATTCCGCGAGGTACGTCAGTACCAACCCGGCGACGACGTGCGCACGATCGATTGGAACGTGAGCGCCCGCATGCACGAGGCGTACGTCAAGGTGTTCGTGGAGGAGCGGGAGATGACGGTGATGCTCGTCGTCGACCTGTCCGCGAGCGAGGCGTTCGGGACCCGGCGTACCAGCAAAGCCCAACTCGCCGCCGAAGTGGCGGCGCTCTGTGCCTTCTCTGCCATCAAACACAACGACCGCGTGGGTCTGATCTTGTCCACCGATCAAGTGGAGAAGATCGTCCCGCCGAAGAAGGGTCAAAAGCACGTCATGCGCGTCGTGCGCGAGATACTCGGAGCACGCCCGGAGCACACGGGCACCGACCTCTCGGTGGCGCTCGAAACGCTGTACCACGTCGCGCGCCGGCGCAGCGTTGCGTTCGTGCTCAGTGACTTCTACGCCGCGGGGTACGAACGCACGCTCTCGCTGACGGCCGCGCGTCACGACGTGATCCCCGTGATGTTGGTGGACCCCCGTGACGAAAAGCTGCCGGACGTGGGTCTCGCGCACTTCGAAGATCCCGAGACCGGCGAAACGATCCTGGTCGACACTTCGGATGCGCGCGTACGCGCCTACTACAAGGATCGGATGCGCCAGGCGCGCGACGCGCACGTCAAGGTCTTCCGCAAGCTTGGCCTCGACCACGTGGTGGTGCGCACCGATCAACCCTACATCAAGCCGCTGCGCGACCTGTTCGCGCGTCGCGCGCGGAGGGCCCACCGGTGAAGCTCCGCGTTTCGCGCTGGTTGCCGCTGGCCTTGCTGCTGCTGGCGGGGGCGGCAGCGGCACAAACCGCTGGCCCGCCCGCGCCAGCGTCCGGTGCAGCGGCAGCCCCAGCGCCAGCCCTGCCGGCGGCTGGCGACTCGATCTCCGGCATCTGCATCGAACGCGTTCCCGAAGGCAAGGCACCACCGAAACTGGTCGAGAGCTTCCCGAGCCGCGGGAAGAGCGGCCACGCCGCCACGCTCACCGTCAAGGTGACTCACTTGAAGGGAGAGGAAGTACTCCCCGGAGGCTTTCGCATCGCCGAGGGCGAGGGACTGGAAGCGTTGAAACGCGCGCACCTCACGTTGCCCGATCCCGAGGGACCGGCAGGCCCCGTCATCACGCGCAGCGCGGAGGGCACCGAAACAGAGCTGAAGTTGTCGCTGGTGCCGCTGCCGCCAGAGCCCGGGCGCCACGAGCTCACACTTCCCCCCCTACCGATCAGCGTCGCGCGCGCCAGCGGCCAAGTGGTGACGGTGTGCACGAAGTCGCACTCGATCACGGTAGAAGATCCGATCGCGAACACACCGGATCCGATGCCGAAGCCGAACCCGCCGCCCAGGCGTCAGCTCGAAGAGTGGGAAATCTTGAAGCGGCTCGTGTACGGTGGCCTGGTCGCGCTCATCGCCGGTGTGATCGCAGCTTGGTTGTTCACGCGCTGGCGGAAACGACCGCGCGCGGCCCCGCTGCCACCGCCGCCGCGACCCGCCTGGGAGGTAGCGCTCGAAGAGCTGCACGACATTCGGCACGCGGGTTTGATCCGGCAGCAGCGCTTCAGCGAGCACTACGACCGCGTCTCGGATGCGATTCGCCAGTATCTGGGGGATCGCTTCGGCTTCGACGGTCTGGAAAGCACCACGCGCGAAGCGCTCAGCGTGCTCGAGAAGGTGACCCCGCCCATCGAATCGATGGACAAGGTCCAGGCATTCCTGCGCCAGGCGGATCTCGTCAAGTTTGCCCGCCTGACTCCTACCGAAGATGAATGTGAGCTCGCGCTGTCGCGGGGTGAGGACATCGTCCGGAGCACGATGCCGACATCGGGGCCTGCCGAATTGCGCGGCGTCACAGCGCGGGGGGCCGCGTGAACTTCGGTCGTGGCGGTACGGACGCCCGCTTCTCGTCATCGCGCATCGCGGGAGCGGCAAAGGCGCGCCTTGGGGACAGCCCGCAGCGACGCGCCGCACGTCGTCGCCTCTGGTTGCGACTCGGGCTCTTGCTCTTGTGCAGCGTGCTCGTGACGGCGCTCGCTCTGGCGTACCCCGCGCTCTCGCGAGGGCAGGAGCTGCTCGCGGCCACTTGGCAGAATCCCTGGGCTTTGGGGCTGCTGGCGTTGGTACCGTTCGTGTTCTACCGGATCACGTTGGGCGAAGACAGCGGAACCCCGCGCCTCAGGCTCGGAACCTTGCAGCCACTCGCGGAGTGGCCCGTTGGACTCCGCGTTTGGCTCAGGGATCTGCCCGGGATTGCCCGCAGCGTGGGGCTCGTGCTCATGATCCTGGCGCTGGCGCGACCGGTGAACACCTTCGCTCCGCAGACCGCGGACGAGGAAGGCATCGATCTCGTCGTCGTTTTGGATCTGTCCGGTTCGATGCAGGCGGTGATGGACAACCTGCCCGAGGACTTGAAGGGCTACGTCGACAAGCGGCCGCCCGCGATTCGACCCACACGCCTCGACGCGGCCAAGGCTGTGATTCGCGACTTCATTGCCAGACGAAAGACCGATCGCATCGGCGTCATCGTTTTCGGGAAGAGCGCCTACGTGCTGTCGCCGCCCACGCTGGACTACCACCTGCTCGACCTGTTGGTCTCGAAGATGCAGCTCAATCTGGTCGACCCGACCGGCACCGCCATCGGCGACGCCGTCGGCGTTGCGGTAGCGCGCTTGCGCAAAAGCCACGCCAAGAGCAAGGCGATCTTGCTGCTCACCGACGGCGACAACCAGGGCGGTCAGATCTCCCCACAGTACGCGGGCCACCTCGCGACGACCGTGGGGGCGAAGCTGTTCAGCATCCAGATCGGCGAAGGGAAAGAGGCAGTGGTGCAAGCAGGCTTCGATCTGTTCGGACAACCTCGCTACGTCTCGCAGTCGTACCCGACCAACCCGGAGCTGCTGCGCGAGCTGGCCACGAAAACGGGCGGCGCCATGTACGTGGCGAGCGACGTGACTGCGCTGCAGGCGAGCTTCCACGACGTGCTCGACAAACTCGAGAAGACGCGCTTCGAAGCCAGCACGGCGAGCTTCGAAGATCTCTATCGCTACTTGCTGCTCCCGGGCGTGCTGTGCTTGGCCCTCGACGCGCTCTTGCGGTCGCTCCTGTTCCGGAGGTTCCCGTGAGATTCGCCGAAGGCATCTGGTTGTTCGGAGCGCTGTCGGGGGTGGTCGTCGCCGCGCTCTTGATCATCGGCGGCTTCAAACACCTGCGGGCGATGCGTCGCTTCGGTGACGAAAAGCTAGTGAGTGGCTTGGTGACCCACCCCGCCGGAGCGCGCAGAGCGTTCGAAGGGGTGAGCCTGACGTTGGCCGTCGCCCTCGCGTTCGTGGCGTTGGCGCAGCCCCAGTACGGCAAGGGCACGCGCTTGATTCCCGCGACCAACCTGGATGTGGTGATCGTGCTCGACTACTCGAAGAGCATGTACGCCAAGGACGTCGCCCCCTCGCGCACGGTGCGCGCAATCAGCGAAGTTGGCGATGTGATTCGAGAGTTGCCCGGGGCGCGCTTCGGAGCCGTGGCCTTCGCAGGCCAGCCCATGAGCTTCCCGCTCACGAGCGACGGCGCGGCGATCGCTCAATTCTTCCGAGGCCTGAGCCCCAACGACATGCCCGTCGGCGGCACGGCCATCGCGCGCGCGCTCACCGCGGCTCGAGACCTGCTCGCACGCGACCCACTGAGCAAGAAACACGAGCGGGTGATGGTGCTCGTGACCGACGGCGAAGATCTGGAAGGAGACCCGGTTCAAGTCGCCGAAGCGTGCGCACAAGAAGGCATCAAGATCCACGTCGTCCAGGTGGGCGGCCGCACCCCCGAACCCATTCCCGAGGTGAACGACCAGGGCAACGTCGTCGGCTGGCGCACGAGCGCAGACGGTACGCCGATGACGACTTCTCTTTCTGCCGCTGGCGAGGCGCAGCTGGCGAAGATTGCCGAGGTCACCGGCGGCAACGTCGTCCGCAGCGAACGCGGCGATCTGGGAATCCAGACCGTCAAGAACCAGCTCAAACGCATGATGAGCGAAGAGCTCTCGGAGACGGTGGAGACGGTCTACGCGGACGTGTACTGGATACCCCTCTGCGTGGCGATCGGTCTTTTGGTCCTGGAAGCAGCCGCGATACTGATCTGGAGCAGCTGGCTCCGAGTGAGGCGAACCCGAAGCCGGGGCGCTGCCAAAAAGCTGCGCGAACCAGGGCCGCCTCGGGCCAACGCGCGCGATTCGGGCTCGAAGCGACGGCGCCCGCGGGGCAAGCGCGAGGCCGCAAAAGCCGTGGGCGTGGGCGTGGCAAGCATCGTGCTGTCGAGCTTCGGTTGCGATCTGAATCCGGACGCTCTGTTCGTGCGCAACTCGCCGAAAGTCGACGACGCCATCGGCGCGCTCGACGCCGGTGACGCGAAACGAGCGGTCGAGCTTTTGACCGAGTATCTGGCAACGGGCAAGTGCGAAGGCGGAGCAATCGGCGCGCCGAGCAGTGTCATCGAAAAGCCGCACGCCGGCTTCGATCTCGGGTTGGGGTTGTTCAAGATTGGCGAGCAATTCGGCAAGCGTTTCGGCGAGGACGAGCCAGTGCCCGAGGCTGGACCGAGCCCCCAGGACGAGGCCAACCTGGCCAATCGCAGCGAGCAAGTAGAGTGTGCGCTGCGCATCGTGCGGATGTTGGCGCTCGATGCGAGCCTGGCCGTCGAGCTGCGCGCCCGCGCCTACTACCTCGCAGGCAATCTGGAGTTCCTGCGCCGTGACTATCGCTCCGCGGTGAAGAGCTACGATCAGGCCCTATCCCTGATCCCAGGCGCGCCCGAGGACGCGGGAGACGGCATCGGGCGCGACGCCGCCTACAACCGCGCGATTGCGCTGCAGCGCATCAAGGACGAGCCCCCGCCGGATGCAAGTCCCGACGCCGAACCCGATGCAAGTCCCGACGCCGAGCCCGATGCCGAGCCCGATGCAAGTCCTGACGCCGAACCCGATGCGGGGCCCGACGCCGGAGACGACGGAGGCGCTGACTCGGGCGAGCCCGACGCGGGACAAGACGAACCCGATTCCGGCGACGCCGGCAAGCAGGACCAGCCCCAGGACCAGAAGCCGGACGCGGGCAACGACAAGGAGCAGCCGCAACCGGAACAGACCTCGGCCAACCAAGACGAGCGCATGCTCGACATGCTCGAACAAGCACCAACGTTCCAAGAGCACGATGCGCAGAACCGTGCACCGGCGCTCCAAGGCGGCATGGAGGACAAGTGAAGTACTGGCTGGGGGGTGCGGTGCTGACCACTGTGGCGAGTGCCACGATGCCGGCACTCGCGCAGTCCACGACGCGCCTGACCACCGAAGTGAGCCAGCGCACCGTGGAACAAGGGCAGTCGTTTCAGTACCAGATCACGGCGATGGCAGGCTCTGGCGAACCGATGCCCTCCAGCCCGCGCTTGCCGCAGCCTGCAGGAACCACCGTGCATGGTCCGAGCGTGAGCTCGCAGCAGCACGTCCAGATTTCCGGTGGAACCATCGAACGCCGACAGGGCTTCACCGCGACCTGGACCATCGTTCCGAACCGCGTCGGCAAGCTACATGTGGGCCCCGCTTCGGTTCTGGTCGGGAGCAAACAAGTGCAAAGCGACGCCGTCGTCATCGACGTGGTGCCGCAAGGGCAAGGCCCGGCCGCACGCTCCCCCAATCGTGGCCCCTTCGGGAGCGACCCGTTCGACTTCTTCAATCGACGCGGGTCGCTATTTCCGCCGGGCATCTTCGATGACCCGTTCCAACAGAACGACCCGCTCGCCTCGCTCCCCGACTACCCACCCGAGTACAAGGTTACCCACGCACCCGATCCGATAGCGTTCGTACGCACTCGCTTGGACAAGAAGGCGCTGGTGGTCGGCGAACAACTGACATTCGCTGCCTATGTGTACGGCGCGCGCGGCGTGTTCGACTTGGGAGGGCTCCACGAGCCTCAAACCGCGGACTTCGTCTCGATCCGGATCGAGGAAGACAGCGCCGGCGCGCGGGTCTACCCGATCGACATCGATCAGGAGATCTGGCACGCGATCAAGGTGCGCGAGATCGCGCTGTTTCCGCTGAAGACAGGCACGCTGCAGATCGGATCGATGCGGGTCGGGTTGAAGGGTCGAGGGTACTCTTCACGAAGCGGCCTGCTGGAGCGCCTGAGTCCGCCCGTGACGGTCAACGTCAGCGAACCACCGCTCGCCGGGCGCCCCCCGGGCTACCGCATCGGTGACGTAGGCAGCTACGAGCTCAGCGCCAGCGTGGAGCCGAGGACAGCCGAGCAAGGCGATGCCGTGGCCGTCGCCGTGACGCTCAAGGGCATCGGCAACCTACCTTTGAAGCTCGAGCTGCCTCAGAGCAAGGGCATCGAGTGGCTCGATCCGCAGATCCGCGGCGACGTCGGACCTCAAGCGGGGGTCGTGCGGGGCGAACGCCACTTTCAATACGTCGTGCGCGTCAACAAAGCCGGCACGATCGACCTCGGTGAGATTCGTCTGCCCTACTGGGACCCCCAAAAGAACGCTTACTTCACGGCCAAGGCCGCGCTGGGCTCGGTGCAGATGAAAGCGTCGGCGCGCGCCGCGAGCAAAGCCGAAGCGGAAACCGAGCAGGCGTCGAGCAAACTTCATCGAACGCTCGGCACGAGAAAACAACTGGGACTGGCAGCTTCGCCGCCGACGCCGCTCACCGACCTGCCCTGGTTCTGGGCGTTGCTTGCGCTCACCCCCCTTACGGTGGTGCTCGGCGAGGTCACCCGCAGAACCACTCGCAACTTGCGGAAAACTCTGGACGCACGCCGCACCGATGCGAGCAGCCTGGGACAGCAAGCGTTGCAGAGCGCCGAGAAGGCGCTGCAGCAGGGGCGCGGGCAAGAGGCCATCGCGGCTGCCGAACGCGCCTTGTTCCACGCGATCGAAGGGGCGACCGGCCTCAAAGGGCGTGGCATCTTGCGCCACGAGTTGGCCCCGAAGCTGGAAGAGGCCGCCGTCGATCCCGCCACGGCCGCCGAACTCACCGAACTCCTGGCCGCGTGTGAGTCGGCTCGATTCACGGGCGGCGATGAGCCGGACGCAGCGCGCCAGATCGTCGGCAAGACTCGGCGCAGCGTGGCCGCCTTGACGCGCCTGGGCCGATCGCGCAAGCGAGCACGCAGCGGATGAAGCACCTCTGGCCTGCCCTAGCCCTGGGGCTTCTGTGCAGCTTGGCCAACCCAGCGGCTGGTGTCGAACCCGGCAGCGTGGAGGCCTACTTCCGCGATGCCAACGCGGCCCTCGATCGAGGCGCCCCCAGCGAAGCCATCGATCTCTACGAGTTGATGGCCGACAACGGCCTCAAGCACCCCGACGCCAGCTTCAACCGCGCGATAGCCTACGTTCGGCGCGCAGAATCGAAGCAGGCACGTCCCGGCGACCTGGGACGCGCCGCTGGCGCCCTTTCGGAAACGTTGATGCTCCGCCCCGACGACACCGAAGCAGCCGACGCGCTCAGACTCGTCAGAGAAGAAATCGGTCGCCGCCGCGCACGGGAGGGCGCAGAGCAGGTCATCGTCTCGCCGTCACTGGCCCGCTCAGCGGTCGCGATCCTCGAAGAAAACACCTGGGCGATTCTGGCGGGGCTCGGGAGCGCCCTGCTCACGACGGGGCTTGCGTTGCGGCTCTGGTGGCAGCGCGCGAGCGCCCGCTTGAGCGGTGGTGTGCTTGCCTTGCTGGGCGGCTGCGTGTTCGTCGTGTGTGCCGCATTCGCTGGGGGCGCCCGCTACTTCCGCATGACGTCTCGGCCGGCGGTCGTCGTCGCCAGCGAAGCCCGCCTGCTCGACGAGACGGGTAAGCCCAAGCCCATTCGCGGCACGAACGCGGTGGCGGAAGGTGAGAGCGTCTACGTGGTCGCTGAACGGGGGGCCCTCGCGAAGATCGAATGGGGGACCACCGAAGGCTACGTCAATCGATCTCAGCTGATGCTGCTGAGTCGGTAGCCAGCGCCTCTGCGCTGCCCCGGGGGCCTGAGTCGCCGTCCGCGCCCGGCTCATCCATCTCGGCATCCTCGGGTTCCGGGCAATCCTGCCCGGTGTAGCCCTCTTCGCCTTCGGGGATACGGCACGGATGGACGCGCACGCGGCGAACCCGGGGCATGTAGGTCACCTTCCGCTTCTCCACTTTTTCGGTCGCATCCTGGAACGTGATGACGCGACCGACGATCACCGACCATCCTACCATGCCCGAATCCAGCACCTTCTCTTCGTCGGGTTCGACGCTGCTGTCGGCGACGAGCTCGACCGGCGGATCGATGATGTCTTGGCGCTGCGAAACGGTGGCCTTGATCTTCCGGCCCTCGTTGTCGCCGAACAGCTTCACCGTGATCCGAGTATCGGTGTAATCGGTCTTGATCAAAAGCCCGGACTTCGTGTCGTTCTTGAAGATGATGTCAGGCTTCGGGTACGAGAGGGTCGCTTCGTGACCCATGGGGTACCGGGTGAACCAGTACGAATGCGGCTGTCGCTCGATGATATCGTAGCCGCCGTAGAAGAGCGCGTTGAACAGCGTGGTCGCGAACTGGGAAACTCCGCCACCCACGGTGTCTTCCATATCGCCTTCGACGATGGTCGGCGCAGGCACGAAGCCATTGGCCTTCGTGCGCGGGCCCACCTTCTCGTTGACGGAGAACACCGCACCCGGCGGGACGACCACACCGTCCAAGATCTCCGCAATGCGATGGATGTTCTGCACTCGCGGCTGGCAACACTTGTGGTACGTCGAGAACTGCGCGACGAGCTTCACGATGTTCAACACGCGAGCATCCTCGGTCGTGAATGCGGGCTGAGCGTCACGGTCCACCGGAAGCTCACCCACGTGCCCCGGGGCATGCGCAGCCTGCATCAGCGCTTCGGCCACCAGCGTACTATCGAGGCGCGTGCCCGGGTGGCCGGCGACGATGCTGATCTTGTTGTCGGCATCCACGCGGAACGAGGCGTCCTTCGGCGCCGCTTCGAGCCGCTGGCGATCGCTCTGAATCACCTCTTCGAGAGCTTTGGGTTCGAAGAACACTTCGAGCCGCTGCTGGCGCGGCCGGGTACCGATCGCCCGAACCAATTGCTCTCGGCTCAGGCCCAGCGCCAGTCCTCCGTCACGGCTCACCAGCTGGATGGGCGCCTGCACCAGGCGACGACCCGTCGCGAACGCTTCCGCGACCGCCGCCTTCGTCAAGAGCGGCTCCACTTTTCGTGTCACCAGCGGCACGACTCGCCGGCGGCTATCACCGAGCACGAGCCCGAGGTCTCGGGCGAAGCGCTCGCGATCGACCTGGCGACCCGCGCGCGGCGCCTCCAACACCAGCTCTCCACCCTGCCCCCGCACTTCGCCTTGAACGGGTGGATCCGAAATAGCTGCGCGTTCCCACTTGCTGACGAGGCCATCGAGCTTCGTCGCGTCGATGTCGACCACGTATTTCAGCTGATACGGCGAGCTGACTCGCCCGAGCCACCACGACAACTGTGAGGCGAGACTCGCCGCTCGGCCAGCCGCGAACGCCTGCGCGACCGTCTCGGCAATGTCGACCTTGGCGCCGACGTCTTTGGGTTCGAGCTCGAAGACGGCACCATCCAAATGCACTTGCACTGGTCGTTGGTGGAGGCGTGCGGCCGCACGCGACAGATCGGCGGTGAGCTCGCTGGGGCTCAACCCTGCCGCAGCGTACTCGTTGATCCAAACGCCCGGCAGCACCTGGCCGTAGTAGAGCGCGCGACCGACGCCCCAAGCTCCGAGTACACACGCAGGCACCAACAGCAACCCAACGGCGGCGAGGCTCGCGAGCGGGCGCGCACGGCCGACCGCGATGGCGCGTTCGAAGAGGCTGGTGGGCTGGGACTCTGAAGGCACGTGCGGCACGATACCGGGCCCGGTCTTAACCCACTTCGACGCACAACGTCAGGGCGGACGGATGGAAGGCGTCGCGGGCTCGCCGGGTTCAATCGTTCAACGATACACGCTGCGCACGGAGTTTCAAAAAGGCAGACATCACGCTCCCCGAGGGGACGGAGCGTGCTACACCTGTCGGGTGTGGGTTCGTCGTTCGGCCATTCGCCCGGTAGCCACGTACGCGCGCATTCCGCTGCACGCGCTCGAATCGGTGCGCGACGGCCTCGCCGACGATGACGACGAGGCGCGGACCCAGCTCGACGAAGCCTTCGAACGCATCGAAAGCAACCAACCGGCGCTGGCCGCGCACGTCGGCGACGTGCTGGGGCGCCAGCTGGACGAAACCGCGCTGGCGCTCGGCTACTTTCTGACGCTCGCGGTCTGGCTCGCGTTCGAACGGGCCCACGGCGAGCACCTGGACGAGGTGAGCGAGGCCGAGCTCTGCGCCACGGAAGAATTGCTCGCGCTGGACGAAGAACTGCGGCGTAGCGATGCGAGCGAGGCTCTCGACAGCGACGACGTCATTGCCATGGAGCAGCCGAACGTGATGCTCTTCGTCCACGAACACATCGACGCCACGCTCGAAGCCCACGCGCAACAGATCGACGTCGACGACGTGCACGTCGTTTACCGGCTTATCCTCGTCGAAGTGCTCTCGCTCTCGTACGCCGTGCGGCGCCCCGAGGGCTACCCCGTATTGAAGACGGAACTGCTCGCCTAGCCCCGCGCAGCTTGGTCAGCCTGGAGGCGCTCGCCGATGATCCGGCGCAGCTGCACCAAGTCGTAGCGAGCCGGGCGATCGCCCTCGGCGAAGTTGGCGACCTCTTGGGCGATGGCGTCGGCGTGCGCGCGAGGCCCTGCCGGGACCTTCAAGGCCTCACCCAGCTTGGCCAATGCATCGAGCTCCTTGCTGGAGACGAGCCCGTCGAGGCGGGTCATCCACGACGCCACTGCGTAGACGAACAGCCGATCTTCCTTGGACATGTTCTTGCGATCGATCACGCCGATGTCCACGGGTTTCTGGGTCGCCGCTTCGATCTCTTGGATCTCCTCGAGTTCAAGCCCCTCTTCGAGCGCGGTGCGCACGATGGCGTCCGCCTCTTCTTCATCGAGCTGTCCATCGGCCCAGCCAATCGCGGCAAGCGCAATGTAGACGTCGCGCCCCAGTTTCGATCTTTGTTCGGCCATCTCGTATCCTCCGAAGGCGCTCGACACTACCACACCTGCCCGTGACGAAGTACACTCGGGTGCCGCCGCATCCGCCGCATCCGCCGCATCCGCCGCATCCGCCGGCCGTCGAGCACCCCCCCGAAGCCCACGCATGAAGCACGTGACCGTCCTTTACTTTGCAGCCATCCGCGACCTGGCCGGTGCCGCTTCGGAATCGTTGACCCTTCCCGACCAGGTGCTCACCGTCCACGACTTCGTGAACCACCTCGGGGAACACCTGCCTGCGCTCAAACCTGCGCTCAGCGCGGTCAGGATCGCGCGCAACGAAGCCTTCGTGACGCTCGCCGAACCGATCGCGACCGGCGATGTCTTGGCCATCATCCCGCCGGTCCAAGGTGGGTGATCCAGTGGCGAACGAACACCTGGTGGGTATCGACGAGAACGGCTTGGGTGCCCTGCTCGGCCCCATGGTCGTGACCGCCGTCAGCGCCGAAGTCGACGATCGGGGCAAACGCTTCCTTTCGCGCCGCCTGCCGCAGCGCCTGCGGCAAGATCTCGACGACTCGAAGCGCCTGGTGTCGCACTCCGACACCGCCCTCGGAGAGGCATGGGCA
The DNA here is from genome assembly GCA_025937785.1 of Polyangiaceae bacterium. Classification (GTDB taxonomy): domain Bacteria; phylum Myxococcota_A; class Polyangia; order Polyangiales; family Polyangiaceae; genus JAICQQ01. The sequence continues at coordinate 14,716 of JAICQQ010000182.1, forward strand.
CGGACCTTCGCCGGCGAAGCCAACACGCCCGACGAACTCTTCAGGAGGCTCTGCCTCGAGGACCAAGCGACGCTCGAGGGCCCTTGCCCCAAACACGCCAGCGCCCAGTGTTGGAGCCCGACCACCGCTAGCTTCGGCGCCGACGACGAGCTACTCGCGCGCGTGCAGCGGCACGTGCGCGACCTGGAGCGCCGCGGCGTGCGTTTGCTCGGTGCCCACTGCTCGATTCTGTGTACGAAAGTCTTGAACCAGCAGCGCCAGGGGGGCGGCAATCGCTTCGTGTCCGACCTGCACGCCATGGAGCGTCTGCTCTTGCACATTCGTCCCAGCTTGCCGCGCGATCTCACGGCCACCTGTGGCAAGGTCGGAGGCATCACGGACTACTCGAAGTTCTTCGGACCGCTCTCGGGTTGGCTGCACGCCGTAGTCGAGGTGAGTCGCGCGCGAAGCACGTACCGCTTCCCCAGCTTAGGCGAAGTCTCGTTCGTGCGCGACGCCGACGCGACGGCACCGCTCGTGATGCTGGCCTCGCTCGTCGGCAAATACGTGCGCGAGCTCTTGATGGGCAAAATCGCCGCCTATTACGCTGCCGGCGAGCGCGGTCCCAGTGGCTACCATGACCCCGTCACCCGCCGCTTCATCCTCGACACCTCATCCCTGCGCCGGCGCCGCAAGATCCCCAAAGGCTGCTTCGAACGCGAAGGGCTAAAGCCGCCAGTCGACGCTTGACGCACGGCCCGTGCTCACCGCCCCACGCTAACAAGCCACGCGGCCCGTGCTCACCGCCCCACGCTAACAAGCCACGCGGCCCGTGCTCACCTACCGGCGCCAGCCACGCGGGCTGCGTCGCACGCCACCGCACGGCTTTAGCGGGGACCTGCAACGTGCACCTGCGCGCCGCGCATATCGAAAATGTTTAATGAGTGACTCATTATACGGGCAACTGCGCGCGTGTCAAGGTGGAGTGCAGCAGCCGACGAAGATTGAAGCCAGAGATCGTTGGTATCGGCAGCGCGGGTGATCGACTTGAAAACAATGAGTCTCCAGTGAGCGAGTTAATTGACGAGATTTTCGTGCCCGTGGGTGGGCATTGACGCCTCCGGACGTGCCGTGACGAGGCTTTTCGCCGAACTTCCCCCCAAACTGCGCCACTCGAGCTACCACTGTCTACCATCGACAAATCGTAGCGCTCAGGGCGCATTCGAGGATGAGTCTTCAGCCCCGGCCGCTGACACCCCAAGGCGCCCCCCGTTCCCACCCCCTCAGCGGCCTGCCGCCGCTCACGCTCTCCCGCAGTCCAGTCGTCCCGCCGCTCGCTGGTCCCCGCGCCGCTCGCTGGTTCCCGCGCCGCTCGCTGGTCCCCCGGGCCGCTCGCTGGTTCCCGCGCCGCTCGCTGGTCCCCCGGGCCGCTCGCTGGGTCCCCCGCGCC
>JAICQQ010000453.1 GCA_025937785.1 Polyangiaceae bacterium
ACGTGGGGCTCGGACCAAGCGTGATCCATCCGGGGCTGCTCGATCGCGTCGAGTTTTACCCGAGCGTCGCGCCGGTGCGCTACGGCGGCGTCGCGGGGGGCATCATCGCAGGCGAAACGCGCGCACCGGCGCCCGTGGCGCGCGGTGAGGCGAACCTTCGGCTCGTCGACGCGGGCGCGCTGCTGGAGAGCCCGTTCGCCGCGGGGCGAGGCAACGCGCTCGTGGCCGGGCGTTACGGCTACCCGGGGCCGATCTTGAGCGCGTTTTCGGACGTGCGCCTGGGCTATTGGGACTATCAAACGCGGTTGAGCGCGCGCGTCGGGGCGCACGACACTCTGGGGCTATTCGCGTTCGGGAGCCATGACTATCTCGCCCATGAAGAAGAAGACGGCACCTTGCTCGAAGACTTCGTGTCGGACTTTCACCGCGTCGATCTGCGCTACGATCGCGCTTGGGACGGCGGTCGCCTGCGCGTCGCGGCCACCCTGGGGCTCGAAGAGCAAGGAGCTAATCCGACGTTCCTGAGCAACAGATCGGTTGCCGGGCGCGTGGAGCTGGAGCAAGACCTCGCGGAGACGCTGCGCTTGCGCGGCGGGTTGGAAGGGCGGCTCGATCACTACGGGATCGAACACCGGGGACCGGCGGATGCCGAAGGCCCGATCCCTCCCTCGAACGCCGAGCCTCCGAGACAGAACCTGACTCCTGCTGCGCACGCCGATCTGGTGTGGCGCCTGCTGCCGAGCGTCGAGCTCGTCCCGGGCGTGCGGGTCACATTGTTCGACTCCTCGTACGCGCCCGCCGACCCCGGCGACGGAGACCCGGAACAGGTGCGCACGACGGTGCTGGCTGTGGACCCACGCCTGTCCGCGCGGGTGACGCTGCTACCGCGGCTGGCGTGGCTCTCGAGCTTCGGCCTGGCGCACCAGTATCCGGCGCTGCGCGTGGGAGAACTGCCGGCGCCAATAGCTGCGGGTGCGGGTTTTCCCGAAGGAACCAGCGAACTGCAGCGCGTGCTGCAACAGAGTCAGGGCCTGGAGGCCGTGTTGCCTTGGGAGCTGGTGCTGGGGGTCACGGGCTTTCTCACGTACTCGTGGGGACTCACGGATCTGACGCAAAGCTGTCTTCAGATCGAGCCGCCGACGGCAACCCCGGGTGAAGGCCCTCCCGAGCTTCCGTGGCATTGCCCCAGCAATGAGCCGGTTTCGGGCCACGCCTACGGCGTCGAGGTTCTGCTGCGGCGCTCGTTTTCGGAGCGTGTGAGCGGCCTCATTTCCTATACGCTCTCGCGGTCGGTGCGCGAAGCTCACTTCCTGACGCTCGACGGCGGACAGGTCACCGCAACGGTCCCCAGCGAGTTCGACCGCACCCATGTGCTGAACGCCATACTTTCGGTCGATCTCGGGCGTCATTGGCGCGCCGGCAGCAGGTTCGTCCTGTATTCGGGGGTGCCGTACTCGGCGCTGTCGGGCAGCGTTCCAGTGCCGCCCTACCATGCCTACCGCGACCCCACATTTTATCGCGTCGACGTACGCCTGGAGAAGCGTTGGCTCTTCGAGCGGGGCCGATCCGTCGCGTTCGTCGTCGAAGGACAGAACGTGACCTTGCGCAAGGAGGCGAATACGCTGGGCATGGACTGTCGCGGCACCATCTCGCGCGGCCCGCCGGAAACTTACACTACCGAGTGCGAACGCGGCACCGTGGGGCCGATCACGCTCCCGAGCATCGGGGTCGAAGGAAATTTCTGAGCCCCAGCCCTCAATTCGGATGAAGGATTCGCCAAGTTCGGGACAATACGGTCATGCAGCTTCCGCGTTCCTTCGCTCGTGCGGCGGGGTGGGTCATTCTGGGCACTGCCTGCGTCCACCCCGCGGCGGGCGCCAGTGAAGCGTGCGAGGCCGTCGTGGTGTCCGCCGATCCGGCCGTGTCGACACGCTGGCCCGACCTGCATGAGCGGGTTCGACGGAGTCTGGGTGCCCGCCGCGACATCGACCGCTGCGCCCGGGTACACCTCCGCCCGAACCGGGACGGGTTGACGCTCGAGGTCATCTTGCAAGACGGTCGCTCCGCCACGCGTTGGCTCCCGAGCTCCGAAGACGTGCTTCCAGGGCTCGAAGCGCTGTTACTGGTGCCATCGCCATCGTCGTCGCCATCCCGATCGCGGGTGCCACCGAGGTCTACCCTCCCGCCCGCGGCTCCGGTGGCAAAACCGCCTCCCGCGAAGCAGCCGACTCATAGAGAAGACCCAGCGTCCGTGCGCGACCAGGGGCTCGCTCCCGAGGGTGCTCGCGTCGATCGGCGGGTCGGGGCAACCCTGTCACTCGGCGGGGGTGCCCGCGCGGGTGACGGGCAAGTCAGCTCGAACCTGGGAGCCATGGCGCTCGTGATCGTGTCGGACTGGCTCGCAGGCTTCGAAGCGCGAGCCACCAGCTACGAGGTGCCCATGAGCGGGCACATCCCACAGTCCGCGGTCGAGCTGACTGCAGTCGGGGGCCATCGCTTCGGCAACGGGATGTTCGGAGTCGACCTGCTGCTCGGGCCGACCCTGGTGGTCCAGCAGGACGTCGCGGTGCGCGAGGAGCGCAATGGCAGAGTCGACCATACGCACACTTCGCGTTTCCTGCCCCGCGTGTTCGCTGCTAGCCGGCTCACGATCGGCGCCCGCTCGATCCTGAGCGGGTTCGTCGGTCTCGAGGGCGCCGCCGGTCCCTCTGGGGCTTCTGATCAGGACGTGGCCACCGCTCTGCCACCGCTCCCCGTATGGATGCTCGGGTTCGTCCTCGGCGCCACGGTGGGCATGCCATGACCGACGCCCGACGCACGACCCGCGTGGCGATGGTCGCGACCGAGCGCTGCGAGCCCGGACCGCCCCCCCGCCCTGACGCCGAGCTCATGGCGCGGCTCGCCGCAGGCGACGTCGGCGCGCTGGGCGAGCTCTACGATCAGCACCAGGCATCGATCCGCCGCTTTCTAACGCGGGCCACGGCGGGCGCCGATGACGTCGATGACTTGGTGCACAGCACGTTCCTGACCGCAGCCAAGAGCGCAGGTCGTTACGACGGGCGCGCCGCGTGCCGTCCGTGGCTGATCGGGATCGCGGTGCGTCTGTTGCGGCGCCGGCAGCATGCGCTCGCGCGTTGGCTGGGCGTCGCCTCCGCGCTCGCGACGCTCGGGCGCTCCAGCATCG
>JAICQQ010000088.1 GCA_025937785.1 Polyangiaceae bacterium
CGCCTGCCAACGCTGGGTCGCCTGCCAACGCTGGGTCGCCTGCCAACGCTGGGTCGCCTGCCAACGCTGGATCGCCTGCCCACCCTGGGTCGCCTGCCAACGCTCGGTCGCCTGCTCGGACCCAAAGCAATGACGCCAGCCACCTGCTCGCGGGATCGCCAGCCGCCCGCGAGCTCTGCCCGCACACGCAGCAACCCACGACCCAAAGTGGGTCGCCTGCCAGCGCTGAGTCGCCTGCCAACGCTGAGTCGCCTGCCAGCGCTGAGTCGCCTGCCCACCCTGGGTCGCCTGCCAACGCTGGGGCGCCTGCCAACGCTGGGTCGCCTGCCAACGCTGGGTCGCCTGCCAACGCTGGGTCGCCTGGCCGGACCCAAAGCAATGACGCCAGCGACCCGCTCGCGGGATCGCCAGCCGCCCGCGAGCTCTGCCCGGACACGCAGCCGCCCACGACCCAAAGTGGGTCGCCTGCCAACGCTGGGTCGCCTGCCAACGCTCGGTCGCCTGCCAACGCTCGGTCCCCGGAGAGGGAAGCGACCGAATGGCGGGAGGTTCCCGCTGCCCTCCCGACAGTCCCGTCAAGGAAACCGACACCGGCGCGCAAAGGACGACCTGCGGCCGGGGCGCCGCATACTGACGCTGAAGGCAAGCCGCTGTCCGCCGACGTTCGCCTGCTGTACGAGCTGATTGCCACGGGAGGAGACTGGAACGTGGTGACGCTTGGTGAGGCCACTGGAATGCCCAAGCCGAGACTGGTCACCGCGTTGGTGGATCTCGAGTGCACACGTCTGGTGACGCGGGACGTGATGGGGTTCTTCGAGGCAAGGTAGAAAAAGGTGGGCTAGCCTCGCGAGTAGACTCCGGTTTCGTGATCGGGCATGCACGGCAGCCGGGTGTCCGCTATACGCCGGGCGCCATTTCCGGGCCGCCAAGCCCATCGACTGAACCCCCAGAGCAAACCTGACACCACGAAGATGCCCATGACTCTCGATCCGAACACCCCGAAGGACCAAGCGCTGAGCGCACTCGAAAGCGCGGGCGCCGAAGCGCCCCGCCTGATCCAGCTCTGGCTCGATCATGCCAACGCTCCCGCACTTTCGGAAATCTCTGCGCACGGCTTGGGTGACTCGCGCCGCCGGGCACGCAAGGCCCTCCGAGTACTGCAAAGCCGAGGCGTGACGATACCGAAGCAGAAGCGCGTGGTAACGCTCGGTGCCAAGGAGACACAGACGACCAAGGCATGGCTGTTGGCGCCCGACCCGGCGTACAACATCTTGCTCGTGTTGGCGCGACGCTCCGATACGAGCCGGTATCAAACTGCGCTCGTGTACCTGAACGACGACTATGGTGTCACGCAGGTGCAGCAAGGCGAGTACTCTCAGAGCGCACTGAAGAAGACCCTCGAGGGCCTCGTGCCGGGGGGGCGCTACAAGCCGGCGGAGGTCAGTGTCGCCTGGGCGCGAGCGCGGATTTTCGAGGCGCTCGCCCGGCAACGTCAACGCGGGCTCGTCGAGCCGCTCGGGTTGACGTCGGTTGCTGGCTTGCTGGGGTCGCCGCCCACGCAAGAAATCGTCCATCCGTTCGACGCCGAGGGTCTCGAGGTGGCTCTCGAGGACGCGCGCGAGATGAGCAAGGACTCGGGGTCACTACACAACTTGGCGGAGTTCGCCGCCTGGCTCCCGTCCCGACGCGCAATCGACGCCATGCTCGAGGACGTGGGCAAGAATCTCAAACCCGGAGAACAGCCGGACCAATCGCAGCTGCAGTTACTGCTACAGGCTGCCGTGGTCAGCGCGACCGACCGCTATTTCACCCCAGAGCAGCGCGAACGTCTGGTACGGGCGATGAAAGACAGCGCGGTTTCGATCCTCGCGCGCGAGGGAGAAACGACCGCGCTGCGTGTCGCCGCGGTGATGCAGTGCATCACGAGCGCTGGGTTGATCACCGACCCGCCGAGCGATGTACCGTTCCTCAAAGCCTTTTTCGACAAGGCCGTCGCTTACCTGCTGGCGGAGGGGAAAGGAAGCTTGCGGATCCCGATTCCTGCGGGGCAGCCGGGCACAGAACCCGTGGCTCCCATAAATCCCATGTCTCAGAGTCCCATGCCTCAGAGTCCCATGCCTCAGAGTCCCATGCCTCAGAGTCCCATGCCTCCCGAGGCCGCCGCCGAAAGCGATGACCCCAACGAATGACGCATGGCTAACGCCCCTACCCCCCTGGGTGCGTTAGCCATTTGATGTTCAGAAGTAGAGGCCGACGTCGACGAGCTCCTCGTCGCTGCGGATGACGTAGTTCGGATCCTCGTCGGTTGCGCCGTTGCACAGCACGGTCACCGAACGCGGATCGTTCCCGGTTACATCGCATCCCCTCGGGCTCGCGGGATCGATCAGTACGTCACCCCCGACTGACCGCGCAGAAACGCTGAACGGATCTTCCGTCGAAGGGAACGCGATCGCCAGGTCGCCGAGTTCGCCCGACGACTTGAAGATCTGGCGCACGTCGCCTCCGCGTGTGATCGCACCGATCGCGACGTCGGTCGAACCGTTCTTGCAGTTGATGTCGATGTGGGGAGCACGCCCGGTGTGGATCTCGCAGCTCCCGTTCTGGCTCTCGACGAGCACAGCAGCGGCGTCACCCACGTCGTCGATGTCGGTGGAGCCGTTGTTCTGAGCAACGGTGAGGCGACCGTTGAATGAGCTCGGTAGTTCGACCTCGATCTCGGCGCCCAGACTGTTGACGGAGTTGTCGCGCCGCGACTGGACCAGGTAATGGCCGTCGTCTTCTTCGAAGATCAGGTCTTGATCGGCCAGGTCGTCATCGATGGGCGCACAGCGGTCGCCCGGAGTGGGCGCCTCGTCATCGCAGATATCGTGAGCGCGCGCGACGAACGGCTTGAACGTCGCGAGCACGTCGTCTCGGTTGGTGACCTTGACAGACACCGATCCGTTCCCGCTGTTGATCACCACGTTCTTCCCTGACTCGTAGTCGCCGCGGAACTGCTCGGTGTCCCCCCACCATTTCTTGGTGGACACGAATTCGAGACAGGCGCCGTCCTCTTTTTCCGTCTTCTCTTTACCGTCCTCGACCTCGACCCGCTTCGTATCGTCGCAGTCACGGGCCTCGCAACCCGCCAACGAAACCAGGAGAACGCCGAGCACTGCAGTGGGCAGGGTGAACACTCTTGTCATCGCACAAACCTCTCGTCTCAAGCATACGCGGGCGAGATGCCCGAAATTCCCCAGGTCAGGCGGCGCCAACCTGGGACCGATTCAAGCCTAAAGCTTAGACCCGCCTTCTGCGAACTCGATTCACCCGCACCGGCCCAAACCCCCAAATGTACTCCCACATGGTCGCACCTGAAGGGACCACCGGGGCTGGTTCAGCGAACGCTCTGAGCCAGACCCATATCTCGCGCGACGTGTTCGCGGAACTTTTCGAGCAGGGCAAGGGTCAGGGGTCCTGGCGCCCCCCCGCCTACTGGCCGGCCATCGACCCGCACGACGGGCAAAAGCTCGCGGATGCTGGAGCACACGAACAGCTCATCGTGGCCGCAAAGCGACGCTTGGTCAAAGGCACGATAACGAACGGGGAGCGCCAGATCGGTGGCAGCTTCGAGCACCCGTCGGCGTGTGATACCGGGGAGGATGCCCGAGCTCTCTGGTGGGGTGATGAGCTCGCCGGCTTGAACGGCGAACACGTTGGACGTGGAGCCCTCGACGATGCGACCAGTGTGGTCGGTGATCAGCGCCTCGCTCGCGCCGGCGGCCCGCGCTTCGCGCATGGCCAGCACGGCAACCAGATAGTTGGCCACCTTAGCGCCGGCAGCCGCCGTCGCATCGCCGAAGCGCTGGGTTTTGAAGGTGATGGCGGCGATGCCTTGCGCATATGCGGTGGCGGGCGGAGGCTCGAGGCGATCCACGATGATGACGCGCGCTGAATGCTCGGTGGTGCTGGGATCCAGCCCCATGGCGCCTCGGCCACGGGTTACCATCACCCGGATGTAGCTTTCGGGGTTTTGGGCGGCGTCAACGGCAACTCGCACCTCGGCATGGAGCACGTCGAGCGGCACAGGTAGCGGGATGAAAACACGACCTGCCGACCATGCGAGACGCTCAAGATGCTGGTCTATCTCGAAGGGTAACCCGCCATAGGTGCGGATCGTTTCGAACACCGCGTCGCCGTACAAGAACCCACGATCGAAAACGCTGATGGTGGCCTGGTCCGGCTCCAGCAGGTTTCCGTCGATCATGACCTTCTGGCTCATTTCAAGGGACGCTTAGTGTGGGACCTTCGTAAACGCAATCGCCAAACAGCGAACGTCCGGCAGTCAACGTCCTGGTGGGCGGGACCGCGTCGTAGCTTGGCACGCCTCGACGGCACGCGCGCGTTCTCGTTGGATCGCGCAGGCGAGCTCCAGGGCGCCCTCCGAGGTCGGAGCAAAGCTCCGCGGAGCGCCCACCGCGATGGTAACTGTCGTGAACGGAAGTGGGACTTCGAACCGATCCCAGGTCCCCTGCAGCACCCATGCATGGCGCGCGGCCGAAGCGAGCGGAACGACTCGTGCTCGGCCGAGTTCGCCGACCACGAGCGCGCCTGGCTTGGCCCTGTACGCGGGCCCGCGTGGTCCGTCTACCGCGAACGCAGCGTCGGACCCGGCGCGAACCGCGCGGACCATGCCGCGCAAGCCGCGAGCGCCACCGCTCGTCGACGAGCCCCGTACCACGCGGAGCCCGAGGCGGCGCATCACGCTGGCCTGCAGCTCGCCATCGCGCGACAGACTCACCAGCGTCGTGAGCGGAGTTCTCCGACGCGCGGCCACCAGCGCCATTTGCTGCCCATGCCAGAAAGCGTACACCGCTCGCTCGCGGGGGGGTGCGTCGATCCAATGTACTCGCCAGGTCCTCGCCCAGATGTGCACCAGGACGCCTAACCAGCTCCCGAGCACGCGCCAGAGCCAGCGGTGTTCAGGGGCAGCTGCCACGCGGAGCTCCACGACGCACCCAATCCAAGAGCACCCGCTTCTCGTCGGCGGTCAAGGGTTCGATGGGCGGGTTCGCGGGAATGCGAAACGGCATGGTGCCATTCGCAATCACGCGCTCGAGCTGCAGGTGTACCTGTGCCTCCGCTCTGACGAACAATCGGGTGTCGTCCCAAGAGAGCAGTGGAAAAGGAGCACCGTGCCGCATGGGCCGAGTGTGACAGCGGCGGCACTTCGCCTCGAGGACGTCATCGACGGCACAAGGTAAGCCGGAGTTTGGAACCGAGAGCAACTCCACAGGAGGCTCACGCGGTAGCTCCAGCTGTCGCGACGAGATCGTCGGGTGCACAAGGCCTTCGGGCCGATGGGAAACCGCGTACAGTCCCGCTGCCGGCAGCACAACCGCGAGCGGCAGCAGCCACGGGGCTCGGTTGAGCAAGCGCGGGGTGGCGCTCTGGCGTTTGGACTTCAGCTGAGACGATGGTGGCGGCATGCACGCTTCGGAGCGCGGAGGAAGCGCCAGTATTCCCTGTTTCACCGCTGCGTGCGAGCGGCTCTTGCGAGCGCGGCCAGAGTTCTGAGATCCTCTGGCGCATGATGTCCTCTGCCGAAAGCCTCCGCGCGTTGCTCGCAAAGCCCGGGCTCGTGACGATGCCCTGCTGTTTCGACGCGCTTTCCGCGCGCTTGGTCGAGTCGGCGGGGTTTCCGCTGACATTCATGAGTGGGTTCGCCGTGTCGGCAACGCGGCTCGCCTTGCCCGATACCGGCTTGATCTCATACGCCGAGATGCTGGATCAAGGACGCGACATCTGCGCGGCCGTCAGGATTCCGGTGATCGGGGATGCAGATACCGGCTACGGCAACGCCGTCAACGTGAAGCGAACGTTGCAGGGCTACGCGCGCGCCGGGTTCGCTTGTGCCATGATCGAAGATCAGCAGTGGCCGAAGCGGTGCGGGCACACGGACGGCAAGCAGGTGGTCTCGCGGGACGAGGCGTTCGCGCGCGTCCGCGCTGCCGTCGACGCCCAGCGAGAGGGTGCCGACGTTCTGATTCTAGCCAGGACCGACGCGCGTCAGACGCATGGCTTCGACGAAGCGCTGGCCCGAGTCCGCGGTTTCGAAGAGATCGGGGCCGATATCGTCTTTCTCGAGGCGCCAGAGAGCGTGGACGAGATGCGCGCCTTCTGTCAGGCGGCTCGGGCCCCCACCCTCGCGAACATGATCGAGAATGGGAAGACACCTCTGCTGGCGCCCGCGGCGCTCGAAGAGCTGGGGTTCAAAATCGCCGCCTACCCACTGACCCTGCTCAGCAGCGCCGTGGCGGCGATGCAAGCGACCCTCCGCGATCTTTCGCGCGGCATCCCCCCTCGGCAGCTCGTACCCTTTACCGAGCTGCAGGAGCTGGTCGGCTTTGCCAACTACGATCGGGAACGAGCCCGTTACGAGTAGGCCGTCAGCAACGCAGCCGCGACATTTTGCGAGGCCAGGGAGCCAGTCGCGGAGCACGATGGGCGGTCAAAAGTTCCCCCACGACCGCAAATTTCGCCAACGACTGACGTACGACCGTCCGCGTTGCATCTCCAAACGCGCGGCAGCGGCCCGAAGGTCAGCCCAGCCGTTGACTCGACGGCCTCGAAGGGTAAACCTGAGAGCGTCTTGCAGTGCACCTCGGTATCCGCGTCCGGGCGCGTAGCGCTCTTGGTGAGCGCAATTGGGCTCGCCGCCTCGGCGTGCCAGGAGCCCGAGGCTCCGAACAAGCCCCCTCCTGACGTCGGGCAGCCGTTGATGTGCGAGCGGACGCAGCCCGGCTCCGCCACGTTGCGTTTGCTGACCAGAACCCAATACGACAACACCCTGCGAGATCTGCTCGGGGATACCACCAACCCGTCCCAGGCCTTCCCACCAGAGCACCGGGTCGAGAACTTCGAGAACAACGCCGAGACGCACAAGGCCAACCCGTTGCTGGTCGAGAAGTACTGGGGGGCGGCGCGTGATGTTTCCGCCCGCGCCGTCGCGGAGCGCATCGAGACCTTCGCGCCGTGCCCCGACGGGGATTCGCTCGCTTGTCTGGACTCGTTCTTGACGAATTTCGGAAAGCGCGCGTTTCGCCGCCCCATCCTCGCGGAGGAGAAGCAGGGCTACCGCCAATTGTTCGAGAAAGCCGAGCCGACGCTCGGGTACTCGGCGGCCGTGGGACTGGTGCTCGAAGCCCTGTTGCAGTCCCCACAGTTTTTGTATCGTGTCGAAGCCACGGTCGCGGCCACCCCAGAAACCGGAGCGATCCCTCTGGGGGGCTACGAGCTAGCCTCGCGTTTGTCGTACTTTTTGTGGAACTCGATGCCGGACGACGAGCTGTTCCGCGCTGCGGAAGCGCAAGAGCTGACCACCGCCGAGCAGGTCGAAGCGCAAGCAAGACGCATGCTCGCCGCACCGAGGACGCGCGCGATGGTCAGCGATTTCCACCGGCAATGGCTCGACATGGCTCGCTTCGACGGGCTCGCCCGCGATGACGTGAGTCTCCCGGACTTGGACGCGCAAGCCCTCGCGGACGCTTGGAAGCAGTCGCTGCTCTCTTACATCGACTTCGTGTACTGGAGCAGCAGCGGCACCCTACGAGAGCTGTTCAGCTCGGACCTGGTGTTCGTGAATCCTGCGCTCGCTGGCATCTATGGTGTCACGGCCCCTGCCGACACGTTCGCCGCCGTGGCACAACCGGAACAGCGAGCGGGGCTGTTGACGCAACCGGCGCTGATGGCGTTGTTGTCCCACGCAGATCAGTCGTCGCCGATCCAGCGCGGCGTGTTCGTGCGTGCTCAGATCCTGTGCGATCCGCCCGCTCCCCCGCCACCCACCGTCGACAACAACCCACCCGATCCGGACCCTTCGCTGACGACGCGTGAACGGTTCAAGGTGCACACGGCGAATGCAGCGTGTGCGCAGTGTCACCAGCTGATCGATCCGCTCGGATTCGGTTTCGAGAACTACGATCACTTCGGGCGGTTCCGCAGCGCAGAGAACCAATTGCCGGTGGACGCTTCGGGTGCCATCGTCGACTCCCCCGACCCAACCATCGACGGCCCCTTCACCACCCCGTTCGAGCTCGCCCAACGGCTGAGCTCCAGCGAGGCCGTTCTGAACTGCCTGACCACCCATTGGTACAGGTTCGCCATGGGCCGCGTCGAGGGGGAGTCGGACGTGTGCAGTCTCGATCAGGCGAGGACGAAGTTCGTTTCTGCCGGCGGCGACCTCAAAGAGCTGTTGGTCGCGCTGACGCTGACCGACGCCTTCCTGTACCGCCCCGCCATGGCGGAGGGCCTCTGATGATGCGCACCCGAACCAGCAGACGCCATTTTTTGAAGGGCGCCGGCGGCGTGCTCGTCGCGCTGCCGCTCCTCGACTCGCTTGGACCACGCAAGGCGCGCGCGCAGGAGCCGGAAGGGTCGTTTCCCAAGCGCTTCGTCACCATGTACAACCCGAACGGTACAGTGCACGCTTCGTGGTTTCCCACCGGTGGGGAGACCGACTTCGTCCTGGGCGAGATCCATCAGCCGCTCGCGCACCACCGTGACAAGCTTTTGATCTTTCAGGGGATCAATGCAGCAGTGACCGAGATAGGGCCAGGCGGGCCGCACCAGCGCGGCATCGGGTCGCTGTTCACGGGCCACGAGCTGCTCGAGGGCGAGTTCGTCGACGGTTGTGGGTCGAGGGCGGGTTGGGCGAACGGCATCAGCATCGACCAAGCCATCGCCAACCAGATCGGCCTGGACACGCCGTTGAAGAGCCTCGAGATTGGCGTGCGCGCGGTAGAAGCCGACGTCCAAGCCCGCATCAGCTACGCGGGCCCTGGGCAGCCGCTGCCACCGATGAACGACCCTACCGAGGTGTATCAGCGGCTATTCGCCAACTTCGTCTCTGCGCCCATCGACCCCGACGATCCTACCGATCAGCGTGCGTCGGTGCTCGACACCGTCCAAACCCAGTTCGAACTGCTCGATCGACAACTCGGGGCTCACGATCGCGAAAAACTCGGCCAGCATCTAGAACTCGTTCGCGACCTGGAGCGCCGTTTGGGCGGCGGCGTGGGCGCCCGCAGCTGCGACCCACCGGCTGCACCGGCCGTGCTCGACGAGAACGACGAGAACGACATGCCGGCTGTGATGAAGGCCCACTTGGAGCTTTTGGCAGTGGCCTTCGCATGCGACTTGACGCGCGTCGCAAGTCTCCAAATTTCGACGGGATTCAACCGGATTCGGTTCCCCTGGCTAGAGAGCCTCAGCGAGGGACACTCGCTCTCGCACTCGGGACCCACGGACGAGGCTGCTGGAGCTCAGCTGGTGCAGCGCGCGAAATGGCACGCTGAGCAGCTAGCGTACTTCATGGATCTGCTGGCCCAGATCCCGGAAGGCGAAGGTAGCGTGCTCGACAACACGGCGATCTTGTGGGGCACCGAGGTGTCGGTCGGCAATACACATGCGCTCGTGAACATTCCGTACCTGATCGCGGGAAACGCTGGCGGCGCGTTCGCTACGGGTCGCTTCGCGACGCACGACGCTGCTTCGGCCAACGACCTGTTGGCGGCAGTCGCGAACGCATACGGTGTCGAAACACAAACATTCGGTCATCCTGATTACGCGACGGCGCCCCTCAGCGGCGTGCTCGTGTGAGCCGTTGCGGTCAGGTGCGAGGGCCGGCGCTGGCGGCGGAGGACGCTGTGTTCACGATGGCCAGGTAGCGCTGGATGGTCGGTTCGAGCCCGAGATCGAGGGCTTCACACACGACGGCGTGTCCGATGCTGACCTCCAACACCTCAGGCACACTCGCGAGGAACGTCGCCAGGTTGTAGAGAGAGAGATCGTGCCCGGCGTTGACGCCGAGCTGCTGCGCGCGCGCGACCGTGGCCGCCGCCGCGAAAGCCGCGAGCACGGCTGCCTCGTCGGGTGACCCGTAGGCATTCGCATAGCTCTCGGTATAGAGCTCGATGCGGTCGGCCTGGAGCGCGGGCAGCGCCTCGATCTGTTTCACATCCGGATCCATGAACAGGCTCGTCCGAATTCCGGCAGCCTTGAAGCGAGGCAAGACTGCGGCGAGCACGGCGCCGTCGCCGAGCACGTCCCACCCGTGATCCGAGGTGAGCTGGTCCGCCGCGTCCGGGACCAGGGTTACCTGATCGGGCTTGGCCTCGAGCACGAGGGCGATGAACTGCTCTGTAGGGTTACCTTCGACATTGAATTCAGCGCCTGGAAACTCTCGAACCACCCGTGCAAGCTCCAGCACGTCCGTATAACGCGTGTGCCGCTGGTCGGGGCGCGGATGGACCGTGATACCATGAGCGCCCGAGGCCAAGCAGCGGCGAGCCACAGCGGCCACGTCTGGCACGTTCCGCCCACGCGAGTTTCTGAGCAGGGCGATCTTGTTGAGGTTCACGGAGAACTTGGTCACGGGGCGAGAGGCTAGCCAACTCTCGCCCTCAGTCCAGCCGCTCCGGCCCGACGCGCTAGGCCTTGAGCTCGTCGAGCAGCGTCTTGGCCTGGGTGAGGCTTGCGTCCGCTTGGATCGCGCGCTCTAACATCTGGATTGCTTTGGATTTTTCGCCTAGCTTGCCGTGCACTTGGCCGAGACGCATGAAGACTTCGGCCTTCGTGATCGGGCTGCCCGCGTCGAGCCGCTGAAGCAGGAGCGCACGGAACATTTGCTGGGCCTTCTTCATGTCCCCAACATCGAGCGCTACTTCGCCGAGTTGCTTGAGCACGGCGACGTTGCCTGGCTCGATGCGAAACGCCTTGTCGAGCTCGTCGAGGGCTTGCTGCGTCTGCCCCTCCGCAAGGTACGCGGTAGCCAGTCGCTTGTGGATGTCCGCCAGCTCCTTGGAGCGACGTGCACCATAGCTCTCCACGATGCGCTGCAGCGCATCGATGGCCTCCTTGGCACGACCAGAGGCGCTGTAGGAGTCACAGAGCTGGAGCAAGAGGTCTCGGTCATCGGGCTTCAGCTCGGAGGCTTTGCGCAAGAGCTCGGCTTCTGCGAGACGATCGCCGCCCCGCGTCCCCTGAATCTGGGCGGCTTCGCGCAGCAGCGCGACCTTCTTGTCGATGTCGACCTCGAGCTCCGCCTCCCGAGCCGCCAGTTTGGCCAGCTGCTCCCAAGATTCGCTGGCTCGGTATAGGCCGCGCAGCTCTTGGTGGATCCATGGTTCGGTTTCTTTGAAGTTGAGGCCTCGCTCGAGCGCGCGCGCGGCCTTCTCGCTGTCGCCGAGGGTCTTGTACTGTTTCACCAGCGCCTGGACCAAATCGAGAGCGCCCTCGGGTGCGGCCATATCGAGCAACTGCTCGAGAACTTCTGTAGCTTCCCGCGCTGACCCCGCGGCTTGGTACAACCGCGCAAGTGCTTCGAGCGCGCCACGGTGGCGCGCATCCCGCTCCAGCACCGACTTGTAAGCGTCGATGGCACGGTCGCGATCGCCGAGCCGTGCATCGTAAACCTCGCCGAGTCGCACCTGAAAGGTGAGCTCCGCCGCGGTGTCGCCACGATCGCGGGCTGCGGAAATTTGATCCGACAACAGGTCGGCCAGCTCCTCGTCGCGTTGCTCTTTTTCATAGAGCACGCTGAGGCGGACGACCGCTTGGCTGTGGCCAGGCTCTTCGTCGAGCACGGCCCTGAGCAGGTCGACAGCGGTGTTGACCGCCTGAAAACGCTCTTCGTTCAGAGTCGCGAGTTCGAGGCGCAAGGTGCTGCGTTCCGCGGGTGACTCGGCGAGATCTACCAGGCGCTCGAGCAAGCGCGACAGGTCGTCGTAACGGGCGCCGTCCGAGTACAGCCCGCGGAGCGCCGCAGCCGCCTCGCGATCGTCGGGGTCATCCTCGAAAAGCGAGTCGAACAGCTCGATCGCCTTGTCGTTCTTCTTCAACTTATCTCGAGCAATGCTGGCCGCGCGGTGTTTGAGGGCCTTCACCTCGCCGGGAGCCGCCGGCAACTCGGCACGTCGAACCAGCAAATCGAAGGTCTCGCCAAAATCCTCCTTGGCTTCTGCGAGTTCGGTAAGCGCGGACAAACCCCACACGTTGACGTCATCCTGCTCGAGCAGTTCGCGGAGCACTTGCTCGCTCTTGTCTCCGCCGAGCTTGTCAGCGAGCTCTTTGGCGCGGCGGAACACCTCTTCGCGCCGGTCAGTGTCGAGCTGTAGCTTGGCGCGGCGACGCAAGGTGGAGAGCAAGTCCTCTTCGCGGCCAGGTTCGGACTGCAGCTGCTCGACCAGCGCCAAGATCTCGTCGTTCTCCGGCTCGAAGTCGAGTGCGCGCACCAATGCGCGCTCGGCACCCGCCTTGCTTCCGAGCTGGTCTTTGTGCCAACCCGCCAGGCGAATGCACAACTGGCTCGCCACCTCGGGCGGCAGCTCCTTCGCCCCCTCGATCGCAACGCCGAGCGCAGCGCACGCGCTCTCCCAATCGGAGTTGATGGGCGCTAGCCGCTCGATCTCCTCGAGCAGCGCGCTGTCGGCGGGGTTGTCGCTCAAGCCTTGCTGCAATACCCGCTGCGCTGAGCGCGGGTCTCCACAGTCTTCTTCGAGCACGCGCGCCAAGCTTCGGCGCATGTCGATGCGCTCGTCGTCGGTTTCGGCGAATCCGATGCGCTTCTCGTAAAGCGCGGCCAGCTTGTCCGTCTGCCCGCGCGCGCGATAGACCTCCTCGAGAATGTCGGAGGCCTCCTCGAACAGGTCTCGCTCGTTCGTCAGGGCTTCCAACTGCACGGCGGCCCCGTCGTGCTCCCGCTTGCGTTCCAGCGCGCTCCGGAAGGACTGCAGGGCCTGACCGGAGTCTTTGAACTCGCTGATCTGAAGCTTGCCCAGGCGATAGAAGAGCTCCGCCTGCTCATCGTCGCCATCTTCCACGGCGACGCGCCGATCCAGGATCTCCGCGAGCTTCTCCGGATCGCCAAGATTCGTGTACAGGCGATCGAGAGCTGCCAAGAGTTCGGGATGGTCCCCAGCTTGTTCGACCGCCTTGGTGTAGTTCTCGACGGCCCGTCGGTTGTCTGCGAGCCGTTGCTCGGCGATGCGGCCGGCACGAACCAAGAGATCACGCGCCACTTCCGGATCGAACAGCGCGCCCGCCCGCTCCTCGAGGACGTCGACGTAGCGGCCCCAGCCGTTCGAGAGCTGGGCCAGCCGCTCGATACCCTCGTGGAGCTCCTCGGCTTCTGGCTTCTCCGCCAGGGCGCGCAACAACGCGCCCTCCGCGTCGTCCGTGCGTTGCAGCTTCTGCTCCAGCACCTCGGCGATCGAACGCAGGGTGAGTACACGATCGCTCGGGTCCATCTCGGCGGTCAGGCGCATCTCCAAGATCCCGACGAGGGGCTCGTTGGCCTCGGTGCGCGTGAGCACCGGCACCAGCACTTGAGCCACGATGCTCCTGAGCTCCTCGTGGTCTTCACCAATCTGACGCACCTTGCCGATGGTGTCTTCGTCGACCGGAGTGTCTTCGAGCACCAGACGGTAGGCTTCGAGAGCGTCGTCGTAGTTCTCGAGCTTCGTCGCCAAGATCTCGCCGATCTGCCGCCGCAAGGCCGCGCGCTCGTCAGGCACCTGCACCTGGTCGGCCTGCACTCGGAGATTGTCCAGCAGTTCTGGCCACATTGCCTCGGCTCGATAGAGCCGATTCAAGCTCGCCAGCACCTTGGCGTCGCCGGGAACCGTCTCGAGCGCTTGGTTCAAAGATTCGATGGCACGCAGGCGATCGTCGATCTTGGTTTCGAAAACCTCGGCGGCCGACGTCAACAGGTTGTACTTGAGCTCACCGTCGTCTTCGTCGCACAACTCGACGCGCTGCTGATAGAGCTCCACGAGCCGGTCTGCGTTTTCGTGCTGCTCGTACAGCTCGATCAGGCAATCCGCGGTGAAAGCGTTGCCTGGCTCGATTTCGAGCGCCTTCTCATAGGCGTCGATGGCGCCCGCGGGGTCGTCGAGCATATCTCGCTTCGACTCACCGACGCGCCGCCAGATGGAGGCGCGCTCCTCGTCGTCGTGGGTCAGGTCAGCCTTGGCGGTGAGCACCCGCACCAAGATCTGCCAATCACTCAGCAGTGTCGCCAGGCGCTCCATGTAGTTGAGCGGCGCCAGCTCCATTTCGTCGACGCGATGCAGGCGTTCATAGGCGTCGAGAGCGCGGCGTGGATCGTCCCGCCGCGTGTTGTGGACTTCGGCCAACGTGGCGAGCACGTCGCGCTTGGTCACGATGTCGGGCTGGGCGAGCAACACTTCGTCGTACAGCGTCGCTAGCTCGTCCCAGGCCGACGTGGCCTCTGTCAGGCGCTCGTAGCTGGCGCGCACGTCCGTGTCCTCCGGATCGAGCCGGAACGCCTCCTTCAAGGCCAGGCGCGCGCGCTCGGGGCTGCGGCCGCGCGTCTCCCATAGTTCCGCGGTTTCGCGCAGCACGGCAACACGCTCGTGGACGTCCCGAGCCAGCTGGAACCGGTCTTCGTTGAGCTTGATCAGCCGCTTCCAGTCGTCGAGCGACTCGTAGAGCGGACGCAAGATTTCGACCGTCCGCTCGCGGAAATCGTCTTCGTCACGCATCGCCTCGAGCTCGGCGATCGCAGCCGGGTGAGCGGGCAGCACGCGCACGATTTCTTCCAGTTGATCGAGGGCTCGCTCGGGCTCCTCGAGTTCGTTCTTGTATAGCTTCGCCAGATCGAGGCGAAAGCCGGCGCTGACATCCGCGACCGACGCCGTTTCGGCGCGGCGCAAGTAGTGCTCGGCCAGGTCGTTCCAACGCTTGCGCTGACGGTACAACTGGGTGAGCGCATCGAGAGCCGGCAGGTTGCTCTCGTCGACCTCGAGCGCTTCTCGGTAGGTTTCGATCGCGTGGTCCGGCTCCGCGAGCTCGTTGGTCTGCAGCCGGGCAACGACGTGCAACGCCTCGAGCCGATCTGCCGCTTCGAAGCGGTTTTCGAGCGACTCCCGGTAGAGCTCCACGCGCGCAGCGTGCTGCTTGGTGTCCAGCAAGATTGCGTCGACCGCGTCGAACAGCTTGCGATTCTGCGGCTCGAATTCGAGCGCCTTGCGATAGTACAGCAGAGCTTGATCGGGCTTGCCGAGCTCCGTGTATAGCTCGCCGAGGCGACGAGCGAGCCGCAGGCTGGCTTCGTCTTCGATGGGCTGAGTCCCCAGCCGCGCGGAGTAAATTTCGGCCAGCTTGGCGTTCGCCCCAGCGACCTTCGCCAGACGCTCGAGCTCACCCACGGTGGCCTCGTCGGCGAGATCATCGTCCAAAAGGCGCGCAGTCGTGTCGAGCGCGGCGAGATAGTCCTCTTGCT
Source organism: Polyangiaceae bacterium (assembly GCA_025937785.1). GTDB lineage: Bacteria > Myxococcota_A > Polyangia > Polyangiales > Polyangiaceae > JAICQQ01. The sequence goes on from JAICQQ010000088.1 coordinate 15,284, forward strand.
GCTCTTCGTACAGCTTGGCCAAGCGCGTCAAGAGCTCGCGCCTGTCACTCGGATCCTGGCTGAACTCGAGGCGCGCCTTGATGGCCTCGAGCAGGCGCACGTAGTCCGCGCGGATCAGGTACACCGGCTCCAAGAGCGAGGCCGCGCGGGCGCGGAACTCTACTTCTTTCGACTCGCTGAGCAGCTCTTCCAGACCCTTGATGGCCGGCTCGTGTTGCTTCTCGATTTCGAGAGCAGCCTCGAACTCGTCGAAAGCGCGGTGCAGGTCCTGCATGCGCTTGGCCGCCACTTGCGCGATCTTGACGTGGAGCAGCGCTGGGTCGCCGACGCCTGCGTCGAGCTGCCGTTGGTGTAAGGCGATCAACTCGGGCCACGAGGCCTCGCTGGTGTACAGGCCCTCGAGCGCTTCGATCGCGTCCGCATCGAGCCCCATGTCGAGGATGGCTTCGTACACCTCGATGGCCTTCGGTCGATCTTCCACGACCTCGGCCAAGAGGCGTCCGCGTCTGAACAGCAGCTGCTTCCGATCCGCGTCCGTTTCAGCAGTGTCGGCTCTGCGCTCGAGCACCTCGAGCAGGTTCTTGGCGTCGCCCGCCTCTTCGTAGAGCGACTCGAGCGCGGCCAGCGCCTTGGGGTCGTCGACCCGCAGTTCGAGCGCCTTTTGGTAGTACTCGCGCGCGAGCTCGCGATCGGCCAGTTGATGGCGCGCCAAATCGGCGATGCGCAGCGTCACGTCGATCTGAACCACGCCGTCGAAGATCTGCGGCACCACTTCGCACATCAGCTTGACCTGCTCCGCGCGCCGTTGCGTAGCGGCCGCCAAGCGCTCGAGGTGCTCGAGGTAGGGCATGATGGCCGTGTGACCCGCAGCCTCACGCACGGCGCGTTCCGCGTACGAGTAGGCCTTGGCGCGGTCCTCGAGCGAGTCCTCGGCCACGCTCATGGCCCGCTCGAGGCCTCGTAGCTTGGTGTCGGGGTCATCCGCGGTCTCGATCTCGATCTCGAGCACGCGCAGCAGCCTGGGAGCGTCGCTCTCCGCCTCGTAGATCGGACGCAACACCGCGGCGCTCTCACGCCGCGTGATTGGGTCCGAACTGTCCAGCATTTCTTCGAGCGCTTCGCGACTCGGCGCGTGCGATCGATCGAGCTCGAGCGCGAGCCGGTAAGCTCCGAGGGCACCTTCCCAATCCGCCAAGTGTTTGCGCTTCACCTGGCCCATGGCGACGTACAGCCTCAGGCGCTCGCCGTCGTTCGGCGCGATGTCGAGATGCTTCTGGAACACGTCGCCGAGCTCTTCCCAGCGCTCGGCGCTGGCGTACAACTCCTCGAGCGCACTCAGAGACGTGACGTCGGGCCCGAACTCGTCGACCAGGGCCTGGTAACTGTCGATGGCCTGGGGGATCAGCTCGAGTTTCTTCCACTGGGTCTGGGCTGCCCGGGTGAGCAGCTCTTTGCGCCGCTCGGGCTCCACTGCGATCTCGCGGCGGCGATCCAAGATCGCCACCAGCGCGGCGTACTCGCCCGTGGATCCATAGAGAGAATCCAGCGCGGCGAGCGCCGTGTCGTCTTCCGGGCTCTCGTCGACCCGCGCTTTCCAGGCCACGATCGCGCCTTGGGTGTCCCCGAGCACGTTCTGGCACAGTTCGCCCAAACGGCCCCAAAGCGTGGCCCGCACCTCCGGGTCGGGCTCCAGCTTCACCTGAACCCGCAGAATTTCTGCGAGTTTCTGATGCTCCGAAGCCGCGATGTAAATCTGCTCCAGCGCACGCGCCGCCGGCAGCACCAGGTTGGCGTCAGTCTCGTCGAGCTCCAGCACCTCGCGGTAGGTCAACTCCGCGCGCCCGCGGTCAGCGAGCTGCGCTTCGTAGATGCTGGCCACCTTCAGCAGGATTTCTCCTTTGAGCTCCGCGGAGGTCGCGTTCTTGGCCGCGCGCGTCAACACCACGGCGACGCGCTCGAACTCACCGACACGCCGCCCAACTTCGATCAGCCGCTCGCGCGCATCGGCGTCGAGCGGGTCGAGTGGGACCAGCCGGCACAGCGCTTCGAGCGCACCGGCATCGTCGTGCAGGCGATCGTCGCGCAGCGTGGCGATGCGCCGCAGCAGATCGCATTGCTCTGCCACGCTGCCGCCCTCCCCGCTGGCTTCGTCGAGGCCTTCGAGTCGGATCACGAGCACACGCACCAAGTCGCGAATCTCGTTGCGCACCTCGTAGACGCCTTCCAGCATGCGCGCAGCTCGCACGCGCAAGCTGCCAATCTCGAGCATACGCTCGGCCAGCTCGCGCGCCTGGTAGTCGTTCTGCCGTTCGCGCAGCACGTCTTCGACGTGGTCGATCGCGCTCTCGGGATGGTGCAGCTCGATCTGAATCCGCGCCAGCCGCAGCTTCAGCTCGAAGAGCTCGTCGTCCACCGCCGACTCCAGCCGCCTCTTCAAGAGCTCGGCGAGCTTCTCGTTGTCGCCTTCGCGCACATAGAGGCGGTCGAGCGCCTTGATCGACGCCTCGTGCGCCGGCTCGATCGCCAGGATGCGCTCGTAGTACCGAATCGCCTTGGGGGCGTCCTCGGTGATCTCTTCGCAAATCAGCGCCACCTCGATCAACATGTCGACCTGACGATCGATGTCGTTCGTTGCTTTCGACGCTCGATCGTAGAGCGATTCGAGCTCACCCCAGCGCTCGGCCGCGGTGAGAATGTCCTTCAGGTGCTGAAATGCCGACTCGTTGCTGGGGTCGAGCTCGAGGATCTTCTCGAGGTAGGGAGCCGCCCCGATCGGATCGCCGAGCTTGTCCTCGTGGAGGCGCGCGGCGCGCTCGGAAAGCTCGATCTCCATGGGGCGCTCGAGTTTGCCGCGCAGTACCTCGCGGAAGCGTTCCGCGAGCTCCGTGGGGCGCCCCGATTCGCTCGACAATGCCTCGGCGCGATCCCACAGCGAAATTTCGTTCGGGTAGCGCACGACCGCTTGCAGCACGACGTCGAGCGCGCTCGAGTGGGCCCCGAGCTTGCTTTCGAGGACCGTGGCGAGGCGCTGGTAGAGTTCGAGGCGTTCCGCGTCGTCGTCGGCGTCGGCTATCATCACCTCGAGCGCTTGAGCCTCACGGCGCGCGTCGCCGCCGGAAGCGTAGAGCTCTGCCAGGAGCTCGGCGGCTTTGGCCTTGGTCTCGTCTCGCTCGACGAGGCGTTCGAGGATCGTGACGGCCTTGGCCTTGGCGGCGTCGCTGTCCAGCGCGCGCACGGCAGCCTCGAGCGCCTTGCTCGGCTTCTCGAGACGCGTCAGGTAGAGCTCTGCGAGCTCCAGATCCCGGTTCGCGCGGTCATCGCCTTGGGCCACCTCGCGATGCTGCTCGATGACTTTCACCGCGCCGGCGGGGTCCCCCGCGCTCAGCAGTAGACGCGCGAGCGTGCTCAGCGAGCTCACGTCCGCCGGATCCAACTCGAGCACACGGCGGTGCAGCGTGATGGCGGCGTCCGGATCTTCGAAGGCCTCTTCTTCCAGGCTCGCCCACTCTCTGAGGATGGTGAGCCGAGCGTCGTCGTTCTCCGCGTGTTCGACGCGAAGCTCGAGCAGCCACCGCAAGTCGTCTTTACGCTGCTCACGCCGCAAGATCGCTTCGAGCGCCTGCGCGGCGTCGGCATCGGCAGGGGTCTTGTCGAGCACCTTCTTCAGGGTGGCGATGGCCTCGTCGGACTTCCCTAGTTCGTCCGAGTACACGCGCGCCAGCTTCAGGGCCAGCATCCTGCGCTCAGCGGGGGTGATGCCGATAACCGAAGGCGGCTCGCTCGCTACCTCGCCGCTCTTCTTGCGTCCCCGACGTCGGCGCTTGGCCGGGGGCGGAGTGCTCGGCAGGACTGCGCTCGCCAGGCGTGCCTCGAGCGACTCGACCAACTGGTCCCAGGCCCCTGCAGCGCGACAGCTGTCCTCGAGCAAATCGAGCGCCGTTTCGCTGCCTGGTGCGATGGCGTATGCCTGCTGAGCATACAAAGCCGCCGCCTTTTTGTCGGCAAGCTTCGAACCGCTGACTTGGACGAGCTTGCCGAGCAGTTCCACCTTTTCGTCGTTGGTCTCGGCTTTGTCGAGCAAGACTTCGTAGAGCGCCGGCAGCCGGCTCCATTTCTCGTCCTTCTCGTAGAGCGGAATCAACGCGGCCGCCGCCCGAGCGTCTTCAGGGTCGACCGCGAGGATACGCTCGTACGATCGGAACGCGCGATCGGCTTGGTTCAGCTTGGCTTCGTAGACAGCCGCTGCGCGATAACTCAGCGCCACCTTCTGCGCGTCGTCCCGCGCGCGGTCGGCGGCGGTGCTGAAGACATCGGCGAGGCCTTCCCAGTCGCTCTGCGAGCCGTACAACTCTTCGAGCCCGTCATAGTCGCTCTCTTGCAAGAACGACTCTCGGAGTACCCTGAGTGCCCGCGGATGTCCGGGCTGCAGCTCGAGAACTCGGCGCCAGGCCTGGGTCGCCTTGTCGGCGGCACCGATGTGCTCGGCGTACACGGAGCCGAGCTTCTGAAGCACTCCGAGCCGCGCCTGTGTGTCGTCGGTCAGCTGCTCGACGCGTCGCTCCAGGGCGTCCGCCAGGTTCGGCCAATCCTTGGCGCGCTCGGCGTGCTTCTCGAGGGCGTCGAGCACGTCGGTTCGACTCGGGTCCACATCGAGGATTCTTTGGTACAGTGTCACGGCATCGGAGCCGCGGTTCAGGCGCTCGGCTGCGAGCACCGCCATTTCTTTCATGAGCGCGAGTCGAGCCGCACCCTCCGTGGTAGCGAGCTCGCTCTCGTAGAGCTCGTACAGCGCCGGCCACGCCCGACGCTTGCGATACAACTCCTCGAGTCGTTCGCGGGCTTCGCCGTCGTCGGGAGCCAACTTGAACAGCTCCGCATACGCTTCGGTGGCGTTCTGCACGTTCGAGAACTGTTCGAGCCAGCGGCGCGCGATCGCACGGTAAAGCGACTTCTTCTCGTCCAGGTCTTTGGTCCACTCGGCGAGCTTTTGCTGATTCGTGAGCAGGTCGCGAAAGCGCCCCAGCTTCTCGTACAGGTTCACGAGCTCGCGAATTTCGACGATGTCACGTTCGTCGAGCTTGTCGTCGAGCTGCACGATCTGGTTCAGCACCGAGACCAGCGCAGTGTCGCTCTTCAGGTACTGGCGGTAGACGGTGGCCACTTCGCGCAGGATGTTCACGCGCTCTTCGTAGGCTTCCACGGGCGTCCGCTCGAGCTGCTGGCGCAACAGCTCCACCAGCGCGTTGTAGCCCTGTGTCTGCTTGTACAGGCGCTTCAACGCCTCACGGGCGTCGGCGTTGTCCGGGTCCTGGCGCAGGATGCTCTTGTACTGCTCGATGGCTTTCTGAGCGTTCTTTTGGCCTTCGGCGAGCTTGGCAATTTCGGTCCCGAATTCGGCCTTCTTGTCCTTCTCTTTCGTGGCCTTCTGCGCGTGACTCAAGATGTCGATCAAGCGCGAGTCGTCGTCCAGATCCGCTAGGTACTGTCGAAAGAAGTTCAGCACCCCTTCATGCGTGGGGTCGACCTTGCGAATGCGCTCGAACCAGGGCTCGGCGTCGGCCGAGCTCTCGCGCTTCTTCCAGTGCAGCATCGCGATCTGAAAAATGTCTCCCGCGGTCTCTTTGGTGTCCGCGCCCTTGGTCTTCAGATCGTTCTCGTAGAGCTGCACCAGCTCGTCCCAACGCTCCGCCTTGGAGTAGAAGTCGGAGAGAAACTCCATGGCTTCACGCTGATCGGGGCGCGCCCTGAGCACGCGATCGTAGGCGCGCGATGCGCGGTCGGCGTCTTTGAGCTTGTGCAGGTACACGCGCGCCAAACGCACGCCGGACGCTGCTTTGCTGGCGGGGTCTTCACTGCGATCGGCGACCCGCTCGAGGACACGCGCCACTTCGTCCCAGCGCTTCGCCCGCCGGTACACCCGCTCGAGCATCTTGCTGGCTCCGACGTTCGAGGGATCGAAACGCACGGCTTGCTCCAGCCGATCGATGACGCGATCGATGTCAGCCTCTTCGCCGGCAAAACGCAGCTCCATCTCGCTGGCGCGCATCAGCATCGAGCTCTTGTAGACGTCGTCCTGAGCTGCGTCTGCCTCGGTCACGTAGCTCTTCACGAGCTCGCGGTGCCGCTCGCGCTTACGCTCCGTTTCCTCTAGCGCTTCGCTGGCACTGGCATCGTCGGGATTGATCTCGAGCAGCCGGACGTAGTCGGCTGCCGCCCCGTCGTCATCGAGCAACTCTTCAATGAGCACGCGAGCATGCGCGCGCAAGAACTCGACCTCGCGCGGGGTGCCATCCGCGACCGCTGCGGCGATCTCTAGCAAGTTGCGCACGGCGTCCCACTCACCACGGGTCTGATGTTGCTCACGCGCCGCATCCAACAAGCGCAAGAGTTCGTCGGTCCCGAGGTCACCGGCAGGCGCCTTGACCTGCTGGCGCAGCTGGTCCCAATCGTCTTGGGAATCGGGGTCAACTTGGAGTTTGCCTAGAGCCGTGCGGATCGTCTGAGAATCCATTCTCCACCCATCTTGCGTCCCCCGCTTTTCTGTCTGGGAAATCATCAACGAAGGAAAAACTGGGAAATCATCAACGAAGGAAAAACGAGACTACGCCGGGGCTTGAGGGGTTACAAGCCTGCAACTTGCTGAATCCTCTTTGGTTTAGAAGGGTCAGCGAACGTCGCTTGGGCCGACGTCACTCCGCCGACGTCCCAGTGGCCGATGCGTGGGACAGGCGATCGAGCAACGCCCGCTGACGGGTGACCACGGAGCGGTTTGCACCGAGACGGTAACCTGTTTCCAACGTGTCGCGCGCCTCGGCGTAGCGCCCTAGTTTCATGAGGGCGAAGGAGCGACCGAGATGTGCGTCCGCGAACCTGGGCCGGTCCTCCAGAATAGCGTCGTACTGGCGCAGCGCTTCCTCGAAGTCTCCCTGCGCGAGCGCCAAGCTCGCCAGTCCGATGCGATTTTCAACGCTGTGGGGATCGGCATGTAAGCCTGAGTCGTAGGCTGCCTTCGCTGCGACGATGTCGTCCAAGTGCAGACACACGAGCCCCAGCGCGTGCCATGCGCTCGCGTTGGTGGGGTCGCGTCGCAACGCCTCTTCCAAGCGTGGTCGAGCGAGTTCGACCTCGCCCCAACGTGCCGCGCGCATCCCGCCTGTCAACGGGCCGGCCGGATCACGGGAAGCCACAGCGGCAGCCTGATCGTACATGCTGAGCGCCTGTTCGTAGTCGTGGGTCAGCTCGAACGCGTGGCCAAGCTCCAACCACGGTGTTGGGTCGCCGGGCCCTAACAATTTCCTGAGCATCTCGACCTCGGTCCGAGCGGAATCCAGCTGCCCCTGCGCGGCGAGCAAACGGATCAGCAAACGGCGCTCCGCGATCGCGTCCGGATGTTCGACCAAATGAGCGCGGAGTAGCCGCGTCGCTTCATCGTAACGTCCCTTGTCGGCAAGCAGCGTTGCCTCTTGGGTCGGACTCGGCCGGTGATGGGCGCACGCAGCGAGCCACACGAGCAGCAAAGCCGGGACCAGCTTGCGGAAGAGGAGAACCATGAGCGAGGCGCGCGTCACCCTAGAGCAAATCGCGCCCCTTGCGAAACCGTCAGTGTGACGGTAGGCCGAATCACGCATGCAACCAAGAGAGATTCGGCGCGTGGGCGTGGTGGGGGCGGGTCAGATGGGGGCGGGCATTGCGCAGGTCTGTGCGCAACATGGCTACGACGTGGTCATGAGCGACGTCGGGCGTGCGCTGGCGGAGACCGGGAAAGCCGGCATCGCCGCGCGGCTCGGGCGGCTCGTCGCGAAGGGCAAGCTCAGCGCCGAGGCAGCCTCGGCCGTCCTCGCTCGGATCAGCGTGGGCGATCTGAAGAGCCACCACGATCGAGACCTCGTCGTCGAAGCTGCCACGGAAAAGCCAGAGCTGAAGCTCGGGCTGTTGAGCCAGCTCGGTGGCGTGGTGAGTCGAGACGCCATCGTCGCGTCCAACACCTCGAGCATCTCGATCACGAAGCTCGCCGCGGTCGTGCCTGACCCGGCGCGCGTGGTCGGCTTGCATTTCATGAATCCAGTCCCGCTGATGCAACTGGTCGAAGTCGTGGTGGGGCTGGCCAGCGACCCAGAGGTCGTGCGGCGTGTGACTGAGTTCGCTCAGTCGCTCGAGAAGACCACGATTCAGAGCCGGGATCGGCCCGGGTTCATCGTGAACCGCATTTTGATCCCTTTCCTGAACGAAGCTTGTTTCGCGCTGGACGAAGGCGTCGCGGACGCGCAAGCCATCGATACCGGCGCCCGACTCGGCCTGAATCACCCCCTGGGTCCGCTGGCGCTTGCCGACCTGATCGGGCTCGACACGGTGCTCGCGATCGCCGAAGTCATGCATCGCGAGTTCGGCGATGACAAATACCGCCCCGCTCCCTTGCTCAGAAACCTGGTGGCCGCAGGTTGGTTGGGCCGGAAAACCCAAAAGGGCTTCTACGTGTACGACCGCGAGGGGCGCGCCGTCCCGAATCGGCTCGACTGAACGGGGACTCTGGTCGCGAGACGTGCCACACTCGCGCCATGCAAGGCCCCGACGCTCTCGCGCTCGAAACGTTGCTCGTCGAACGCGACGAACATACGGTCACGCTGACGCTCAATCGACCCGAGAAACTGAACTCGCTGTCCAGGCAGCTCTTGAGCGAGCTCTACGAGGTGCTCCGCGCCCTCGAGCGGGATCCCATCCAGCGGCCGCGCGCGCTGGTCTTGACCGGGGCCGGAGAAAAGGCGTTTGCAGCCGGCGCCGACATCGAAGAAATGACCACGTTGAGCGTCAGCGAGGCCTACGCCTTCAGCGCGCTCGGCATGTCGGTGATGGACACCATGGAACACTGCTCGTTCCCCATCGTGGCGGCGGTTCGAGGCTTCGCGTTGGGCGGGGGTTGTGAGCTCGCGTTGGCCGCGGATTTCGTGATCGCGGCCGAAAATGCGGTATTCGGGCAACCCGAAGTCAAGCTGGGCCTGCTGCCGGGTTTCGGCGGCACGCAGCGCCTCGCCCGCCGGGTTGGAGTTGCCAAAGCGCGCCAGCTCATCTACAGCGGTGAGACCGTGAAGGCAGCGGAAGCGAAAGCGCTCGGTCTGGTCGCCGAGGTGGTCCCCAAAGCCGACCTGCTCACGCGTGCCCGAGCCGTAGCTAGCCGCATCGCGGCCAACGCGCCCCTGGCGGTCGCGGCCGCCAAGCGCACGATCAACGAAGGTCTCGATCTCAACCTGCGCGCTGGCTCGGAGCTCGAGTCGCGCGCGTTCGCGGGGCTGTTCGCCAGCGAAGACGCGAAGCAGGGCCTCGAGGCGTTCCTCGCCAAACGGGGCGCGGCCTCGTTCACGGGCCGTTAGGTGAGCCGAGCCAAGGCCATCGGGCTCTACGCCGCCAGCGTGCTCGCCCTCGGCGGCTGCGAAGAGGACCACCCATACACGCCGTTTCAGGTCGCCTCGGCGATCCCCAGCGCCCCGGCACCGGCGCCAGCCTCTGCGGAACCAGAAGCCGTCGCAGCGGTGAAGTTCACCGCCTCGGCGCCGCTCGTACAACCCAAAGCGGCGACCTGGCAGCTGGGCCCGCGGCAGATCCAGGCGCCAGCGGGCTACGAGATCGAGCGTGGGCTGAACGCCGACTTCGACGCCAACGGCAGCGCCGAATTCGTCGCTTGGGTGGTGCCCGCGAAGGATGGGCTCGAGCGTCCGGAGTTGTGGCTCTATCCCGCCACCGGGGCTGCGCGAAAACTATTGGCGCTGCCGGGGTTCGTGCCGACTGGCCCCAGTTGCAGTCTGCAGACGCTGCTGCAGCACACCGGGCCCAAAACCATCACGCTGGACACCAAAGCGGTCTGCGAGACGCGCTTGATCGCACGTGTCCCGGTGCGGAGCATCGTGGTGCTGGCGCCACTGGCGGACGACCCCCAGGTCCTGGCACTGCGCGCTGCCGACGGCAATCCGCGCGAAGATTTGAAGCTGAGCGTCGCGTCGTTGGATCGCGACGGCGACGGCCGCGACGACGTCACCCTGCAGGCGAGCCTGGACACCCGCCTCGCAACCTCCGGAGTCGCGCTCGCCAAGTTCCTCTGGTACGACCGCGAAGCAGGAACGTCGCGGGACGACACGGAACCCGGCCTTTCCATGGCCCAGCTCGCGTCGCGCGAGATCGTCCGAGCCAAGGGTCCGAGCACTAGCCGCAACGTGCACCCGACCATCCAGAACCTGAAGCGGCTCTACGCAGCCGTCTGTGACGAAGCAGGTACACCTCGGCTGTTCGACGAAGAGGGAAACGGCCTGGCCTGCGGCAGGCTGAGCACCACGTTCTCGAGAGCTACCGAAGCGGAGATCGCGGCGCTGCTGAAGAACGATCAGGTGCTCGAGGCGTTCGGCGTGCTCGAACGCGCGCATTGGTTCGGCCACGAGCCGTCGCCCAAGGATCGCGAGCGCTGGCTCGCCTCGTTCAACGGCAAGCTCCTGCGCAGGCAGGCACGCCTGCGACGCGAACTGGGGCTCGCGCTGCCACGCGAGGGCACGCACCCGAGTTTCAGTCCCCTGGAGTTCGCCGGCGATACGCTGCTGGCTCAAACGCGGGACGGCGTGCGCAGTTTCGCGCTCGACGGTACCGAGCGCACGCCTCCGGACACTGCCGCGCCCACGGCACCCCACGATCCCGCGCCCGTGTTCCTGCCGAGCAGTTCCCGCCCCGCCCCTTGGTCGCTGCGCGCAGAGGTCCCCGGTCAGCGCCTCTGGACCGGCGTGGTCTACTCCTGCGATCGTTCCGAAATTGCTCTGAGTTTCGTCGACGGCTCGGGGCAGCCGTTGGCGCCCTGGCTGACGGAGATCTTGGCGCCTCGCCCCGGCACCTGCCGTGGTGGCGCTGCCGTCGATGCACCGGCGGTACCGATCGGGTGGGTGGACGCGCAGCTCGTCGCCTGGGTCGGCGGCGCTCGCATCGGGCCCGCCGAGCTCCGCACGCGTCCCAAAGGTTCGCCGCGCTCCGTCAACGGCGAGTGGACCGTGCTACCGAGTCGGCTGGGCCTCTTGGTCACGGGCAGGTCACACGAACTCTGGCATGTGCCGGAATCGGTGGGGCAGCTCGAGCAATTGCGCGCGTGCGTGATTCACGACAGCGGGCGGCTGGTGGCATGCGTCACCCCCGCGGGCTTCGCCTTCATCGAGAGCGAAGCCCTGCCGCGCTGAGCGAAGTTCACCCCGCGCATCCCAACGCAGGCTCAGGGCTCTTTGGCGCGTTCCAGGTAGCTGCGCGTCCGTGTGTCCACCTTGATCCATTCCCCTTCGTTGATGAACAAGGGGACGCTCACCGTGGCTCCGGTGGCGATCTTGGCGGGTTTCGTGACGTTGGTCGCGGTGTCGCCCTTGACGCCCGGCTCCGTCTCTTCCACCTTCACGATGATGTGCGGCGGCAGCGAAATCGCCACCGGGTTGCCGTTGTAGATCGTGATGCTCACGTTCGCACCGTCGATCAGAAAGCCGGCGTCGTCACCCACCGCCTCGGCACTGACGGTGACTTGCTCGCCGCTCTCGGAGCTCATGAAGACGAAGGCGTCGCCCTCGGGATAGATGTACTGCATCGACTTTTCGATGACGTCCGCCGGTTCGAGCTTCTCGCCCGAGCGAATGTTGCGCTCCAGGCTGTTGCCAGTGAGCATGTTCTTCATCTTGGTGCGCGTGAAAGCTTGCCCCTTGCCCGGCTTGACGAACTGAAAATCGACCACGATGTACGGTTGCCCGTCCATCAAAAGCTTGACGCCTTTTTTGATGTCACTGGTATCCATGAGGCTCCTGAAAATGTGAGGCGTCGGCGCGCCAGGCGCCTTCGATAGCGAAATAACCGGCAGCTGTCACGTCCCGGAGCGCACGTTTCGCGCGCCAGGCCGAGATCGTGGCAAAAACCCAAGAAGCGCGGGGTTTTCGGGGCAGTCGTCGGCGCTGGGGTGCTCGGCGTCGCTTGCAGCCCGCCCCGGGCCCCGGATGGACCACTCCGGCGGCCGCGAGGCAATACTTGCTACCGCGCGCGCGCGGCGATACTCCGTCGCACCGAGTACGGCCACGAGAGAGCCAGGTAAGTGTGGACGAATACGAGCTAGAAGAGATCAAACGCGAGATCGTGGAAAGCCGCTCGCTGACCATCAAGACGAACAACCTGGTCAACGCGTTGGCCGCCGATCTGAAGAGCATCGCCAAGCGCCAGCAGAACTACGAGCGCCGTATCTTCTTCAACAGCGCGACCGCGTACGTCGTCGTCGTGGCCGTCTTGATGATTCTGACTAAAGTGGCCATCGACGCCCAGGTCGAGTCGGTCCGCGTGCAGGGCAAGGAGACACGCGACAAGTTGGCGCAACTCGAGAAAGATCTGGAGGCGGTCCAAGGTCGGGACGAAGCGCGCACACGAGCCAGCCGCAAAGCCGCAGAATTCTACGACTTGATCGTGAAGAACCAGCGCCGGGAGATCATCCGACAGTACCCCGAAGTCTCGCAGCTGAAGCTGACGAAGACCGAGCGCGCGGTGTTCGAAGCAGCAGTCGATCGCTCCCAGAACGAACTTTCGCTGATCGCCTATCAGGAAGGCCTCGATCACATTCGAACCGGCCGCTGGCACGAAGCCGAGCAGGCACTGCGCGATTCGCTAGCGTTCAAGGCCGACGCCGCGCACAGTCCACAGGCGAACTATCAACTGGCCCGCGCGCTCAAGTCGCTCTCGAAACAGCGCGAGGCGATCCCGATTCTGATGCGTCTCAGCGAAGCGTCCGCCGACAAAGAGGTGATGGACGAAGCGACGCTGCTGCTCGCCGATGCGCAGGAAGACATTCAGGCGTGGAACGATGCCAAGAACACGCTGCGTTCCTTCATTCGCCGTTTCCCCACCAGCGCGCACATCAACGATGCGCGCATGAAACTCGCGGAAATCCAGCTGCATCATTAGTCATCGTCGCGACCGAGTCCCGTCTCTAGCAACGTCACCCGCGATTCGTTGAAGCCGTCGGCGTTCGCGCTGCCGAGGCTGGGACCGAGCAAAATCGCCAGGTACGAGCGTTCGTCTGCGATCGCGTCGTCACCGGCGAGGTCTCGCCAATGCTCTCGATACTCATTCGCGGTACCGGCGTAGACGACGAGTTCTGCGCCATCCGGGATCCCCAGCTCCTCACCCGAATAGGACTGGTACGGCTGCTTCGGCGCGATGATGCCGAACCCGACGCGCGACGTCAGATAAACATGCACGCCCGACCCGAACATGTTGGGTACCGACTGCACATCGACTTGCGCGGTCGCCGCTGAAGCGTGCAAAAACTGGAACGACAGGCGCCCCGGTTGCACGTCACGGGACACCGGAACGAGCAGCGCGCGCACGCTCGGTGTGTGCGGGGCGAAGTTGGCACCGCAGTGGATGCCGTTGTCGACCACCCCGGGCCCGCCCATGCAACCCGCGAGCGCCATCACGTAGTGCCGACCGAGCACCAGCGAATTCGCGGGAATGGTCGGCAACACCTGCGCTCGCAGCGGCGGGCGTCGAACGGCGCCCGCACCGCCGGCGCCCGCCAGCCCGGCGCCGGCACCCGCTGCCCCGGCCGCGCCTCCTGCGGCGGGCTCCGGCTCTTGGATGCGGCCAGGCCAGTAGGCGTGCTCGAAGTTGTCCGCGCAGTCGGCGTCGGCGTCGAACTCGCCTGCAAGCGCCACGAGCTCCAAGGCGTCGTTCTCGAAATCGAGCTCCTCCGCCTCGCTGAGCGTGAAGCTTTCGCCGTAGGCGAGGCCGTTAGCCGGGAGCGGCGGCGCGTCGAAACGGGTGGGCCCGTCTTCGCTAGCGCGGCCCAAGCACAAAGCAATCTGGTCGGCATCGACCAGGCCGTGCACCAATGTCAACACGTCCTTGCCGTCCCGGGGGTACTGCAGCGTGCCGCCGTTGCCGGTCGTCGAACTCTGTGTGCTGGTGTGACTGGTGACCCCCGCACCCCCGAAGCCCCCCGAGCCCGTCGCCGTGCTGCTCGTCGCCGCTGCTCCAGGACGCTCCGCCAGTTGTTCGTGATCCGTGCTGCAATGCAGGCTCGACGCTGCGAGCACCAACCCCCCAGCCGCACCCCAGGTCGCACACCGCGGGCGTGAAGGTTTAGCCCCCCGCACAGCACTCCGCAGGCCGGCGAGAGTCACACGCCACGTCGTTCGGTACCCGCCACACCTTTTGGAAGCAGCGACTCGTGCAGCTTTCGACCGCCATGTCACAATCGGTGAAATCGTAGCCCTTGGCACAGCCCGAGTCACCCGAAGACTCGTCGCCCCCACCACAACAATGGCCCGGGTCGCAGGCGTAGCACTCGCACTTCTGCGACGCGGTAATGCTGAACCCGGGTTTGGGAGGTGCCTGAAAGTACTTTGGCCCGGCGGCATCGCGCGCGGCGCCGGTGGACCCTGCACAGGCTGGCACCGCCATCAACCACGCCAGCGCAATGCCATGCCGAGCCCGCATCGATGCTTCTCAGACCCCGGCGTCAGGGTCGGGCTTGGGTGCAATTCGGTAGCCGTGGTTCAACGGACCGATGCCCTTGCCGAGCCCGGGGCTCATCGCCAGCGCCCCCACCACGAAGTCCCGCGCGCGAGCCACGGCGTCTCTCAAGGTGAGTCCTTCGGCGATGCCCGCGGCGATACCGGACGCCAAGGTGCACCCGGTGCCATGTGTTCCCCGCGTGTGTACTCGCGCGCTCTCGAAGCGTACTTCGTCCCCGTCGATCGTCCGCAGCAGATCCACGACGGTTTCCCCTTCGAGGTGACCGCCTTTGACGAGGACCGCGCTCGCGCCGCGGGCCAGCAGCACGTCCGCGGCACGCCCGAGATCATCGGGACCGGCGATGGCAACTCCCGTCAGGAGCACCGCCTCGGGCACGTTGGGTGTGACGAGCGCAGCCCGAGGCACCAGTTGCTCGAGCAGCACATCGCGCCCCTCGGGGCTGAGCAGCTCGTGTCCCGTCGACGACACCACCACGGGGTCGACCACGAGCTGAGCATGCGGAGCCAGCGCCGCGCAGCGCTCGGCAACCACCGCCGTGACGCTGGCGTTGAAGAGCATCCCCGTCTTGATCACGTCGGCGCCGATGTCGCCCAGCACGGCCTCGATCTGGGCCGCTACCACGCGCGGCGGCACACCCATCACCTCCGTGACGCCGAGCGTGTTCTGAGCGGTCAGGGCCGTGACCGCGCTCGCGGCATAGCTGCCGAGCACGGTGATCGTCTTCAGGTCGGCCTGTATTCCGGCCCCGCCCCCGGAATCGGAACCACCAATCACCAACACTCGTCCCAAGGTGCCTTGCATGCCCCCTTTCTAGTCCATCGCCAGGTCGAGTCCATCGCCGGGCGCTGAAAAGCGCGGATCGCCCGGCCGCAGCGAAACCGCGGTCGTAGCCCTTCACGGGCGCATCAGAGACGGTAGGGCCGAAGGTAGTGCAGCGACACCTCGTCGAGGGCATCTTCGACGGCCTCCCCCGGGGACTCGCTCGAGTCAGCAACGTGGCCGCTGTCGATCACGACGCCATTCCGATCGGTGGCCCGGAAGCTCGCGTCGGAGGCATACGAGTAGTCGGGATAGTCACCGGAATCATCCACCCACTGCCTCACCGTCACGTTCACGGTCAGGAGCACGTCGGCCGCTTCCGTACTCCCGACCGACACCCGCTCGAAGCCCGACTGCTCATCGAGCTCGGAAGCAAGGTAGACGCTGGCGCTCGTGTCGTCGTAAAAGTCCACGAATCCCGCCAACGACACCTGCACGGCCGCGTGTCGGTAGATTTCGAAATCGAGCGCAGGCTCCCGCGAAAACGTGATCGGCACACACCCGCTCGCTGCCCACAGAACGAACAGCACCGCGTACGCACGGCGCTTCATTCGAACCTCCATTCGCTGCCCAGCGTACCCACCACGGGGATCGTACGCTCTCCGTTGCGATAGGTGCCGAGCTCCACGCCCCCGCTGTGGAGCGCATAGCTGCGGGCTGTCGCAAAGAGGCTGACGGACGGCGTGGGCCGAACGTGGATCGCAGCTTTGAACGACAGCGCGAGGAACGCCTCGTCCGAGTGAATCCCCCAAAGGTGGAACAGGTCGAGGCCCCCCCCCAGGAGCCCCTCGACGAAGCGCGTCCGCAACGGCGCGAGCGAAAAGTAAAACCCCCATTGGTTCCCCACGAAACTACCGTCGAAATCGCTGGAGGTCTTGGTGAGCCAGATGGGTGTGAACTCCAGCTCACCCCAGAACAGTTCGTCGCCCACGCGGAGCGACAGACCCACCATGGCCTTGCCGCTGACCCCGAACAGCTGCGCGCCGAGCCCCACGTCAGGGCTCCAGCTGGGTGCAGCCTCCGCCTCCGAAAAGACGGACGACTCGTCCGATGGCTCGTGCCAACTCGAGTCCGCCGCATTGACCTCCGGCGGCGGCCCGGAGGGGGCGGCGGTCGTGGCCGGAGCCAGCGGCGGTTCCGCCTGCGGTTCCGCCTGCGGCGACGCCGACTCGTCTGCCCGGGCCCGGCTCGGCTGCACCAGCGTCAGTGCCCCGAGGACTGCGGCGATCCCACCACAGCTATCGTGAACCCGGGTTCGCATCGAACCCAACAACCCTAGGCTTTCCCGCATGAGCCGTGACGCTGAGCAAGGACGATACCATAGCTGGCATTTTCGCTGGGGGTTCCGCCCCGCATGGAGTAAACGTGGGCCGCTGCAAGGCCCCTTGGCGGAATGGCAGACGCAGGGGATTTAAAATCCCTCGATCGCAAGATCATCCCGGTTCGAGTCCGGGAGGGGCTACCAGTTCGACGGTTCGCCAAACCGTCGGCGAGCGGCTGCTCCGACCGCAAGCGTGC
>JAICQQ010000315.1 GCA_025937785.1 Polyangiaceae bacterium
CGTCGCCCTCGTGGAGCAGGCAGAGGCCGTGGATCTGCGCCGCAAGGCCGGAGGTTTCGGGGCGCCCGAACTTGGCGTCTTTCACGTCGATGTCGTGGATGAGCTCGGCCATTGCCGTCAGACCGGGCTCTTTCAGCTCGAAGCGCGCGATGAGCACCTCGAACGTGCAAAGGTCGCCCTCGTGCGAGAATTCGGCCTCGAACATGTCGAAGCGGAGCTCGCCGGGTTCGGGCAGGTAGCCCTTGGCCGGCACGAACTTGAAGCTCGCTGCGGGATCGATGAAGCGGCGGATCAGCCAGGCGCTGGCGATGCGATCGACGTGGACGCCGGTGCGCGTGACCCAGGTGCGGTGCTGAAAGTCACCGCGCCCGCTCATGCCCGGGGCAGGTGGAGGTAAGGTCTTCGGGGTGACCCGAGTGCGAAGCGCCGCCACCAGGCCGTGCGCGGGCTCGCGACCCGCCGCGTCGAAGAAGTCGATGCCGGCGATCTCCTCGAGGCGGCGCTCGAAGCGCGCGATCTCGGGTTCGACTTGGCGCCGTCCCTCGTCATCCAAGTCGAGGCGACCGAGCCGTTCTTCGAGCCGGCGGGCCTCTTCCGCGACCGCGGCGTAGTCCGCGTCTCGCGCCTTGCGGAAGAGCGCTTCGACTTCCGAATCCGAGAGGCCGTCGACCAGGTGCGCGTCCAGCAGCGTCGCTTCGCCGCCGGCGGCGGTCACTTCACGCAGCACCCACTGGAAGTCCTCCTGCCCCTCGTCGCTTCGGGGCAAGACGTAGACGGTGTTCTTGAGCGCGACCGCCCCGACACGCGCCAGACGACGCCCCACCTTGACCCTGAGGTAGTTGGGCTTGGGCGGGATCTGATGGATCAGCAGCAGCCATCGGCCAGGCTCACGACGCCGAGGGTCCACCGCCCGGATGATACAAATGAATCATCCCGTGTCCAACGGATAACGCAGTTGCTCGAATTCGATTAATACTTTGAAACTACTTGCGAAATAGCCACATTCCAGCGCGCGCGAATTGACAGCTTCGGGAAGGACACGCAGACTCGCGCCCTCAGCATGGTCGTCCGCGCAGTCCGCCGCATCGGTCGAGCGCAGCTGCTCGGGTGGATGGTGGCCGTGGCGACGGGCGCTTCGGCAGGACGCGCCGGCGCCCAGTCGCTCAGCCTCGGCCTGAATGCGCCCGGCGACGCGGCGCTCGTCGTGCCCTCGTCGGAGGTGTTGGGTGACGGCACGTTGCGGAGCGCGTTGACGCTGGTCACGTCGAGCGAGCCGCTCAGCCTGGTGCTGCCGTCGCTCGATCGCGACTCCGTGGTGGAGCAGCGCACTGAGCTCGCGCTCGGTGCGAGTTACACCTCGTGGCATCGGCTGCTGGTCGCTGTGACGCTGCCCGTCGTGCTCGCGCAATCGGGCGAGGTGAGCGCCGCAGACTCGACAGCGCCGCGCGTGGCGAGTGGTCGCGCGTTCGGCGACGCGAACCTCACGCTGCGCACGTTCCTGATCGGGGCCGCGGAGCGGCGGCTGGGGCTGAGCGTGCAGGGCGACCTATGGCTGCCGACGGGGTCGAAGCAGGCGTACGCGACCGACGATCTGGTGCGGGCGGGTCTGGTTGCGATCCTCGGCGGGCGAAGCGCGCGCCACGGCTGGTCGTTCGAGATCGGAGCCCAGTCGCGCCGCGAGCAAAGCTTCGAAGGCGTGGTGCCCTATCGCATGGGCCACGAGCTCGTCACCGGGCTCGCCGCCGAGTTCCCCCTCGACCACGCTGCCACGCTGTGGGTGGGGTCGGAGATCGAGGCGCAGTCGGCCTTCACCAACGGCGCTCAGCTCTTCGATCCGCGGAGTTCACGGGGCGTCTGGCTCGCGAGCCTCTCGTGGCGCGCGCGAGGTTCCCCGCTGCGGTTGACGCTGGCCCTTGGTCCCGGGTTCGGGGAGGGAGCGGGCGCGGGCGCTTGGCACGCCCTCGCGCGTGCGGCTTGGGCGCCCGTGGTTGCGCCGCCAGCTCCCGACGCCGACGACGACGGGGTCGCCGACGCCGAGGATGCTTGCCGGGAGCTCGCGGGGGCTCCGTCGGCAGATCCGGTGATGCACGGTTGTCCCGATCTGCCGAAGGACGAAGACGGCGACGGCATCCCGTCCGAGCTCGATGCGTGTCCGCGCGCAGCCGGCCTGCCGAGCGCGGTCCCGAACCGCCACGGCTGCCCCGTGGTGAGCGCGCCAGAGGCCACTTCGCCGCTTGTGCCAACACCCGCCGCGAAGCCGCTGGCCGAGGTCGACGCGGAACGCATCGTGATCCACCAACAGGTGCAGTTCGAAACGGGCACCAGCGCCTTGCGGCCGGAGAGCGCGGAGGTGCTGGGGCAAGTGGCCGAAATCCTCCGCGTGCACCCCGAAATCACGCGCGTCGAAGTGCAAGGACACACCGACGAGGTGGGCACGCGCGACTTCAACCAACGCCTGTCCGCGGGCCGTGCCCTCGCTGTCGTGCACTGGTTGGTCCAGCAAGGCGTGGCGGCCGAGCGCCTCGTCGCCCGCGGGTATGGGTCCGACGTGCCGCTCGCCACCAACGCCACGGAGCAGGGGCGTCGCACGAACCGGCGCGTCGAGTTCCGCATCCTCGAGCGAGCCGACCCGACGCGCGCCGAGCCGGGCACTCCGGAGTCGGAGGCGTCGCCATGAGTCAGACGCGGACGTTGGCTCGCGCGCTCTTGCTGGGCAGCTTGCTCGCTCCCGCAGCGCGCGCGGATCGACCGGCGGGTCCGCAGATCTTGCATTTGCCGCCAGGGCGCCACGAAGCCGAGCAGGGGATCCTCACGCCGATTCCGATCGAGGTGAGCATTCCCGAGCACGTGCCCGCGGCGCGGGTGCTGGCCCACTACAAGATCCGCGGCGTTCCCGACTGGACCACGCTCGAGCTGGTCGAGGGCGAGGGCAAGTGGCAAGGCGCGATCCCGTGCCTCGAGGTGAGCACGATCACGGGCGATGTGGTGTATTACATTCGCGTGCACGACCGGGACGGCAACGTGTTGGCCTACAGCGGCACCCGTCACACGCCGTACCGGGTACTGATCGTGCACGACAGCGCGCGCACCGACGCCACCCTCGATCGGCCTAGTTGTCCGGACCCCGCCGATTGCCCGCGGGGGTTGCCCGGCTGTCCCAGCGAAATCGTCGAGAAGCTTCCGTGCGCGAGCGACGACGACTGCGAGGGGGAGGCAAGCTGCGGCTGGCACGGCTACTGTGAAATCGATCCGAGGCAGCATACCTGGGTGGGTCTTTCAGCCTCGCAAGAGTTCGGCCTGATCGACACCACTGGGGCGTGCACACTCGAAGCGCAAGAGAACGAAGGCACTCTCTGTGAGCGACGCTTCGACGGTGCGGTCTACTACGGCTCACCGGTGTATACCAACGAGCCCAGAAAATTCGGCCTCGGCAATACGCGCGTGTGGTTGGGGCTCGAGCATTTGGTCAGCTACGCTACGTCGGTGCGCGTTCGGTTGGGCTATGCGGTGCGCGGGACCGGACCCACGGCTCCCGGGGGAGTGCCCTTCGTGCCCGTGGCGGCCGAGCTCGGTGCGGTGCACTGGTTCGGCGACGACCCGTTCGCGAGCGCGGGCTTCCGGCCGTTCGTGGGACTCGGCGTGGGCTACGGCATGTTCGACATCCGCACGAGCGCGCACGTACGCGCCGACGTCGACCAGGGCGATCCGCAAGGCGGTAACGATCTCGACCAAGAGGTCGACCTGTGGAAACGCGCGGGTGACGCCTTCGTCGCCGTCAGCGGGGGCACGCTGCTCGCTTCCGATTCCGGCTGGGCCGCTCGAGCGGAGCTGACGGTGCTCAAAGCTTTTCCGTTCGATGCCATCGTCATCACCCCGCGCCTCGGGATCGAGAAGGGCTTTTAGACCATGAATCGACGCAACCTGCAGCGTTTACTCCTGTGCGTCGCCGCCGTCGTGCAGTTGCCCGGTTGCTACGCCGATTCGGTGACCGCGCCCGAGCCCACGCTGACCACCGCTGGTGCCTTCATTGCCGTGCCCTTCGAACCCGTGCTGCCGGGTGGCGCCGCGGGAGCCGCGGGGCAAGCTGGTCAAAGCGGGGACGCGGACGGTGTCTACCGCATGATCCGGGTGCTGGCCGTGTTCGACGTCACGAACGATCTGGCGATCTTCCACTTTCAGTATGGCTTGGTCGGCTCGCTCGAGGAGGCGCGCGAAGCCACCAAGTCGCGCGCTAGCGGGCCGCCGCCGCCGGTGAGCATCACGTCGTTGAGCAGCTTGGAGTCGCTCGAGGCTGTGGTCGTCGGCTATCGCAGTGTGACCGAGGAAGAACAGGACGCGATTCGATGAACCGTTGGTTCTTGTTGAGCTGGATCTTCGCGTGCGGGTGTTCGCGCGACGCGGAGATCTACGACGAACCCGAGACGTTCGTCCCGCCCCCGATGCCGACGCAAAGGGAGACGCCGTCGGTGCCGAACCTCGATCTCGAGGATTTTCCCGCGTGCTCCGCACGACCCGAGGGCGACTGCCGTGGCGTGAACGACTTCCCGTGTGCCTTCACCGACCATGCCCGAGACGTGATCGAAGCTTGCTTTCTCTCGACGGATTGTCGTGCGGACGGCTGGGTCTCGGTCGAGCTGGGTGATGACGGCTGTCTCTCCGACATCGGGATGGAATCACTCGAAGCGGCCTTCGCGGAGTGCCTCCGGGAAGCGCTCGGACCCATCCAGTGTCCCTGCGGCGCGAGCGAGTACAGCGTGTTCCTCGGCGTCGAGAACGAAGCTTGTCGCGACGACTCCGGACCGCCCGGGTGACGTCGGGTTAGCTCGCGATCAGCAGCTTCCAGGTGGCACCCAGCGCGGCGCTCGCCGCCAGGGTCTTGGGCAGCCCGAGCTTGAAGCGCAGCATGGCCAGCATCGCGAGCGCGGCGAGCGCTGCCGCTGCGAGATCGATGCTCCCGAGCTCGGGTACGGACAGCTGGAGGGGCCCGTAGCTCTGCTCGACCACCCGCGCGAACACCACGTGCACCCCGAACCAGATGGAGAGGTTCAGAATCACGCCCACGACGGCTGCCGTGATCGCCGAGAGAGCAGCGTGCAATGTGCGGTTCCCGCGCAGCGCTTCGATGTAGGGAGCACCGAAGAAGATCCAGAGAAAGCAGGGAGCAAAGGTGACCCACACCGTGACGATTGAACCGAACACCCCCGCGAGCATCGGGGGCAGCTCGCCGGGGTTGCGGTACGCCCCGAGAAAACCCACGAACTGGACCACCATGATCAGCGGCCCGGGCGTGGTCTCTGCGAGCCCGAGGCCGTCGAGCATTTCGCCGGGCTGCAGCCACCCGTAGGTTTCGACGGCCTGCTGCGCGATGTATGCGAGCACCGCGTACGCCCCGCCGAAGGTGACCACCGCGGCCTGCGAGAAGAACACGCCTTCTTGCACGTACACCGATTGGGGGCCGAGGGTCAGGGCCAGCGCGACGAGCGGCGTCCCCCACAGCAGCAGCGACACAGCGAGCACTCGCAGGGCGCGCCCGGTGGAGGGTTTGGTATGGGCGAGCTGGCCCGTGGCGGCCATGTGATCGATGACTGTTTCGTGAGCCCCGCCGACCTTCAATGGGTTGGGCCCCGGGAACGCCTTCGGGTAAAGCCGGCTGCCGACCAAGCCGAAGATGGCCGCGCTCAGCACCACGAACGGGAAGGGAACCGCGAAGGCAAAGAGCGCGATGAACGCGACCGCGGCGACCATGACCATCAGCCGGTTCTTCAGCGCGCGCTTTCCGATTCGGATCACCGCTTCGACGACTAGCGCGAGCACCGCCGCCTTCAGCCCGAAGAAGATGGCGGCCACCGGAGCGAGCTGACGAAAGCCTGCGTACAGCATGCTGAGCGCCAGGATGGCCACGAAACCCGGCAGCACGAACAACACCCCCGCGACGACGCCGCCGCGAGTTCTGTGCATCAGCCAACCGATGTAGGCGGCGAGCTGTGTCGCTTCGGGCCCGGGGAGCAGCATGCAGTAGTTCAGCGCGTGCAAGAACCGCTCTTCGTCGATCCACTTGCGCTCCTCGACCAGCTCTTGGTGCATGAGCGCGACCTGGCCTGCCGGGCCCCCGAAGCTCAGCAGCCCAATCTTCGCCCATACCTTGACGGCGCTCGCGAACGGGATTTCCGTCGGTCCCTCGATCACCGTTCCGGCGGCCGCCGTTTCCACAGCCGTCATCGTCAACCGTCGCTTCCCCGCTGCTTTTTGGGCTGCATCCGCCGGAAGATACAGGTGAATCATTTGCTGTCAACGAGTGATACATCTTGAACATTCGGTCTGCGGGCCAGGTCGCGCGACGCGCGATCGCTTTCTCAGCGCGCCTGCTCAATGCTTGGCTCGGTATGCCCCGAACAGGAGGAGACACATGAGTCAGGGTTTCGTCGGTCCGGACAAGAAGCGGCGCTGCAAGTGGTCGGGCGCCGCACCGGAGTTTCTCGAATACCACGATTCGGAGTGGGGGTTTCCCGTGGCCGACGATCGACGGCTGTTCGAAAAGCTTTGTCTCGAAGGGTTTCAGTCGGGGCTCAGCTGGCGCACCATTCTCGCGAAACGGGAGCACTTCCGCGCTGCGTTTCACGACTTCGACTTCGATCGCATCGCCCGGTTCAAAGAGAAGGACGTCGCGCGCCTGCTCGGGGACCCGGGTATCGTACGTCACCGCGGCAAGATCGAGGCGGTCATCAACAACGCTCAGCGGGCGCGTGAGCTCGTGAAGCAGGAGGGGTCGCTCGCGGCTTTCGTCTGGCGTTACGAACCGGCGAAGCCCGCTCGCACGGTCCAGCTGGTATCGACTTCGCCGGAATCGATCGCGCTCTCGAAGGATCTGAAGAAGCTCGGCTGGAAGTTCGTCGGCCCGACCACGGTGTACGCGTTCATGCAGGCCATGGGCCTCGTCAACGATCACATCGACGCGTGCGTCAT
This sequence comes from Polyangiaceae bacterium, assembly GCA_025937785.1. Lineage (GTDB taxonomy): Bacteria > Myxococcota_A > Polyangia > Polyangiales > Polyangiaceae > JAICQQ01. The sequence goes on from JAICQQ010000315.1 coordinate 6,964, forward strand.
CCACAAGCAGGTAGCACGCGCACGGAAAGCGTTCACGCGTCCCTAACAGCTCTCTTGGAGTCGCGGACGCGACGCCAGCGAGGCTCCGCCTCCGACCTTGGCGGCTTAGACCGAGGCTGCCAGGCGCTTGGGAGCGATTAGCTTGTAGCTCTCGACGACGAGCTCTGCCACGAGCTGCCACGGGACGCGGCCGTCGAGGTGGACACCGACCCAACCCTTGCTCCCCACGTAGGGCGGGACGAAGAACACGCGCGGGTTCGACTTCACCAACAGGTCTTGCACGCCCTCGGCCAGCTTCAGCCACAGTGACGGCCGCCCGCCGGCGAAGTTGCCTTTCTGCATCGCGAAGATCTTGTTCCGTACGCGCCAAGTGGGGTCGCCCCACGCCTCGCGCTCGCTCGCCTCCGGCAGGCTCAGGCACAGGCTTCGGACACGCGCGAGGTGGGCAGGCCGCAGCGTCGAGCGGTTCATCCGCCCAAGCCTACGGCGCTTTCGGATCGCGCGCGACCCGCATGAACCACCAATGGTGGCCCTCGGGATCGACGGCCTCGTAGCCGCGGTTGGCGCCGTGCTCCTCGCCGTAGTCGTCGGTGTGCGGCTCGCGCACGATGGTCGCACCCGCGGCGCGCGCATCCTCGCAATGCGCATCCACGTCGGCGACGTAGAGGCAAAGCGCCTGCGTGTTCGCGCCCCCGACGGAACGCGGCGAACGGCAGTGCACGCGTTCGCCCGTACCGACGCTGCCCACCATCACCAGCCCGTTGCCGAAGGTGAGCTCGGAGTGTTCGATGCGTCCGCCTTCCCCCTCGATCTTGAGGCGTATTTCGAACCCGAAGGCTTTGCACAGCCAATCGATGGCGGCGCCGGCGTCTTCGTAAAAAATCGCGCTCGAAACTGACGGCCACTGGGGATGCGGATTGGTCATGGGAGCCTCCGTGATAATTGCTAGATTGGGCAACTATTGTGCAGAATCGAAATCATGTCAATACGGGCCGTTCGTGTGCTGTAGACGTGGACTTCGCTCTCCGCGTGGCCTCGAATGGGGTTTCGCTGGCGCGGGTGAATTCTTCGTCGACGCGAATTTGGGGCTGTGGATCGTCGCACACGCAAAGGGCGGGGTGCGGGCACGGGCCGCGCTGGTAAACTCGCGGGATTC
>JAICQQ010000078.1 GCA_025937785.1 Polyangiaceae bacterium
CATGCCGCCCGCGTGCGAATAGGAATGACCTGGCACGTGCGTGAGCGACGCAAACAACCTTGACGGACGCGCGGTTGTGGGTATACTGAAGCACTAATCTAAGATCTGCGACAGGCGCGACCCAATGTGCATCTCGCGGGCCACGCTCAAGGGATTCCCCCGTTGCATCCGTGCGGTAGCGCGCTGCACGGGCCACACGGCTCACGCGGTCGGCGCGGTCGGCGCGCACGGGCCACACGGCTCACGCGGTCGGCGCGCACGGGCCACACGGCTCACGCGGTCTGCTGCCGACGGGGCTCGCGCGGTCGGCGCGCACGGCACGCGGGGGCGCGGCTTCGAGCGCCGGCTCATTCTCGAATAGGTGGGGAGCTCGCGAGACCCGGAAATTCCCGTCAGACTCCGATCCATCCTGACACCGGGATAGCCTCTAAGGGCGCAAGGCTCGCACCTGGTGCGTCTCATCAGCACCTGTGTCGTGCCCGGGAGGCAAGTTTGTCCAGGGATGGTTCGTAACCGCAGCATGGACGTGCGAGCGGTGGGTGCGCGGGGGTCTTCTGGACTCGCGCGCTGGATCTGTGGGGTGTTGGCTGGAGTAGCCGTCGGGTGCTCTGGAGGCGGCGACGGCTCTGCGTCGTCGGACGGCACGGGCGGAGCCGGGGGGGCGGCCGCCGGTGGTAGCGGAGGCAGCTCGAGCTCCGGAGGTTCCGACACGACGGGAAGTGGCGGCAACAGCACGTCGGGGGGCGGCGGGCGGCCCGAGATCCCACCGGCTCCTGCCCTGGCGAACTGCGGCGCGCTCGCGATGACCTACGCCGGCGACGCTTGTGACGCAGTTTGCAGCAGCGTGACCTGCGACTGCGATCCGTTTCCTGCGAGCTACACCGGCTGTCATCCAGAGCTCGGATGCCTCACCGGCGTCGATTGCGAGGTGGCGTGCGAGTGGGATCTGGGCGACGTCGTGTCTTGCATCGGTGACTACTCCCCGTGCGAGTCCGACACCGACTGCGACCAGGGACGCTGCGTCGAGGCGGCCAGCTCGGACTCTGGCGGGTGTGACCACGGGCTGTCGGGCGCGTCGTGCGTCGACGATGGCGATTGCGTGGCCGGTCATTGCGTCGCCGTCGCGCTCGACGGGCGCCGGGCATGCTCGTCAGGCGAACCCAGCGAGTACTGCAATGACAGCGAGCAGTGCGGCTCCGGCCTGACGTGCGTGCTGCCGCCCGCGTCGTTCGTGGGCCGCTGTGGCGATGGCTCGATCGGCGACCCGTGCACACGAGCGGCCGATTGCGAGCTCGAGATCTGTGTGCCGGCGGGGACACCCGCCACGGAGCTCGGCACCTGCGGCGACGGTGCTGAAGGCGCCAGCTGCAGCGACGGCGGCGACTGCCAGAGCGGCCTGTGCAGCAAGTCCGCGGCTAGCGCCCAAGGCGTGTGCAGCGACGGCGATCTGGACAGCGTTTGCTTCGGCGACGACCAGTGTGACGACGGCCTCAGCTGCGCCATGGGCAGCTTCGACGGCAGGTGCACTTCGGGCGAGGTGGGCGAACCGTGTGCGGACGACGACGATTGCCAAGCCGGGCAATGCGCGAGCGACTCGTTCAGGGGCTACTGCACCGAAGGCGCGCTGGGTGAACCTTGCAGCGAAAACAGCGAGTGCCAGGCGGGGCATTGCACCCGCAACTTCGCTTCGCAGGGCCCCACGAACACATGCAGCGACGGAGCCGTGGGTACGCCGTGCGACTCGGAGGACGACGAGGACTGCGCCGAGAGCCGTTGCGCGAAGGACTCCGCAGGCGCCGGCTGGACCTGCAGCGCCGGGGGGCTCGACGATCGCTGTAGCAAGCCCGCACATTGCGAGGTCGGCGGATGCGCCCTCGAGAGTGACGGCGGCGGCATCTGCACCGATGGCTCGACAGGCTCGCCGTGCGTGGGCGACGGGCAGTGCATCTCGAACCGCTGCGCTGCTCGCGAAGGCTACGAGCTCGGCAGCTGCACCGATGGAGCCGACGGTTCGCTTTGCCTCGAAGATGCGGATTGCATCTCGGAGCTCTGCGCGCATAGCCCCGGAAACAGCTCGGGCGCGTGCACCGACGGCCTGCTCACGAGCGCGTGCGCCGACCAGAGCGACTGCGTCGAGGGCAGCTGCGCGTACTCGACCGGCCTCGGGCGCGGAGAATGCGCGGACGGCGAACTCGGATCGTTCTGCGTAACTCCGGATCAGTGTGCCAGCCTGCATTGTTACACCGGCGGCAACAGCGCCGGTCTCTGCACCACGGGCGGCCCTGGCGAAGACTGCGTGCGTCCCGAGGACTGCGAGTCAGGGGTGTGCGGCCAGTACTACTGCGAATAGCGGCGCTCACGACTCGGTGGCGGCATCACGCACGTCGAGCGCCAGGCCGCAGTCGTCGACGCCCCGGGCGTATTCGGCGCGAGTGGCGTCGGACAGTCCGCTCGGGTCGACGCGCCTGCGCAGGCGCAGCAGCAGCTGCCCCGTGCTGAGGTCGACGAGCCCCACGCGCACATCGTGTGGCTTTTCTCCGTCTAGCTCCGTGATCGCCGACGCGGCACCGGGTTCGTCGACCACGAACAACAACTGGCGCGCCTGGAGCGCTGCGCGTGCGGCCTGGATGGGCGCCCGGGCGAAGCTGCTCTCGAGCCGCTCGAGCTCCTGGTGGTGCTTCGCGCGCACGACCTGTTCGCGCCAGCCGGCGTCGAGGAACGGCAAGCCCACGAACGCGTCCCCCAGGCGCGTCACCTGCGCGGTGGCGCGCTGCATGCGGTCGCCCGCGGCATACGCGGACTTGACGCGGCCGAGCAGCGCCTTTTCCGAGCGCTTTTCCGGAGGATCGAGCAGACACAGCAGGAAGGCGTCCTTCACCGATTCGCGGGCGCTCTGTTCGAGGCCGGCGGCTTGCCCCAAGGTTGCCAGTGGTCCGCGCACGTAGACGGTGGGCTCAGCAAGCAGGCGCGCCAGCTGCGGGGCCCGGGCTCGTGCGGTCACGAGATCACCCGAGTAGCGTTGCAACTCCGGCTTCACCAAGGCGAGCAAACGCCGTGGGAGCTCCAGCTGCGACGCGCTGAGCGGCGCCCGAGCCTGCTGCCAGCGCTCGATCAGCGCGGCGCGCAGCGTCTCGGTTTCTTGGTCAGCTTGGCGCTTCGTCAGCACCAGCCACACGAGCGCTGCGGCGATCGTGGCCAGCGCCACCACGCGCAGTCCCATGGTGGCTCGTGGTCCCAATCGACTCGCGCTGCCGCGCTTCTGCCCCGTCACGCTCGCTTCGACGCGTGCGGAGAGCTCCGGCGACATCCTGGGGGTCACCAGAAACGTCGGCATTAGTGCGCCCCCGTGGCCGTGGCTTTCGCTGCTCGAAACAGCTGGGTGTTGCGCTCGACCAGCGCGTCGAGCTGGTCGCGAGTGACCCCCAGGCGTTCCGCGGCGTGCCCCGCCAGCGAGGTCTGGGCCACGCCCTCGACGAACTGGAAGGTCGCACGCCGATCGGCGCCGAGCTCGACTTGCAGAAAGCCCAGCCCCGCGATCTTCCGCTCGCGCTCGAGCCGCGCGGCAAACGCCAGAAAGTGCGTGGTGATGAACACCTGCGGCTCCAGCCGCGCCAATGTCGAAACCACCAGCTCGAAGATTTCTTCCCCCTCCGAAGGGTTCGTCCCCGAACACAGCTCGTCGAGCAGCACCATGGCGCCGGGCGGTAATCGCTCGAACAGCGCGCGGATGCGCATCAGCTCCATGCCGAGGCGGCCCTCGGTTTGGTCGGCTTTGGTTTCCTCGATGAGCGAGACCACCAGCGCCGGAACCAGCGCGATCGATCCAGCGCGCGCGGGGATGAAGGAACCGGCCTGAGCGAGCAGCTGCGTGAACGCCAGCGCCTGCAGCAAGCGTGTCTTGCCGCCGGAGTTCGGCCCCGTGATGAGCACCGTCCCCGCCAGCGAGCGCGTCGCGATGGTGCAGGGTACCGGCGTGATGCCGCTGAACAACAGCAGTGGATTGAACAGGCCTTCGAGGCGTCGGGGGGCGCGCGCATCGACGAGAGTCGGCAAGCACACCTCGAGCCCGGCCGCGTGGGCACGTTCGCGAAACCCCAGCGCGCCCAGGTAAAACTCGATCTCGCCGAGCAACTGCACGAACGCAACGATCTCGTTCTCGACGCCGCTGAACACGGCGTCGATCAGGCGCGCCATGACTTCGCCGTCGCTGAAGCGATAGCCTCGCAAGAACAGCTCGAACTTCGCCGCCCAGCGGCGCCACACGGAGTTGACGAAGGGATTGTCGGCGCTCTCTTTCACCGACACCACCTCGAAACCGCGGATGCGCCCGTCAGCGCCGACGCCGACGTTCAGGCTCAGGGTCGCGAGCTGCGCATCGTAGCGGACGAGGTCCGACAGTGCCTGGTACGGTTCCGTGCGCTGCACCCGCATCCCGAAGGCCGCCAGTGCCTGGAGACCGCTCCCGGCGGCCCCGAATCCCGTGGCCATGAGATCGATGATCTTCTGCACGACCACCAAGGTGTCGAGCTGACGTCGATTCGGATCGATGCTTTGCCCGGCCGTACTCTCGAGCAGGCCTCGCAAGCGGCAAAGCGCTCGGTAGAGTTGCTCGAGGTTCCTCCGAAGCTCGGGAGAATCGCAGAGCTCGGTCAGGATCTGGCGGCGGTAATGGACGACGGCTGGGTCGCGCGGGGGGTGACTCAAGAGCCGCACGAGATGGTTCACGCACATCTGGGGTTCGTCAGCGCCAATGCGCGCGCGAAAGCCCTCGGCTACGAAGCGACCGAGGAACAGATCCCGCGCGAAGGTCGTCGCATCCCAGCTCGAGTCCGAGCTCTCGGCTTTGTCGAGGGCATCGGCAAACAGGCCGCCCCCCGATCCCCCGGCAAATGCCATCACGAGGGCGACGCGGGTGTGCTCGCGATCGATGCGGCTCCGCGCGATCGGGTGCAGGAGATCCGGGAGAAACGCATGCTCGGCGGTGATCATGGCCAGTCCCGACACCCCCTGACCGCAGACGTTCCCGAGCAGGCGCTGCTTTTTGTGAACACTGTTCACACCAAGCCAGCAGCGCACCTTCACCTACAAGACGGCGCGGGGAAGTTTCGGTGTTTCTGACGTTTTTTCGCAAGGCGCAGCGGCCGTAAACTGACTCATGCGACGCTGGTTCGGGATTGGAATTTTGGGGCTGAGCGCGTGTGGCGGCGGCGACAAGGCCGGCGCGAGCGACACGAGCGGTGCGGGCGGCAGCGGCGGGTCGATGACCAGCGGCGGGGCGACGGGGGGGAGCGGGCCGACCCATTCTGCGAGCGGGGGCCAGGGCTCGGCGACGGACACCACGAGCGGCGGCAGCGGCGGCGCTGGCACGGGTGGCGGTGGCACGGGCGGCGCTGCCAGCGGCGGAGATGGCGGTGCCGCCGGTTCGAACGGCAGCGGCAGCGGCGGGTTCGATCCCCCGGAAACGACGTTCACCCTCCCCGTGCCAGACGGCGAGCGCCCTGCCTTGTACCATCCAGAGCTCACCAGCGAGTTCCCCGAGGTCGATTTCGCGACGCTCGATCGCCTGTACATTCCCGCAGGCGAGTACCGAAGCGTGCTGCTCGGCGAGCTTCCAGAGCGCTCGGCGGAGCGACCGCTCGTGATCACGAATCTGGCAGGTCAGGTGCGCGTCGGCGGCGAGGCCGCCAACTACGTGTTCGTGATCAACGGTGGCTCGAACTGGGTGCTCACGGGGCGCCACGACGAGGCCGCCCAGACCGGCGACGCCGACTTTCCCGGCCACGCGCAAGGCGACTTCGCGCACAGCCAGGGCAGCTACGGCATCTTCATCGACGACGCTTTCAGCAAAGAAGGGCTCTCCGGGCTGGCCATCGGCGGCGGCGCCACGGACTTCGAGCTCGACATGCTGGAGGTGACGCGCGCCGAGTTTGCCGGCATCATCGCCAAGACCGACGACGACGGCGACGCCACCATGCGCAACGTGCGCGTGCACGACCTCTACGTCCACGACGTCGGCTCCGAAGGCATCTACTTCGGCAGCACCCAAGCACAGCCACAGCACAGCTTCGAAAACCTCCGAATCTACGACAATCGCTTGCTGCGCACCGGCACCGAAGCCCTGCAGGTGGGTCAGCTCGGATCAGACACGGAGATCCACCACAACGTGATCGGGCCGGCGGCGATCCGCTGGCGCTCGGCGTTCCAGCACTATCAAGACGGCAACGTGCAGTACGGGCAGCGCTACGGCAGCTCGAGCTTCCACCACAACATCGTGATCGGCACCGGCGACCTGTTCGTCGAATTCTTCCCCACTCCGGTGGACGGCGACCCCGCGAGCGACGGCGAAGATGTGAGCTTCACGGACAACTACTTCTCCGACACGTCCGCGACCGGCGTCTACACGCACGCCGACGAAACCGGCGTCACGCTGCGCTTCGAGCGCAACGCTTTCCGCGGCTTCTATTTCGACTATCCGAGCGTCTACCCCGACGCCGACGAGCCGGTGCAGGTGTTCGGTGTGGGGTCGAACACGCTGAACCCTCACGTACTGCGGGACAACCTGGTGGACGCCCCCTACCCCTTCATTCAGTGGCTCTTCGACAGCGTCACCAGCGAGAACAACGTCGCCGAGGCGGTGCCCGCCGTCAGCTTCAGGGATTTCATGAACGAGGAGATCGACGCCAACGTGCGTCGTGTCGAGTGGTGGACGGATCGCGCGACGTTGCATCCCGAAGCTCCGGTCGTCAGCTATCGCGCAGGCGCCTACGTAATGCATCAGGGCACGTTGTACCGCGCCAGGGTCGACAACCAAGAAGCCCCCCCCGACAGCTCGCCCGACGCCTGGGAAGCGTTGCCGCCACCTGCCGACGACGTGCGCCTGCGCGAGGACTCAGCGCACGCCGGGCTGGGTCTGCGCTGGCCGCCCCCCTGAAGCTTCTGTGGCCCGCGCCGCCCAGTTGCCAGCGAGCCAGCCCCCCACCACGAGCTGCAGCGGGTGGTAGATCATGAGCGGGAGCAGGATCAAGCTGAGACCCGGGTCGGCGCCGAAGATGAGGCGCGCCATGGGGACGCCCGCGGCGAGTGTCTTCTTCGAGCCGCAGAACACCGCCACGATGCGATCTTCCAGGGGGAACCCGAGCACGCGGCTCAGTTGCGCGGTGCCTGCCAAGACCGTGGCCAGCACAGCGGCAGCGACGCCACCCGCGTAGAGCAGCGTACCGAACCCTTGCTTCGACCAAACGCCCCCGACCACGGAGTCACAGAACGAAGTGTAGACCAGCAGCAAAATCGTCCCCCGATCGACGATCGAAATGCGGGCCTTGTGCCGCGTGGCGAAGGCGCCGAACCAAGGGCGCAAGAGCTGCCCCGCGAGCAGCGGCAACAGCAGCCAGAGGCACAGGTCGAGTACGACTTTCGCCACGGGCAAGGCGCGCCCGTGCGCGCCGAGCACCAAACCGAGCCAGAGCGGCGTCAGGACCACGCCCAGCAAGCTCGAGAGCGTCGCGTTGAACACCGCGGCGGGCACGTTGCCGCGTGCGGCCGCCGTGAGCGCGACGGAGGACGACACCGTCGAGGGCAGCGCGCACAGGAAGAAGACGCCGGTGACCAGGGCCGGCTCCACGCGCCCCGTGCTGAGCGCCACCAGCGCGAGCCCCAGCATTGGGAAGGCGAGGAACGTCGAGAGCTGTACGATCAGGTGCAGCTTCAGGCGCAGCGTGCCGGCCTTCAGCGCGGCGAACGAGAGCGTGAGACCGTGCAGCAGGAAAATCAGCGCGACCCCGAGCTTGTTCAAGAGCTCCGGGTGCAAAGCTCCGCCGTGTGCGCCGGGCTCGGGCCACCAGCTGGCGAGCAGCACGGCCAACACCATGCCGATCAGAAACCAGTCTTTGAAGAGCTTCACGCGGGACCTGCTACGTCGGGGGCCGCGCCTGAGCGTCCATCAGCTCGCGCTGCACCAGCGCCCACACTGCCCCGGCGTCCGTGGTGGCGTCGTCCCAGCGCCCGCCGAAGCGCCCGCAGAAGCTCGATTTCAGCACCTCGGGCAGCATGCGTTGTTGCTCGGCCAGCATCAGGGGGTGCTTGAGGTAGACGCACACTTCTTCGGTGGCGCGCACGCTCAAGCCCGCCTCGAGCTCGGCGGAGTTTCTGACGGCGTCGGCGATCGCCACGATGCGTTCGACGAGCGCTTGACCGAGCTCGGGGTGGCGGCCGCGCAGCAGCTTCACCTCTTCGTCGGCCGGCAAGTAGCCCATCTGCAAGGGAGCGAAGCGATCGAGTTGGGCCGCGTCGATGCCGAAGGTTCCGGAGAACTCAGCGCCGCGGTTCACGGCGGCGATGAACTGCACGTTGTCGCTGATGGCGAGGAAGCGATTGTCGATGGGGTGAAACACGCGTCGCGACGAGTCGAGCGCGGGCATCAGCGCGTTGCGCGCGCTCTCTTGGCACCGGTTGAGCTCGTCCAAAAACACGAGGAAACGTTTTTCGGGTTCGGCGCCGGCGCGCTCCAGCGCCTCGAGCACCTCGGTCTTCACGAACGAGGTGACGGGCTGCCCCGAGTCCCCGGCCCGGACCTGAATCGTCGCGAAGAAATCGGTGGCCTCGACCACGGCGCCGCAGTTGAAGAACACGAACTCCATGCCCAGCGTCTGCGCGATGGACCGCGTGAGCGTGGTTTTGCCGCACCCCTGCGGGCCGTCGAGCAAAATGTTGAGCCCGCTTTCGAGCAGTACCTGCAGCTTGCGCGCCACGATCGGATCGACGTACACCCCTTCCAACTTGAACGGCGCGGGCCCAGAGTACGTCGCCTCGATGATGCCGTGATCGCTGCGCTCTGGCTTGGTGATGGCGGCGACCCGGACCCGGCAAGGCACGCCCGCGACCACCCGCGGGTCTTTGCTGAGCACCACCTTCGGCGCTCGGCGCCCGTCCAGATGAGTCGCCCGAAGCGGATAGCTCGATGCGTCGTCCGGGTTCTTCCAGAACGTCGTTTCGAACACGCCACCGACCTTCACTTCCTCGAGAGTCAACTTTCCCATGACGTTGCTGCTTATACTCCCATCCCTGCGTCAACGCAGCGCCTTGCTCACCAGGCGCGCGATGGTTTCACCGAACCGCCGGACCACCTGGTTGGAGTCGCCCTCGTCGAGCCGAACGTAGTGGGTGAAGCACTGCTCTTCGAGCGGTCGCACCGCCACCTGCGCGAGCACCATGTGTTCGCGTTTCTCGAGGTGTTTGACCAGATCGGTCAAGGCCTGGGCCGAGCAGTCCGTGGGCAGGCCGTCGCTGACCATCACGAGCAGCTTCGCACGGCGCCGGCTGTGCTTGGCGACCTCCGCCAAATGGAGCAGGGCTCCCGCGTCGTTGTTGCCACCACCGGCCTCCAGGCTCGCGGCCGCGCAGCGACGCGCGTCGCCCGCATCGTACAGTACGCTGTCGGTGAAGCCGAAGACGCGCACATCGATCCCCGGTAGTCCCTTGGCCGCCTCGGCCACCAACACGGCAAAGCGGCGAGCCTTGATGATGTTGTCTACGGCCTGCATCGACCCGCTGCAGTCGACGAGCAGGCCCAGGAACAAGTCCGTGTCGAAGCGCGGCTGGCGCGCGGTCAACACCCGCGGGTCGCTGAGCAGGACCAGGCGGCTCAGGCGGGCGCGGTCGAGGCGTGTTCCGCTGGTGCGGAAGCGCACCGGCGCACGCTGAATCCCGAGTTCTTCGAAGAAGGTGCGCAGCCTCTGCGAAGGGCGCGCCACCTCGCGCGCCAGCTCTTGGTGCGCGCCCGGGTCGACGACGAGGCGCTCGACCTTGTCGATCTTGTCGAAATGCGGCAAGCCCGTGACGTTGATCGAGAGCTTCGGGGGGCTGCCGCCGGTGTGCCCGCCGTCCTGCTTGCCCTTCAGCTTGCGCGGATCGAGGATGCGCTCGACCTCGGGCTGGACGTCGCGATCTTCGAGGCTGGCGTTGGCGGCGGTCTTGGCGCGCTCGCCTTCGTCGACGGTCTCGGCGCCGCCGAAGCTGTCGAGCAACACCGCATCGTCGCCGAAGATATCGCGCAACTCATACGCAATCTCCAGCAGGGCGGGCATCTCGAGCTTGCGAAAGCTCGGCTTGAACAGCGCGAGCGCCGCCGCGACCTTCGGATCTTCCTGACGATCGCCGAGGCCCATGCGCAGCGCCCGCATGAAGCGAGCGAACGAATGTCCCAGCTCCGAAAGCGAGCGCAGCAGCGCGCCGCTGTCGACGCGGACCCGGTCGGGATCGTGCCCCAACTCCAGCGAGCACGCGCTCAGCACGGAGAACGCGTGGACCCCGAGCACCCTGAGCAGGTTCGACACCTCGATGTCCTTGGCCGCGTGCTGGAAGGCGTACGCAGCCAGGCGCTTCAGCTTGTCCCCCCACTCCGGCTGCAGCGCGCGCAGGTTGCGTTCCAGGTGCTCGTCGGCGACGAGATTGAGCAGCCCATGCATCTTGACCTTCTCGGCGGCTGCCCAGACGGCATCGTTGTCCGGCCCGCTGTGCCAGCGATGGTGGCCGAGCTCGTGCAAGATCAGCCCCTCGACCACGTCTTTTCCATTCGGATCGCCGCGCAGCAAGGGCAGCGGCGTCACGTACACCCGCGGATCGTTGCGTCGGACGTAGCCGTAGGCGCCGTCGCTCGTCATGTGCGGCCGGTGGTGGCGACCTGTCAACACCAGTCCGATGCGGAAGCCCCAGGCGAACAGCCCCGCCAGCTCACGGAGCCTGCCGACGCGCGCTTGGCGATCATCGAGCGCACGCACCGCCCGCTCGGCAGCGAAGGCGTTGTGGCTGTCGAGCAAGACTTCCTGAAACGCGAGGTCGCGCTCGACCACTGGCGCAAACGCCAAGAGATCCACCATCGCGTGCTCGCGATCCAGGGCCTCACCGGCCATCAAGACGCCGCGCGTCGCCGCCACGAACAACGTCGGGTCTCGCACGAGGGCTCCGCCGGCTTCGAACCTGCGTCGCGTGAGCGCCTGCACGATGCGCAGCGGGAACCCCAGATCGTCGCTCACGTTGGCGAGCCGCTCGGCGACCTGAGCGCGCAGCTCGGCTTCGCGATCGGTGCCGGCCTCGAGAAATTTCCGGAGGCTGCTGATCCGCTCCGCGTCCGGCAACGACGAGCGGCCCAGCAAGCCCAGCACCGCGGGGCGGTACGCGTGCGGGTGCGGGGAGCGCGCCAGCACCAACCAGGCCGGCTCCGGTGCATCGGCGCTGCACAGACGCTGGTAGTCTTTGGGTGAAAACCACTGGTCGTCATCCGGCTCGAGCGCCGCAGCATAGGCGAGCGCCAGCATAGCCAGCTCGCCGCGCTCGAGAAACGCGAGCGCCACGCGGAAGCGAAGCTCGCTCGGGATCGCGGAGCCGGTCACGAGCTCCCGCACCGACTCGATCGCCAGCGGGTCGGACCACAACGGGATCGACTCGGCGATCAAGCCCGGCGAGCGGGCCTCGTGCACGCGCGAGAGCAACGCCGCGAGCGCGCTCTCGCCCCCCGGCAGCTCCAGCAAGCGCAGCACGGCTTCCTGCACGAGCACGGGCGACTCGCCGCTGCACAGCCGGATCAGCTCGACGAGATCGGTGCTGCTCCGCAGCGCCCGCAGCTCGGTATCAGGCACGCTGCGCTGGTGTTGACGCACACCGGTGGCACGAAACCTCAAGCCCCGCGTGTCGAGCATCAGGTCGAGCTTCCTGGCCACCGACAGCGCGACGTTGGGGAGCCGCTCGCGCAGCTCCGGAAAAGCAGGCGTGAGCGCCGGGACCTGATTGCGGTAAAGCGCCAGCAGCAGCTCCGCAGCCGCCTCGCCGAGTTCACTGTCGAGCTCGTCCAGCGCAGCGCGCACGAGCGGCTTTCCGTCGCCGACCGCCTGCCAGAACTGATTTTTGCTGCGAGCCCCCCAGACCGCGAGGCAGCGCGCCACGGCGAACCATACGCTCTCGCGCAGCGGAGCGAACCCGATCCCCTTACTCCACTCCAGCAGGCGTGACATACCGCCGTCACCCGCGAGCGCGAGTTCTCCGACTCGCATCGCCTGGCGCTCCCAGCGCCACAGCCAGGCGGCGCCGAGCAACGGCAGCTCGGGAGTATGTGCCCAGTTCTGGACCGCCAGGCCCTCGAGCTTCTCGAGGAAACCGAGGTCCTCGGACGCAAAGCGATCCACTTGCCCCGCGACTTCGCTCACGTCGTCACACGCGCCCAGGAGCGCCGCCACGACCGCCGCGCGGGGTACCGGCGGCGCGGCGCACGCGCGCAGCGCCTCGGGCAGCCCCAGCGTGCGCTCTCCCAACAGCTGCGAGCAAAACAGCGTGACATCGCGCTCGTCGGCTGCGAACAGTCGCTGGCTTTCAGCGGGAGTGATCTGCCTCACCCTGCCGGCGGGCGACGGTGGTTTGAACGCCTCGGGCGTCCGCACGCCCAGGCGTTCCGCTGCCCACGCCTGCAGGGCGACACGCGTGCTGCCCGTGAGCGCGTGCGCCAGCGCCAGCTCTTTGCCAAAGGAAACACCGGGACAGTGCGGCAACACCGCGAGCAAACGCTCCAGTTGCTCGGGCTCGAGTGCCTGGGCGAGCTTCACGAAGTCGCCGGCCGCGAGCGGCTCCACCAAGGTACCGAACAACCGCACGCTAACACTGCACGCGCTCGGATCAGGCTGTCCGAGCCAGGCGGGCAGCAGCGCAGCCGCGCTCTCCGCGACGACCTTCGGCTCGAGTGCTCCGGAAGGCTGCTTCAAGAGCTCGGCACACGCCTGAACCACGGCGCGGACCTTCTTGGGGCCGAGATCGACGTCGGGGCGCTGCTCGAGCTCGCACAAAGCTCGGACCACGTCGAGCACCTGCGTGGGCGCCAGATCCGTCGCGAGCGTGAGCTGATCGACCGGCAGCACCCAGATCGACAACGCCACGATCGCGCCGAAGCGTGCGGGATCCGTGGCACACAGCCGGCCGAGCAACGCGCGCCGGTCCACCCCAGGCAAACAGCGCGGTGACAGCAGGGGCGCCGAAGCGATCGGATCGGCGAGGAACGCTTCGATCAAACGATCCTCGCCGACCGCGGTAGCGAGGATCTCGGCGCTGTCGGCGGGCAGCGCGAGACGCAACAACCCGGCGACCACCGACAGGTCCAGGCGCCCCGGCGGATCCTCGGACAGCTGCTCGATCCAAGTTCGCAACGCTGCGTCGTCGCGCAGCAGCGGAGCGCCTCGGAGCTCGAGCAGCTCGCGCGCCGCGCGACGGCGCACGGCCGCTGGGATCGCGGAGGAACCGAACGACTCCGGCACGAGATGACACACGAAGCGCTGCGCTTCGGCGTGCTGATCGGAGCTCGCGTCCGGCTTCAGGCTGACGAACACCGCTGCCGCCGCGCGCCAGCGAAGTTCGGGCCCGGTCTGCAACAGCCGCTCCGTGTAACGCAGCACCAGGCGCTTCCGCAGAGCCACGTCGGCGGCCAGCAGGATCGCAAAAATCGGATCGAGCGCGTCGCCCCCGAAGTGTTCCGCGGCGCTCGCCGCGGTGGACACCAAGGTCCGGCAAACCTCCGGATCGCGGCGCGGTCCGAAGTTGCCGTGATCGAGCACCGCCGCCGATTCGAGGTCGTCGAGCAGCTGGGCCGCCACCGAGAGATCGAGGTGCCCGGCACGGCACAACCCGAGCACCAAAGTGAACGCCGTCGCTGGCAGGCGGGGGCGGCGATCGGAGCTGAGCCAGCTCGAAATCCGGGGTGCCAGCTTCGGATCGGGCATAAGGTACAGGACCCGCCCGCGCTGCGATTCGGGCAGCCGCTCGATCGCCGCCGAACGCACCTCGGCCTCCGGGTGAAACAGCAGGTGCACCCAGCGAGCGGGCTGGCGCAGCGCGCTCACTGCAAAACTCTCCACGGCGGCTTGCCTGACCTCAGCGCTCTCGTCGGCCAGCGCGCGCAAGAGCGCTCGAAACGCTGGCCGCCCGTTGGCTCCCGCCAGCATTCGCAGCGCACCGACCCGCACGCGCTCGCTCGGAGCGACGAGCGCGCACTCGAGCACCCCGAGATACGGCGCGCGATCCGCCAACGGCAACGCGCCGAGCGCAGCGAGCGCCACGTCGAAATCCGGCGCGGAGGTCTCGCCGCGGTGCAGAGCTTGGAAGATGGTGACGTCGAGCATGAGTTTGGCGTATCGCAGAGATCCTACTCAGCGGGCTCGTGTCCCCCAACGAACTCGGCGCCGGGTGCGTCGTCCCCCCACGCTAGGCAGATCTGCGCCGTGGCACCAGAGGCACCCGGCGCGAATCCATCGCCCAGCACCGGGGGACAGTTCGCAGCCTCCAAACCCCATCGAGAGCACGCTAGCGGGCAACTCGCGAGGAGTCGATTCAAAGACACCAGCGGCGGTCTCCGGTGTCGAACGCCGCACCGACTGCTCCCGCCAGAGAAGTCAGCGTACTGGTGCGGCCGCCGGAAAGTCCGGCAATTCTCAAGGGTTGGAGCGCTGAGCTCGTTGGGAGACCCGAACCCCGGTGGGGGCTCTGCCGCTGGTGGGCGGCCTAGAGTCTCGCTCGCGAGCTAGTAGGCGCAGAGCGCGCACACCGGCATCGCGACGGAATGAATCTCGTTCACGGGGGTTGTGCGCAAAAACAATCTCGAATCCTTTCGGGTGCCGACGCTGGGTGAACGCGTTCGTGAACGCTGGCCAACCTCGACGTGGTTAGAGATACAAGATCATGGCAGCGAGCGCAAGCCTGGAATTGCCGGTTCCACGCCAACAACTCGTCCAACGTCACCTCGGCATCCACCAGCTCGGTGGCACACCGATTGGGTAAGATGCCGTAGGGCATCACCACCGGCGGCTGCGCTGCCTCCCGGTGAATAGCTGGTGCCGCTGCTACTCGTCCAAGCGATCGACCTCGGCCCACAGTTCGTCGAGATCCAAGACCAGCCCGTCACAGCCTGGGGCTTGCAGCTTCCCTGACGCAGCTGCGAACGCGCGGACATAACGACCGTCAGCTCCCAGCTCGAACACCTCGAGGGTGCGCCCGGCGGGGTCGAAGAGCCAATACCAACGCACCCCGAACGCAGCGTACTCGTCGGGCTTGTCGATTCGATCCCTGTGAGCATCGCGCCGCCCTTCGGACAGGACCTCGATCATGACGTCCGGCGGGATGCGCACTACCCCGCGCCGCGGCAAACCTGTCCGCCCAGGAAAGTAGACCGACACATCCGACTTCCGCCCCCGAGAGGGCGTGACCGCGAACTTGACCTCCGAGCCGAAGACGAAGCCGCCACGACCCGCGAGCCACATTTTCAACGTAGCGATCAGCCAAGCGACCACCGACTCGTGAGCGAGATCTGGCACCTCTTCCTCCTCGAGGAAACCAGCCACGAACTCACCCGGCTCCTCCTCCGAAAGCGACGCCCACTGCTCCAGAGTCAGTGCCACGACTTCACGCGCGACGGGGGACATGAGACAACTATACGCGCGAGCGCGCCATTGCGCTCAGTTCGTACGGGTGACCTGTCACGCGTCCGGCGCCCGCGGCTAACCTGGCGTGATTGAAGAGCAATTGCATCCCGAGACATACCCATCGGTCACGCCTCGCGGCGATTGCTAGCAAAGATGAGGATGGTCCTACCCGCAGGAGGTCGCGCGCGGACTCCTGCGCGACGGGTTCGTAGCGTCGGGGGCTGCCGCTCGCCCCCAGTGGAAAGGCCGGACGCTGTCGGCGAAATGCACGTCGCCGGTGTAACCGGCTCTTGGGTGCGCCGTAGGCCGCTGTGAGTCTCGATGTGCGGGGCTTGGGAAGCCGGCGGCACGGACGAGGCAGAAGCTCGTCCGCCTCGCCGCTCCTCTTTGTCGTCGACCAGGCTCGCGCGGCGAGTCCTCGCGTGAGGAGAACGTTGATCATGAATCGGAATTTTACCTATCTCGTCGCCGCTTCGGTGTTCGTAGGCGCCTGCGGTGATGACGGCAGCGGTGACGATGGCTCATCCGCCGACACGCATCGCTTCACGGTCAGCATAGAAAATGTGGCACCACAGCGGCCGTTCACCAGCGCCGGAGTATTCAACACGCCGCGAGGCGACTCGGAACCCGGTCCGGCAACCCCAGGGAAGAGCTACGAGTTCACCATTCACGCAGGCCGCACTCAGAAGCTGTCGTTCGTCACGATGTTGGCGGCGACGAATGACCTCTTCTACGCTCCCGACGGTGGTGGTATCGCCCTGTACGACGAAGAAGGCCAGCCGATTTCCGGCGACGTGACCGACCAGGTCTACCTGTGGGATGCAGGCACCGAAGTCAACGAAGAGCCTAGGGTGGGCCCGAACACCGTCTCTAAGCAAGAGGAGCCCGACACGGGCCCCGACGAAGGCGGCGATGTCTTGGCGATAGAGGACGTAGAAGCCGGTAAAAGCTTCGACTATCCTCCAGTCTCCGACGTCATCAACCTCTCGATAGAACACGTGGAAGGCACCAAGTTCGTGGTCACTCTCACGAACGTATCCGCAGACGACGCGCTCGCGACCAGCGAAGGCGACTTTCCTGCACCTTTTTCACCGGGCGTGTGGGTCGTCCACCGCGCTCCCGATCCGCTCTTCGGCGTGGGGATGCCCGATCGTGGTCGGGGCGTCGAACACATCGCCGAGGATGGCAACCCGAGCGACTTGGCGGAGTTCGTGACGGAGAACACGGGCGTGACCTTCCCCGCGTCGCCCGGCGTTTGGGTGGTGCATACCGACGACAGCCGCCCCCTCTACACCGAGGGCGAAGCTGACTATGGCGATGGCGTCGAACACATCGCCGAGGATGGCAACCCCACGATGCTCGGGGCTAGCCGTGAATCGCTCGAAGGCGTGGTTCGGAGCGCCGTGTTCAACAAGCCCGTGGGTAGCGACGATCCTGGCCCCATTGTCCCCGGTTCACGCTACGAGTTCTCGTTCGATGCCAGCCCCGGACAACGGCTGTCGTTCGTCAGCATGCTCGCGGCCACCAATGACGCGTTTTTCGGCCCCTCCGACTCCGGCATCGCGCTGTTCGACGACGACGGGATGCCGCTGGACGGAGACGTGACCGGCCAGATCTATCTTTGGGACGCCGGAACCGAGGCGAACGAAGAGCCGCTGGTAGGGCCGAACACGGTGACGAACCAGTCGGAGCCAGATACGGGCGCGCGCGGCGAAGGCTCGGTCCAGCTCTTGAGCGACGTAGACGGAGACGACTTCGACTACCCCGACGTCGACTCGCTCTTGAAGGTCGAGATTTCGGCGGACTGACGCGGCCGGCAAAGCCATGGCCAATGGGCCCGGCCGAGCAACATGCTCGTAATGCTCGGAGGCCCCGGGAACTTTCCTGTGCCAGCACGGTCCAACCGCTGCATGACGTGGCAAGCGAAGGTCTGGGTGGCACTGGTGTGCGCGGTGTCGATGCTGCTGGCACGCCGCGCAGAGGCTGATCAGTTCAGTGCCCTCCGCTCGGACCAGCTGGTGGAAAAGAAGCACCGCATCGACGTGAGGCTGGCTCGCGGGCACGCGACGCTCGTCGTGGAGCGTGTGGTATTCAACGGCGGGCCACGCCACGACGAAGCAATCTTTTGGATTGAGGTGCCGCAAGGAGCGGTCGCCACGGGGCTCCGAACGATGGGGCAGCTGCAGGGCAAGCCGAAGTGGTTCGCCGGGGAGCTGATGGAGGCGGAAGCCGCCGCAGCGAAGTATCGCGAGCTCACGGGTATCGGCGGCTACTACCCGAAGGACCCCGCGCTGCTCTCGTGGCGTCATCAGGGCCTGCTGGCGCTGCAGGTGTTCCCCTGCCCTCCGGGTGAAGAGAAGCGCGTGGAATATACGCTGGAGCTGCCGACTCAGTACAGTGAAGGCAAGCATCAGTTGCTGCTCGACCCGCTGGGGACCGAATCGCTATTGGCCGAGCTCGTCGTCCGCCCCGCCGAGCGCGGCGATCGCGTGTTCGTGAACGGCCGCGAAGTGAAGCCCGGCGCTCGAGTGACCTTCGTCCGCGATCAGCAGCTCTCACTGGCGCTGGCGCCCAACCAGCAAGGCTTCGTCGAGGGCGAGCTCGCCGTCCGCGCGACCGCCGAGCAGCGTTACTTGCGCCGGGTGGACCTGTACGCGGCGCCCCAGCTCTCGGAGGTGCCCAAGCAAGCGGACTTGATCGTACTCTTGGATGGCTCGCGCTCGATCGCCGAGCCCCTGCGTGCGGGTGCGATCGCTGCCGCACAGGCGTACCTGTCGCACTGGGCAGATGCCGAGGCACAGGTGCTAGTGTTCGACCGCCAGGTGCACGCCCCGCTCGGTGGGTTCGCGAGCGCAGAGCAAGCCGCGCTCGACCTCGAGGCTCTAACCGTGTCAGCGAAAAATGGTAGCAACGTGGAGGCGGCGCTGCTCGAGGCAGACCGGCTGCTCGCGCTCCGTCCCGCGAAACGCCCCCGGCGCATCGTGCTGTTCACCGATGCGCTCACCCACTCGAAGTTGACCGTGGAACGGCTGCAAGCCGCGCTTCCGAACAGCAATGCCTTGGTTCACATCGGCGTTCTCTCGCATCAGGGGGTTTCCCTCGTGCGTTTCGACGAGCACCCATGGCAGTCCGTGGCGCGCGCCTCCGGCGGACTCGTCTGGCATGCACCAGTCGAGGCCGATGCAGGCGCTGCCGAAGCGCTGCGCGACGCCTACGAGGACTGGGTGCGCCCCCTCCGCCTCGATCGGCTCAGCGTCGACACGCACAGCCGCATCGAACTGGAGCTGCCCGAAGCTCTGGCGGAAGGCGAGGCGCTGTCGGGGCTTGCTCTGGATCCGGTGGGCATCGGGCGCGTCACGTTGCGGGGCGAGCTGTGGGCGTCACCCGTACAACGCACTGTGGCCGTGAGCACACCGGCAACAGTGCGGTGGTCTGCGCTGGTGTTCGGCTCACCACTCCTCGACGAACTCAGCGAAGCAGAGATGATGCCGCTGGCTCTGTACGGAGGCGCCGTGTCCCCCGTGACGAGCTATCTCGCGATCGAGCCCGGTGTGCGCCCGTCGACCGAGGGCATCGAATACGGGAGCGGCGGCGGTGGTCGCGGCTTTGGCGCCGCAGCGCCCAGGGTGCGCATGGGCGGTACCAAGGTTTCGGGCCCGCCCTTCGATCACCACGCGTGGCTCGACGAGCAGCTGTCGGACGCGTGGCGTGCGTGCGGCGGGCGCGGCAGCGCCAACGTTGGCTTCGAGACGACCCTGGCTGAAATCGTGCTCGTGGACGAAGCGCGCGGCCTTTCTTACCGCGACCTGGTCGCCGATCGCTGTCTCGAGCAAGCGCTCTGGGAGCTCGATCTGCCGGATCAATTCGAGGCCGAGCACGAGGGCTGGCAACTATTCGTAGACGTTTGATCTGGGCGTGGCAGGCGCCGCCGCCTGCCGACTAGACCCAAAGCCGATGCAGCGGTACCGCGATGGCCTCGAAGGGTGGCATGCGCGCCTCGCGCTCTTCGGAAAACACGCCCTCGACGATCCACTTCCCATCGGACCAGCGCCGAACTTCGATCATGCGGCTGCGCGTGTCGACCAGCCAGAGCCAGGGTACGCCGACGCTGGCGTAGAACGGCGCTTTGGTCTTTTGGTCGTAGAGTGCGTTGCTCGGGGACAGCACCTCGCACGCCCAATTGGGGACAGTACGGAACGGTTCACCAGGCGGGGGTAGTTCGGGTAAGTTCTCGCGCCGCCAGCCTGCAAGATCGGGGGAGACTTCGGGAGCCCGGGGAAGCTCGATACCGGGTTCGGGGACGATCCACCATCCACCCGGGCCGTCTTCGTCGTAGTCGAAAGCGCCACCCAAATAGTGGCCCAAATAGCCGATGCCCCGCGCGTGACGCGGGCGTGGCCGGGGCTGGACGTAGAGCTGGCCGTCGATGATTTCACCCTTCAGATGCTTCGGGAGGGCTTCCAGCTGAGCCCAGAGCTCGGCGTCTGTTCCAGCGATGGCGGCAACCACCCGTGCAGCTTAGCACGAACCAGCGCCCGTCGGCCAAGGCGGCACCTGTGCCGGCAACGCTGCCGTCAAGTGCCCGGGTTCAGGGCGAGCGTGCCGTCGTGCGCCTGCGCTTGTGCCCGCTTCGTGGCCAGGTCGTGGCTGTGGTCCTTCGCCACGAGCACATAGACGGCCGGGACGACGAAGAGGGTGAACAGCGTGCCGATGGCCATGCCGCCGACGAGGACGATGCCGATCGAGTTGCGCGCGACGGCTCCGGCGCCCGTCACCAAAGTCAGCGGGAAGTGGCCCGCGACGGTCGCAATGGTGGTCATCAAGATCGGCCGCAGGCGCGTGATGGCCGCCGCGTGCACGGCCTCGACCTTCGACATGCCGGTGAGCTGTTGGTGGTTGGCGAACTCCACGATCAGGATAGCGTTCTTGGCGATGAGACCGACGAGCGTGACGAGCCCGACCTGTGAATAGATGTTGAGACTGGTGGTCCAACCCTCCGTGAGCCCGTAGCTGAGGCCCGGTGGCCCCGAAAACTTCAGGAAGGTGAAGATGAGCGCGCCGAACATGGCGAGCGGCACCGAGCCCGCGAGCACCACGAAGGGATCGCGGAACGAGTTGAACTGTGCGGCTAGCACCAAGAAAATCAGCATGATCGCCAGCCCCATCGCGGGGAGGAACTTGCTGCCTTCCTCGCGCAGCTGACGCGATTCGCCCTTGTAGCCGACACGATACCCCGGCGGCAGAATCTCTTTCGCCTTCGTTTCGAGCAGCTTCAAGCCGTCGTCGAGGCCGCGCGGAGCGACGCCCGAGATCTTGACGGCGTTCAGCTGCTGGAATCGGTTCAGCGTGCGCGGCTCGACCCCCTTTTCGATCGTGGCAACGGCGCTGAGCGGGATCAACGAACCGTTGGGTCCGGAGATGTGGATGTCCTGCAGCTGCTCTACCGTCAGGCGGCTGGCGCGCTCGACTTGCGGAATGACCTTGTAGCTGCGCCCCTCGATGCTGAACCGATTGACGAAGTTGCCGCTCAGCATGGCTGACAGGTCGCTGCCCACCCCTTGCATATCCAGGCCCATGGTCGCGACCTTGTCGCGATCGATGTGCACCTTGGCTCGCAGCTGGTCGATGCGCACGTCGAGGATCGGTGGGAACGCGAACAGACCGCTCTTGGTGGCCGTGTCTGCCAGCTGCTTGGCATACTCGATGATCTGCGCGTGCTCGGCCGTCGAAGCGATCACGAACTCGACCGGGAACAGCCCCGGGCTCGGCAACGCGGGCGGCAAGATCGCTGGGGCCTTGACGCCCGCGAGCCCGCCGAGCTTGCCCGCGATCTCTGGCTGGATCTGGAAGATGGTGCGCTCGCGCTCGCTCCACGGGTTCACCACGAGGCCGCCGAAGCCACCGCTGGGGAACGTGATCTGAAAGCTGTGGTGGAACTCGGGGGTTTCCTCGTAGGCCGTCTCGATCTGCTCAGTGTAGGGGACGATCTGCTCCAAGCTCGCGTTCGCGGGCACGTCGAGCACGCTGAACACCACTCCCTGATCTTCGTTGGGCGCCAGCTCTTTGGGCGAGAACATGTACATCGGGACCACCAGCACGGACAGCAGGATCCAGCCGGCGTAGACCCAGCGGCGCCGGCCGAGGGTGCCCGTGAGCCAGCTGCCATACGTGTGCCGGATGCGGTCGAAGCCCCGGTCGATCATGCGCGTCAGCCGACCCGCTTGATCGGGCGGCTTCAACAAGGCCGATGACATCATGGGCGACAAAGTGAGTGCCACGATGCCCGAAATGAAGACCGCCCCAGCGAGCGTGAACGCGAACTCGCGGAACAACGAGCCCGTCAGGCCGCCCTGGAACCCGATGGGCGTGTACACGGCAGCCAGGGTAATCGTCATCGCGATGATCGGACCGACCAGCTCGCGGGCACCGATCAGCGCCGCTTCGAGGCCCGACTTACCCTCGCGCATGTGACGCTCGACGTTCTCGACCACCACGATGGCGTCATCCACCACCAGACCCACCGCGAGCACCACTGCGAGCAGCGTCAGCAGGTTGACGGTGAACCCCAAGACCTGGGCCAAGAGCACCGCCCCGATCAGCGAGATCGGGATCGCCACCACCGGCACCAGCACCGAGCGCAGCGACCCCAGGAACAAGAAGATCACGATCACGACGATGAGCACGGTCTCGGTCAACGTGGTCACCACGTCGTTGATCGCGCTCTCGATGTAGGTCGTGGAATCGTAGGCGATCGACGCGCTCATGCCGCGCGGCAGCTCGCTTCTGATTTGCTCGAACTCGTCGCGAACCGCGGCGATCACGTCGACAGAGTTCGCGTTGGGCAGCACCCAGATGCCCATGAACACTGCCTTTTTTCCGCTAAAGCGCACCTCGAGATCGTAGTTCTCGGCGCCCATCTGCACGTCGGCGACGTCAGCGAGGCGCACGAGTTTGTCCCCCTGATCGCGGATCACCAGTTTCTTGAAGTCGTCGAGCGACGTCACGTCGGTGCTGGCGGTGAGATTCAGCTGCGTCAGAGCCCCCTTGGTTTGGCCGACGGCCGACAGGAAGTTATTGGCAGCCAGGGCACGCCGCACCTCGGCCGGGCTGATGTGCAGCGCGGCCATGCGCTTGGGGTCCAGCCACGCCCGCACCGCGAACGTCCGTCCCCCGAGGATCTCGGCGCGCTGCAGGCCTTCGATCGCCGACAGCCGCGGCTGCACCACGCGTATCAGGTAATCGGTGACCTGGTTGTCGTCCAGGATCGTCGAGCCGTAGCTCAGATACATGGCGGCCCGCTGCGAATCGGAGGACTCGATGTTGATCGCCGGAAGCTCTGCCTCGGGAGGCAGGTCGGCCCGCACCTGGTTCACGCGAGCGCTGATGTCGGCGAGCGCCTTCGCAGCATCGAAGTTGAGCTTGAGCCGCACGTTGATGGTCGACAGACCCTGAACGCTCTCGGACTCGATGTAGTCGATGCCGTCCGCAGCCGCGATGGATCGTTCGAGCGGGGTGGTGATGAAGCCGCGCACCAGATCGGCGTTGGCCCCGACGTAGACCGTCTTCACCACGACGGTGGCGCTTTCGATCTTGGGATACTGCCGCACGTTGAGCGAACGAATCGCCTGCAAACCCCCGATCAGGATGAGCAGGTTGATGACGATCGCCAGCACCGGGCGGCGCACGAAGATGTCGGTGAACTTCATGGCCCGTGACTAGCGGTTGGCCGGACGGGGATCCATTTTGGGCGCGAGCCCGACCTTGTTGTTGATGCTCACGCGTGCGCCGTTGCGAAGTTTGAAGGCGCCCGCTGAAACCAGGGTTTCGCCACCTTTGAGACCCTTGACGGCTTCGACGAAGTCACCCCGAGTTTCGCCGAGCTTCACGAACTGCTGGCGCGCGATCTTCGCGCCCGGGGCCTTCGGATCGTCTTCGATGACGAACACGGAATCACCATACGGCGCGTAGACGACGGAGGTGACGGGCAGCGCGATCACGTCGCGCTGGCTGTCGAGCAGCACAGACACATTGACGAACATACCCGGGCGTAGCTTCTTGTCGGGGTCGGAGGTGGTCGCGCGCAGCGTGACGGTGCGAGTAGCAGGGTCGACCGCAGGGTCGACGGCGGCAACGACGCCTTTCAGATCGATGCCGGTTTCTCTCGCGGTGATGGTCACGGGCAAACCGCGGCGTAGCTTGTCGAAGTACTGCTGCGGCACCGAGAAATCGACGTACTCTTCTTTCTCGGACTGCAGCGTCGTGATCGACGTGCCGGGGCTCAAGTACTGGCCCACGTTGACGGAGCGGATCCCGAGTTTGCCCGCGAAGGGAGCCTCGACCACCTTGCGCGCGATCTGCCCGCGCAGCGCGGACACTTCGGCGGTCGAACCCTTGACGCTGGCTTCTGCAGAATCGAGTTCGGCGCCGGTGGCCACCCCTTCTTTGATGAGCGCCCGCGTGCGATTCAGGGTCGTCGTGGCCAAGCCCAAGCGCGCTTCCGCAGAGGCGAGTTGCGCGCGCTCGACGCTGGTGTCGAGCTCGACGAGCACCTGACCCGCTTTCACTTGGTCACCCGATTCGAAACGGATGCGCGTCACGATGCCGGGCGAGTCGTTGCTGATGGCAACGCCTTTACCGGCCTCGACGCTGCCGACCGACGCGAGCGTGGCCACCCAGTGATCCTTACGCGTCTCGATGGTCGAGACGGTTTCGGGAGGGGGCCCGGCCTTCTGCATGGCCTTGCCCGCTTCGATGAGAGTACCGATCTGGTTAGCCTTGACTGCCGCGAGCCCCCCCACCACGGCAAGCACGGCGACAATGGGTATGAGAACCTTCATGGCGGCGCCTGCCCCCGATAGGTAGCGCTGACCCGACGAACCGCAAGCGCTGCTTCGCCGCTCCCGAAGGGTTCTCTGCGAACGAGAGCCGTGGCCAAACCGCCAGGCGTCCTGGGCAGAAACTGCACCGAAATCTCGTTACAGCCAGCCCACCTTCCAGCCCGCAGCCCACGACGGGCCCCCAACTTTCGCGTGGAATCCGCCGAAACTGGGCCCCGCCACCGAGTCGTCGGCGACCCGGGCGAGCACTGCCGGCCTTGCTGCGCGCCGTCAGCTTTGTTACTCCGTCGGACGAACTCCGCGAGGTGAGGCGATGCTGGCTTATGTTTTCTCGCATTGGCGGCAGCGCGACGTGAGCGCTAGCGACTACGAAGAACGCCAGCGGGGGTTTCACGCAGCCCTGGCCGCAGCACCAGCTTCCGGAAGCCTCCGATCGTTCAGCGTGGCGCTCTCTGGCGCGCCCTGGGCGGCTGGCGCTGCGGACAGTTATGAAGACTGGTACCTCATCGAAGACTACGCGGCGCTCGGCGTGCTCGAGCACTCCGCCATCTCCGCGGCTCGCGCAGAACCGCACGCGGCGGCTGCATCCGTCGCTGCTGGGGGAGTGGCCGGCGTGTATGGACTTCGCATCGGCACGAGCGTCGAAACGCCGCGCCACGCGATCTGGTTCCGAAAGCCGGACGGGCTCCCCTACGCAGAGTTGCTTCTCCAGCTCACCTCCCTCGTGGAAGCAGCCGGCGCGAGTTTGTGGATGCGCAAGCTCAGCCTGGGGCCGGCGCTCGAGTTTTGTGTCCACGCGCACGAGCCCCTCACCCTCCCCGATCCGTTCGTGAGCATGACCTTGCCGTTGCGGCAGGTGTGGCCGCCTCCGAGCGAAGCAACCGGCGGTTGATCCTCGAAGTCGCTACGGCGGTGGGCGGCGCTTACACGCTGCTCGTCATCGGAAAGCAGATCCGCGGTCGCTTTTGGCGCACTACGAGCGGCCGCCGCCGAATGCCGCGGGACTACGCAGCAGGCGCGTTCTTGGCCTTCATCTGCGCGCTGCTCTGGGCGCTTTCGTACGTGTCCTTGAAGTTCGTGAGCGCGCGCGTGCCTGGCGTCCCGCTGACGGCCGCGGTGATCGGGGCGGCGGCGATCTTTCTGATCCTGGGGCAGGCGTTGGCGCGCTGGTTCGAGGCAGCCCGCGCCTTGCCGCCCGAACGGATGCGACCGCGGCTCGGCGGTAACCTTTTGGCTTTGTGCCTCGCCAACCTGGGGAACTTCGGGCTTTCGATCGCGGCGCTCTACTTCGTCTCGGCCAGCCACGCGATGGCCTTGAACAATGCTTCCCCGCTGTTTCTGGCCGCCCTCTTGGTCGTGCGGCAGAAGCTTCGCATCACGTGCGGCAGCGCCACGGCAATCCTGGTCGTACTGCTCGGCGCGTGGCTCCTGGCCGCGCGAGGCGACGCCGGCGAAGCAAGCTTCGTGGGCTCGGGGCTGGCGCTCGCGGCAGGGTGCTGCTTCGCGATCTGGGCCGACCTGGCCGACGACTTCGAAGCCCGCCTCGATCGAATGTCCACTAGACTGGGGCTGCTCGCCCGGGTCTTTGCGCTGACGTCTGGTGTTGCAGCCGCGGCCACCTGGTTCTCGGAGACACTCGGTCAGCCGTCGCTGACCGATGCACTGCTCATCGCCGGCAACGGGCTGCGCGTCGCGATCGTCTACGTCGTGTTCCAGCTCGCCGTGCGCCGAGGCGGCCCGCTGCTAGCGGTGGTCGTCAGCATCCTGCAAGTACCGCTCACGCTGGTCTCCGAGGCACTGCTGCTGGGAGCCGCGGTCGACGCGCGCTTGGCGATCGGGGTGGCGGCTGCTTTCGCGGGAGCGATCTCGCTCTGTATCGATCAGGCACGACAAGACGCAGCAGCGCCGGGCCGCGAGCGTCGGGCCCCTCACGACGACTGACCGAGGGTCAGCGCGGCTACCAGACCCCACATGTGGTCGCAAGTGCCTCGGACCAGAAGCTGAGTCCGCCGCGAAGTCATGGCCGAGCGCGGGCTCACCGTGTATCGTGTGCGATCATAGCTTACGCGAAGGGGCCCATCTAAATGCAATGGATCAGACAATGGCTGGCGGGGACCGTGGTGGCGTGTGCGATCGCGGGCGGAGCGAGTGGCTGCGGCGGCAACTCCTCCGACGACAACGACAATGACGGCGATTCGAAGGACAGCGGGTCCAACGGTACCTCTGCGGGCAACTCCGGCGGCAGCGGCGGCTCGAACAGCGGTAGTGGAGACAGCGGAACGGGCTCGGGCGACGACAGCTCGTCGTCCAGCACCGGAAACGGAACTGGTGATCTCGTCCCTGGTACCCCGACGGAAGTCGAGGACTACTACGGCGAGGCCTCCGGGGTCGTGTGTGAATGGCTCGCGCCCTGCTGTGGCGCGCTCGGGCTAGAGGTCAGCGTCGGAAGCTGCACCACGACCATCGAAGCACGCTTCTCCGCCGATTACGCCAGCGCCGATCCGGACAACTACACCTACGACCCCGACTTGGCAGGCGACTGCCTGGCCACCGCGCGCGCTCTCTACAGTGACCTCGGTTGTCAGCTCCAAGACTCCGCCGTGGAGATCGACCCGTCGGTGAACGAGACCTGTGACCGGGTCTTCGAGGGCAAGCTCGAACCAGGGGCCCCCTGCGCCGCCGATATCGAGTGCGCCAGTCAACCTGGCGAGGAGCGTGATTGCACGAGCCTGGGTTCCGACGACGACGCTACCGTGTGCGTGATCGAGCGCCGTGCGGCGGAGGGCGAGGCCTGCTACTGGACCTGCAGCCAAGAAGGCAGCACCTACTATTGCTCCGGGGCCGGCGTGGAGACGCCTGCCGTTCAGGGTCGGTGCTACACCAATGACCAGCTCTACTGCGCCAGCGGCGTGTGCGCCCGACAGCCAGCCCTGGGGGAATCATGCGCCGGTAACGCCACGTGTCACGAAGGTTATTGCCTGAACGACCTCTGCGTCCCCGCTGGCGACACGGGCGACCCGTGCCAATCCGACCTCGAATGTGCTGACGATCTTTATTGCGACGGTACGGCGTGTGCCCCCAAGAAGGCGGAGGGTGCCGCCTGCGAGGACTCGAGCGAATGTGAATCCGGATCGTGTGACTACGACGAGGGCACGTGCACCGGAGCGGCCGGCGGTGACTTTGCCATCGCGCTCCTGTGTGCGGTGGCATCGGGTCAGCTGTAGCCCGCATCGGGGTGACCCCGCGCTCGGAGCCGTGCCCGCCGTGCTGCCGGTGGCTCGTTGCTTCGGGCGCGTCAGGGCCGCTCCGGCGCTCCGGCGCGATGGCCGGCGCCTCGCGCGCGCCCACACAAGTTATTAAAATGCTTGCAGTTTCAGTAACGGTAGCTGGCGGGGCGCAAAAAAAGTAACCCGCCCTGTCGATCCGGCGCCATGCGGTTCGTCGCTCCTACGAAGGCCAGTCGAACCCCAGCGGTGCACAGGGCACCGCAAGCATTGGCCCGAGCACGAAAGGAAACCCAATCATGCGCGTCATGGTCCTAGTGAAGGCAAGCAAAGAGAGTGAAGCCGGCGAGATGCCCTCGGAGCACCTGTTGACCGAGATGGGCAACTACAACGAAGAGTTGGTCAAGGCCGGTATCATGCTCGCGGGCGAAGGACTTCACCCCAGTTCGAAAGCGAAGCGGGTGCGGTTCGACGGCAAGCAGCGGGCCGTGATCGACGGACCTTTCGCGGAGACCAAGGAGCTCGTGGCTGGCTACTGGCTCTGGCAGGTGAAGTCGATGGACGAAGCCGTGGAGTGGCTCAAGCGTGCTCCATTCGACGGAGGCACCGAAATCGAGCTCAGGCAAGTGTTCGAAGCCGAAGACTTCGGAGCAGAGTACACGCCGGAGCTCAAAGCCCGCGACGAACGGCTGCGCGAACAGGTGGAGGGGCGCCAAAAGTAGTCGGCGCATGACCGCCTCCTCCGATGACACCCGCAGGACCATCGAGACGGTCTGGCGCATCGAAGCCGCCCGACTGATCGGTGGCCTTGCGCGGGTGGTGCGAGATCTCGATGTCGCCGAAGATCTCGCTCAAGAGGCGCTCGTCGTGGCGCTCGAGCAGTGGCCCGAGACGGGTATCCCCCAAAATCCGGGGGCCTGGCTCATGACCACCGCCAAGCGCCGCGGTATCGATCGCTTGCGGCGCCAACGCATGCTCGACCAGAAGCACCAAGAATTGGAGCGAGCCCCGATGCATGACCTACTCACCACTCTGGAAAGCGCCGTCGATGCGATCGACGACGAGGTCGACGATGACCTGCTGCGCTTGGTGCTGGTCGCGTGTCACCCGATCCTGCCGACCGAGGCGCGCGTCGCGCTCACGCTTCGCCTGCTCGGCGGTCTCACGACCGAAGAGATCGCGCGGGCCTTCCTCAGCTCCGAGCCCACCATCCAGCAGCGCATCGTGCGTGCCAAGCGCACGCTCGGAGAAGCCAAGGTCCCTTTCGAGGTGCCGCGCGGCGCCGACCTCACGCGACGGTTGGCGTCGGTGCTCGAGGTCGTCTACCTCGTCTTCAACGAGGGGTACTCCGCGACCAAGGGAGATGACTGGCTGCGGCCCGCCCTGTGCGACGAGGCGGTGCGCCTGGGACGCATCCTCGCGGCGCATCTCCCCGAAGAGGCTGAAGTACAAGGCCTGGTGGCGCTGTTGGAGCTGCAGAATTCCCGCGCCCGCGCCCGGGTGACGCCGTCTGGCGAACCCGTATTGCTGCTCGATCAAGATCGGGCCCGCTGGGATCAGCTGCTGATCCGGCGCGGTCTCGCGGCTCTCGAGCGCGCGGAAGGCCTCGCCCAGCCGCTCGGCCCCTACGCGTTGCAGGCCGCGATCGCCGCCTGTCACGCCCGCGCGCGCACCCCTGATGCAACGGACTGGGTGCGCATCGTGGCGCTTTACGACGCCCTCGCGGAGTTGACCCAGTCACCGATCGTCGAGCTGAACCGGGCGGTGGCGATCGCGATGGCGTTCGGGCCAGGTGCCGGGCTCGAGTTAGTCGACCAGCTGAAGGACGAGCCCGCCCTGAGTGCGTATCACCTGCTGCCGAGCGTGCGCGGCGACCTGCTGCAGAAGCTCGGCCGCGTCGAGGACGCGCGGGCGGAGTTCGAACGAGCCGCGTTCCTCGCAAGAAACACCCGCGAGCGGGAGCTTCTGTTGGCGCGCGCCAAAGCTTGCCGAACTTGAGCGAAATCCGCAGCCCCGACGTCGTGGCGGGCATGACCCCAGAGATGTTTCTCGACTACCTGGCGGTGCGGCTCGATCCGGTGAAGTAGCAGAGCCCGAGCCCGCCGATCAGGGGATCCGTTCGGCGAGTGCCGGGATGCGGTCGGCGCGATACGAGCCGTTGTTTTCGGGCCATTCGATGCCCCAAACCACCTCGCCGCCGCGGCTGACCTCGAAGATACGCGTGTGGGTGCCTGCCCCGCGCACACCGGCGGTGACCAGCACGTTCCCGTTCTCGAGCCGATCGGCGTCGCCCCAGATCGGGGTCTGCCACTGCTCCTTGTACCAGGGGTCGACCTCGAAGCTGCCGGGAAACTCCCAGGTGAGGGTCGCCTCGAGCGTGGTTTCGTCGATGGCGTACTCGACCACCCTAGAGTGAAAGGTTCCGTTGCCTTCACCGCCCATGTGGTTCGCCCAGCCCTGGTTGTCGTAGAAAACGACGGTCCCGTCTTCGTACACGTCAGGGTCGTGCGCGTCGTTGAAGCGGACCGAGTTGTCGGGCAGGTACACGATGTCCCCAGAGCTGGAATCGTCGATGGCAGCGCCCATCTGCCACACTAACTCCTTCGTGCTGCGATCGACCTTGAACAATCCCTGAAAGCGGCAGTTGAAATAGATGAACCGTTCGGCGGCATCGGTCGTCACAGCGTTCAGGTGACACCAGTCGGCAGCCGTGGTCGTGGGCTGCAGGTGGTCGTAGAGATCCCAGCTCCACACCACACTGTTGTCCGGACTGATCTCTTCGACGCGCGCACTGGTGTTGGATTCACGGAGCACGAGGTAGTTCCCGGTGGACAGTTTGCTCGTGTGATGCGAGAGCGCGGGCTCGCCCCCCGTCGGGCCCTCCCAGAGCACGTTACCCTCCAGGTCCACCTCGCGCGCCGGCTCGGCGCTGGCGTTTCCGATCAGGACGTGGCCATTCGGCAGCCACTCCGTAGACGTCATGCCGAACTGGTCGGCGGAGTCGCCGTGCACGAAGTACCAGACTACGGCGCCCTCTTCGTCGAGCAACGCGATGATGGCCGGCGACGTCGAAAAGTTCGAACTGCCGCCCACGTGGTAATTCGTGAGCGTCCACCCCGGTTGCATCTTATCGCGCTGATCCGCGACCAACGTGCCCGAGGCGGGCAAGTCCGCGGGCACCGGACCCGTCGTGAAGCTTCCCTCGGCGCTGCCCGCCGCTGCCTGATTCGTCGAGACCGCCTTGATGACGTAGGCGGTTTCAGCGCGCATGCCGACGACATGCACGCGGTGTTCTGTGACCTCGTTCGAATCGACGATTCGAAACTGGTAGCCGTCGGTGCCGAACTGGACTTCCGAGTTCGCCGCTTCACTCGTGGTCCAACTCACGTAGGCAGATAGCGTCATGCGCGGGTTCGGTTCGATCGCCAGGTTCGACACCGTGAGCGCAGCCAACGGCGCGCCCGTAGTCGAGGCGCCGCTGGCACCGCCGACGCCGGTGATCGTTCCAGCAGCGCCGGTCGAGCTCGAACTGAGCGTGCCTACCCCACCAGTATCCGTTGTCGTCGTGCCGCCGCTCGTGCTCTGAGTCGCACCGCCCGCGAGCGTGGAAACCGCCGCCCCGACGGTGGCGGTGCTGGCCGCCGTACTGATCGCGTTGCTGCTGGGTGTCGCGTTCCCGCTCGGCGTGGCGTTTCCCGCGGAGTCTGCGCTGTCGCTACTCGAGCCTCCGCCGCCACAAGAGCCCAACAGCGCTGCCCCCGCAACCGTGCCTGTCCAAGCCGCAACGCGCCGGAGTCGTCGAGTGTCCCACGATCTCATGCTCACGGATCTATCCTCGCTCGTTACGGAACTACAAGCGCGGAACCTCGCAACGTCGCGCGCCAGTCTCGGAAACGAAACCGAATTGCTCCGCCGCTGGTCAGTTCCGCTCGTCTTGGATGCCCGCGATCCGCGAGCTTTCGGATTTTGTCGAACCCTTCGACGAACGATGCAAGCGAGGGATGGTCAGGGCGAGCCAGCGCGCTAGGCTTACCGCGTGCACGTCAGGGTCCACCACGACACCATCTACGACTACGACGTCCCGATCGCGCTCGGCCCGCACGTGCTCAGGCTCTCACCGCGCGGCGGCGCGGCACTTTCGTCGATCGCCGTGGTGCCCGCGCCCGTGCGACAGTGGGTCGAGATCGATGCCCTCGGCAACACTCTGACGCAGCTAGTGTTCCAGGGCGAAACCCGGCAGCTCCGGGTCGACAGCCACTTCGAACTCCACACCCAGCCGCCCGCGCGACCCCTGCCCCCGAACTGGTACCTGCCGCTGGGCCCCGCGCTCGCGACCGACGGCACCCGCTCGGGCCCGCCCATCGCCGCCAGCGTCTACGAGTTCGCTGACTCCGTCGCCCGCGCGCAAGGCAACCGCCCCCTCGAGTTCCTCGACGCCCTCGCCTACGAACTGCACGCGCGCATCGACGGCAAGGCCCGCGCAGGTGCTGGGACGCAGCTCGCCGCGGACACGCTGGCGAGCGCACGCGGCGCCTGTCGCGACATCGCTACGTTGTATCTCGAGGCATGCCGCGCGCTCGGACTGACGGCGCGCTTCGTCAGCGGCTACCACGCCCACCCCGGCCAGCTCTCCGAGCAAGGCGACCTCCACGCCTGGGCCGAGATCGAACTCGCCGGCGCCGGCTTCGTCGGCTGGGACCCCACCCTGGGCACCCGAGCCGGAGAAGGCCACATCGCGGTCGCCGCCGGCGCCACGCAGCAAGCCACCCAGCCCATCGAAGGCAGCTACACCTTCCAAGGCAGCGTGCTCAACAGCACCCTCGACTTCTCCCTACGCATCGACACTCGCCGCTGACCCGCGACCTGCGCCACTCCCGAATCCCACCTCTCGAAACTCCCGAATCCCACCTCTCGTATCCCACCTCTCGTATCCCACCTCTCGTATCCCACCTCTCGTATCCCACCTCTCGTATCCCACCTCTCGTATCCCACCTCTCGTATCCCACCTCGTGGTGCTCGACAAGCACGCAGCAGGCATCGAGCTCCCCGCGCTCGTCTGCGACAGGCACGGCGACGGCGCGATGGCACCGCGAAGCCGCCATGGCACCGCGAAGCCGCCATGGCACCGCGAAGCCGCCATGGCACCGCGAAGCCGCCATGGCACGATCGACGGTGTCGGCGAGGCCGCCCCGAGATGCGCTCGAGGATGAAAGCCCATCGTCGAAGTCGACGGCGCCTCTCATCTCACCCGCGCCGGGCCGACTCTCGCCGCGCCCGAGCGCTCGCCACGAGTCGCTGATGGTGTGGCGCTCGACCATTACGGGAACCGCGCGAGCTCGTTCAAGGGCGTCGGCCAGGGCGTCCCGAGATGCGCCCGAGGATGAACTCGCGTCCGAAGTCTTGCTCAGCGGCCAGCGCATTGTGGGCCTGGCAGTACATCCTGAGATTTCGCACAGTCTCGCGGCCGCCCAGCGCGTGGGCGAGTTCGTGATGGAGCTCCAGAAACCGTGTTTCGCGACAGCGCTGTCCGAACTCATCGACAAAGGCGCACTGCAGCCCATCTCGCTCGCGCACCTCACGTCGCACCGAAGCTGCGCCGCGCTGGCGCGGAAGCTGGGCATGCGTCTTGCTTCGCTCCGCTCGAGGCGGTGTCGAAGTGCCTACGCCCGACAAGCTGGACGCTGAGGTCGCCAATGTTGGATTTGACACAACCTTCGGCCGCCGGAACAATGAGTTTGGCGCCGCTTATTCCGATTTTCCGGCCGCTGCCGTGGCTAGGCCGGGGAACTTCGCTGGCCCTTATCGCGTCTCATTCAACGAGCTCGGCTTGAACGATGACGCCTCACTCATCGAAGCCACGCTGGCCGGTGATACGGCGGCCTTTGGCACGCTCGTCCAACACTACCAGGACCGGCTCTACAATTCCCTCGTGCGCGTGCTGGGATCGGCCGAGGATGCCCGCGATGTGGTGCAGGACGCCTTCGTTCAGGCTTTTGTGAAACTGGAGACGTTCCGCGGCTCGTCCG
>JAICQQ010000416.1 GCA_025937785.1 Polyangiaceae bacterium
AGGCCGATGATGACCACGACCACCACCAGCTCGATGAGAGTGAAGCCTCGCGCTGCGTGTTTGCGGGGACGCTGCGGGGGGCGATCGGTGGCGGAGCCGGAGGATTCGGGCATGCTGAGCCGCTCTGTCTCAAGCAAGATATGAGCCGATGTTGCGCAGCGACGAAGCACAGGTTTTCCCTGTGAATTCGGAGGTTCACCGCCCCCTCTACTGAGTAACTGTTGCGAGACTACGCAAAAAGTAGTGACTGCGGTGTCATGAAAAATGTTCTTCCGCAGCACCATGGAGCCGAGCAAGGCTTGCAAAGGATTGGAACGTCACCGGGGTGCGAACATGCTAGCCCCGCCCCACAAAGAGCCTCGTCTCTAAGGCCCCACCTCATGCAAGGAGCTGTCGTGTCGATGATCCCCCGAAGCCACACCTGGTGCGCGGCGTTTGCCGTGGTTCTGGTCGCGTCCTGTTCGAAGAAAGAGCCGGAACGGGAGCAGGGTGTCGCGCCGCCGCCCGTCGAGAGTTCGAAGCCGGGCGCCTGTGCGGCAGGAGGAGGCACGGTCAAGGACGCGGTGGCCGCCAAGTTCTTCCCGCGCACGGCCGGCAGCTACTGTCTCGATCCCAACGGTGAGACTAGGAGCTACGGCAAAGAGGCGACCGGAACGCTCGACACGGTGTGCACCGAGCAGTTCGACGGTGAGTGCGAGGTGTACAAGAGCTTCGGACTGAATCGCGTCGTCACGCTGCGCTACATCGACGGGGAAGGCTCGCCCGGTTCCGTGAACGTGAATCTTTCCCGCTTCGATTCGCCGGAGGGGGCTTACGGCTTCTTCACGAAGCGCGTGGTCGCTGACGCCGACCCGCTGGAAAACGCACCCAAGCCGCTCGAGGCTGGCGGGGCGGCAGCCCAGGGTACCGGCGTTGCCTACGTGTGGCGCGCGGACTACGTGGCCGAGCTCTCGTACGCCAACGAACTCGAAGCACCCGAGCAGCTCGCGGCGTCCAGCGCCAAGATCTTACCCCCGCTGGCGAAATCGCTGGGCGACGGCCTGCCGGGTGCGGCGACGCTCCTGCCGGCAGTGCAGCGCCTTCCGACCCAAGAGCGCATCCCCATGGGCCTCAGCTATGCTTCCGGCGACTTGCTCGGCATTGCCGGGGCCGGTCATGGTGCCATGGGATTTTACCAGGCCGGTCCCAAGCGCTACCGTGTGATCTCGATCGTACGGCCCGACGCTGCGGCCGCCGAGGACGTCTTCAAGACCCTGCGCAAGATCGACGGCGCCAAGGGGGTGAAGACGCTGCCCTTCGACGCGCTGACTTTCGAGCAGCAGAGCGCTGAGGATGGACCCAAGGTGTCTTGGGTTGTAGGCCGGAAGGGGAACACGTTGCTCGGTGTGGGCGACGAAGAATTCGTGGCGACGGGTGGCGCGGACAGCGCAGGCAAGTTACTCGACAAGGCAGAGAAGGAACAGAAACTGAAGCAATTGTTCGAATCGGCGGGCGCGAGCCCGGAACAGAAGTAAGCTTCTCACAAAGCTGTCCGTCTCGAGCTGCCGTGGATTTCGAGCTACCAGAATCCCACCGAATATTGCGCGCCGCCGTGCGCGAGTTCTGCGAGCGCGAGGTGCGACCGCATGCCAAGGCCTGGGATGCCGAGGAGAGATTTCCCCGAGAGATCGTACCAAAGCTCGCCGAACTCGGGCTCTTGGGCATTCGTATCCCCGAACACTTCGGCGGCGCGGGCATGGACATGCTGGCGTATGCCGTTGCCATCGAGGAATGCGCTCGCATCGACGGCTCGCTGGCGCTGACCGTGGCTAGCCACAATGGCTTGGGCACCGGTCACATCCTCGCGTTCGGATCGGAAGCGCAGAAAAGCAAGTACCTGTCCAAGGCTGCTTCGGGCGAGTGGTTGGCGGCGTGGGCGCTGACCGAGCCGGGCTCGGGCTCCGACGCCGCCGCGCTGCAGACCACGGCGCGGCGCGAGGGCGAGTCGTGGGTGATTCGTGGCACCAAGATGTTCATCACCCAGGGCTCCGTGGGCGGTTTCTGCGTGGTGCTGGCTCGCACGAATTTCGATGTCCCGGCCCAGCAGGGTATCACGGCGTTCATCGTCGAAACCGAGACGCCGGGCTACAGCGCGAGCAAGAAGCTGGAAAAGTATGGTTGCCGCTCGAGCGACACGGTCGAGGTCACGCTCGACGACGTGCGCGTCAGCGACGCGCAGCGCCTGGGTGAGGTCGATGCCGGTTTTCGCGACACCATGAAAATACTGGACGGAGGGCGCATCTCCATCGCCGCCATGGCGCTCGGCCTGGGGCGGGGCGCGCTCCAGATGGCCATCGACTACGCGAAAGCCAGGTCCGCCTTCGGCCAACCGATCGCGGAGTTCCAGGGGATCCGCTGGATGCTCGCGGACGCGAAGACGCAGTTGGACGCCGCCGAGCTACTGATCCAAAGGGCCGCGTGGAAAGCCGATCGCGGCGAGCGCTACACGCAAGAGGCATCCACCGCCAAGCTCTTCGCCAGCGAAGCGGCGACCCGCGTCTGCAACGACTGCCTGCAGATCCACGGTGGCTACGGCTACATGCGCGAGTTCGACATCGAGCGACACCTGCGCGACGTGAAGTTGTGTGAGATTGGCGAGGGTACGAGCCAGGTGCAGCGACTCGTGATCTCCAAGCACCTGCTGCGCGACTGAGCCGGGCGGCTACGGCGTGCGCAGGATGACGTGGAACCCGAATTGGGTCTCGACGACATCGGAGAGTTCGCCCGGCTCGAGCTTGAAGGCGGCTTCCGAGAACTCACCGACCATGTCCTCCCGCCCGAACTCACCGAGGCTGCCACCGCGCGCCGCGGAACCCAGGTCGTCGGAATACTCTTCGACCAGGGCCTCGAACGGATCGCTGGCTTTCGCTCGCTTGAGCGCTTCACTGGCGCGGGCGTAGGCTTCTTCGCGCGAGCGCAGCACGCTGGGCGCGGCGCGCAGCGCGCCCTTGTACGAGACCAGAATATGCCGAGCCGAGATCCGTTCCTGGCGCAGTGGTTCGCTGATCAGGGATCCGGGCGCAGTCGGCTCCAGATCGGGGGACACGGCTTTGGGAACCGGAGGCACCTCCAGCGGCGCGCCTACGCCACCGTGCGTCGATACGACGCACGCGGGCGCCCCGAGCAGCACCCACGGCAAGCATGCGCAGACGAGGCGATTCACGGTGAGCGTGCGCCTACTCCGTGCGCAAGATGACGTGATAGCCAAACCCAGTCTCGACCACATCTGAGATTTCGCCCACCTTGAGCTCGAAGGCGGCGTCGCTGAATGGCTTCACCATGCGGTTGCGCGTGAACGAGCCGAGCTTGCCCCCGCGCTGCGCCGCGTTAGGTTCGTCCGAATACTCTGCCACGAGCTTGGCAAAGTCGGCGCCAGGCTTCCTCGCCTTCTTGAGCGCCTCTTCGGCGCGTGCTTTGGCTTCTTCTTTGGTGCGGGTAACGCCAGGTTTGGATCGCATGGCCCCGCTGTAGGCCACCAAGAGGTGACTCGCGGAAATGGATTCGCCTTGGTCGGCGCGAGCTGTGGGGACCGGACGCGGCGGCTCCGCCTCTGTCGCGGGCTCACTCGAGGGGGGCGCCGCGACGTCGGCTGCCGATGGCACGGCTTCGCCGGGCTTGTTGGGCGTGAGCAGACCAAAACCGCCCGCCAGCCCCAGTAGCAGCAGGCCGCCAAGAACGGCCCACGGCGCCCAGTCTGGAATCCAGTCGTCCGTTTCGTCGTCCTCGTCCGATTCGTCGTCGTCGTCGTCCTCGTCCTCGTCCGATTCGTCGTCGTCGTCCTCGTCCGATTCGTCGTCGTCGTCCTCGTCCTCGTCCGATTCGTCGTCGTCGTCCTCGTCCGATTCGTCGTCGTCGTCGTGCTCGTCCGATTCCTCGTCCTCGTCCGAATCGTCGTCGGACTC
>JAICQQ010000300.1 GCA_025937785.1 Polyangiaceae bacterium
CCGATGTCGAACTCGCCCCAGTACCCGGAGTCGACGTAGATATCCGTGGCGATGCCGACACCGCCGACATCGTGGGTCGCGCCGAACCATAGCTGCAGGGTCAATGCGTCGCTATCGACACGCATCCAGGACGGGACACCGGCGTCTTCTTCCTCGGCGGGAGCTGCCTCGGCCGCAGGCGCCTCAGCGGGCATCTCCGCTGTCGCCTCGGCGACGGGTTCCGGCGCGGGCGGGGGGGGTTCGGCAGGCGGGGGCTCCGCTGGCGGGGCCCCCATGGGCGCGGTCTCAGCAGCCGGCGGTTCCGCCGGAGGGGCGGCTTCGCCCTCGGCGCCCTGAGCCCAAGCAGCGGTCGGGATCAAGATGGCGCCGGCTGCGAGCAGCGGTGTCAAAAGGGAAATTTTTCGCATTTCGAGTATCTCCGAGTCTGGGGGAAAGACGAATGCGGAACCGACTGAACGCTTGGGAGTAGCAGTTGGCCCGCGCTGCCTGTGTGAGTACTCGGGCCCATGTTGCAGATTTATTTCGAAACCGTTTCTTGCGATTCAGGGGCCAACTTCGATCGGGCGACTGGTTTATCTATATGGAATCAATGAATAATTTGTCGCGTGACACAGTGTCGTGCCGCGCGGGAAACCACCCATTGTTTCCGAGCTCCGGCCCCTCGCAGCGACACAAGTGGCGGTTTGGTGCGCCGGCCCGTTCCGTTTCTGGAAGCGAACGACCCTTCGACGTCGCTTGCCCGAGCGTCTCGCCGCGGGTAACGGCGACCCGGCGCGATCGGCGCGCGATCGGCGCAGCCTCGCGACGCCCTCGCGCCGACACGACCCTTGGTCCTGCTGCGGTCAGCGAAATTCGTGAGCAGCGCGCGGGCTCAGCGCGGCGGGTTCGGGGGGGCCCCGGCGCCGCCCGCGGTGCGACCCTCGATCATCGCTTGCAGTTCGTCGGCGTCGTTCGAACGGCCGAGGGCTTCTTCCAGCGAGATCAAGCGGCGCGCGTAGAGCGAGTAGAGGGATTGGTTCAACGTCTGCATGCCGTGTTTGACCTGGCCGACCTGCATCTGCGTGTAGATCTGGTGCAGCTTGTCTTCGCGGATCAGGTTCCGAATCGCCGCGTTCGGAATCAACACCTCGAGCGCCAGCACGCGCCCCGGCGCGCCCGCGCGCGGCAGCAGCAGCTGACTCACGATGCCCTCGAGCACGAAGGAAAGCTGGGCGCGAACCTGCGACTGCTGGTGCGGAGGGAACACGTCGATGATGCGATTGATGCTCTGAATCGCCGAGTTCGTATGCAGGGTCGCGAACACCAAGTGGCCGGTCTCTGCGATGGTCAGCGCGGCCTCGATCGTCTCCAGATCGCGCATTTCGCCGACCAGCACGACGTCGGGGTCTTGGCGCAGCACGTACTTGAGCGCGACCTTGAACGCCGCCGTGTCGCTGCCGACCTCACGCTGATTGACGATCGAGCGCTTGTGCGGGTGCAGGTATTCGATCGGGTCTTCGATCGTCATGATGTGCTGGCGTCGTTCGTTGTTGATCTTGTCGATGATCGAAGCCAGCGTCGTGCTCTTGCCAGAACCCGTGGGCCCGGTCACCAGCACCAGCCCCCGCGGTTTGTTCGCTAACTCTGCGATGCTGGGGGGCAACCCCAGCTCGTCGAAGGACAAGATCTTGAAGGGAATGGTGCGGAATGCGCCCGACACTGCTCCGCGCTGCATGAAAATGTTGGCGCGGAAGCGCGACAGGCTCTTCACGCCGAAGGAAAGATCGAGCTCCTTGGTTTTCTCGAACGCAATCTTCTGATCTTCGGTGAGTACCGAGTAGCAAAGCTGTTTCGTCTCGACGGGGGAGAGCGCGGCCAACTTCAACGGCACTACGTTGCCGTCGATGCGCAAGAGCGGCGGCGAGCCGGTGGTGATGTGCATGTCGCTCGCGCCCTTCTCGATCATGGCGCGGAGCAGCTGGTGCAGGTTGACCTTGATACCGTCGCCCGGTGTGTTCATGCTCGTCCTCGTTCGGCCAGGATCCAGTTCAGTCGGCCATGGTGACGCGCAGCACCTCTGCCGGAGTGGTGACGCCTTCCAGCACCTTGCCGATGCCGGCGGCCCGCAGCGTCGTCATGCCCCCTCTGATGGCGGCAGCCTTGAGCTCCGCGGTCGAGGCGCCCTGGAGCACGGCCTCTTTCAGGTCATCGGTGAACTTCATCACCTCGTACAGCGCCACGCGCCCCTTGTAGCCCGAGTTGTTGCACGTGGGGCAACCGGCCCCCTGCCATACCTTGGCGGTCGCGAGCTGCTCTTCGCGCACGCCGAGATCGATCAGCGCTTGGTGGTCGACCTCGATCTCTTGCCGGCAGTCGGCGCAGATGCGACGCGCCAAGCGCTGCGCGAGCACCAAGTTGACGCTGGCCGTGATCAAGAACGGTTCGACGCCCATGTTCAGCAGGCGAGAGATGGTGGCCGGCGCGTCGTTGGTGTGCAGCGTGGAAAGCACCAAGTGCCCGGTGAGCGCGGCCTTGACGGCAATTTCACCGGTTTCGAAGTCGCGGATCTCGCCCACCATGATGATGTCCGGGTCTTGTCTCAAAAACGACCGGAGGGCCATGGCGAAGTTGAGGCCAATGTCGTCGTGCATCTGCACCTGGTTGATGCCGTGCAAGTTGTACTCCACCGGATCTTCGGCGGTGCTGATGTTGCATTCTGCTTTGTTGAGCTCGCTCAGCGCCGAGTACAGAGTCGTGGTTTTTCCGGAACCCGTGGGGCCGGTGACGAGCACCATGCCCCAGGGCTGATGGATCGCCCACTTGAAGTCGTCGAGCGGCTTCTTTTCGAAGCCGAGCTTGGTCATGTCGAGCTGCAGGTTGCCCTTGTCGAGCAGGCGCAGCACGATCTTTTCGCCCCAGATCGTGGGCATCGCGGAGACACGAAAATCCATTTCGCGACCCTTGCCGAGCTTGAGCTTGATGCGCCCGTCCTGCGGCAGCCGACGCTCCGCGATGTCGAGCTGACTCATGATCTTGATGCGGCTGACGAGCGCGTTCTTGAGCTTCAAAGGCGGCGTCATCTCTTCGTGCAACACGCCGTCGATGCGGTAGCGGACGCGCAGCTTCTTTTCGTACGGCTCGAGGTGAATGTCGCTGGCGCCCTTGCGAATGGCGTTGAGCAAGAACACGTTGACGAGCCGCACCACGGGCGCG
Organism: Polyangiaceae bacterium; assembly: GCA_025937785.1. GTDB lineage: Bacteria > Myxococcota_A > Polyangia > Polyangiales > Polyangiaceae > JAICQQ01. The sequence continues at coordinate 3,193 of JAICQQ010000300.1, forward strand.
TCTTCGCTCGCGCGTTCGAGCTCGAGCGCGTTGACGTCCTCTTCGTCACCCGTAAAATCGATATCCTCGTCGTCGATATCGAAGTCCGCCATGACCTCTTCGTACGAGGGGCCGGCGTTGTAATACATGTCGATGGCCGCCTGAATCGACGACTCGCTCGCCACCACGGGCTCGACGTTGTACCCGCTCAAGAACTTGATGTCGTCGAGCGCGTGCAGGTTCGTGGGATCGCTCATGGCCACGATCAGCGAACCGCCCGAACGAGATACCGGCACGATCTTGTGCTTCTCGCAGACGTCGCGGCTGACCAGCTTGATCACCTCGCCGTCGATCTCGTATTCCTCGAGGTTGATCGCGGGCAGGCGATACTGATTGCTGAGGAAGTTGGTGATCTCGCCGTCGCTGATGTAACCCAGCTTCGACAGTGTGAACCCCAGGTTCTGCCCGGACCGCTTCTGCTCTTCTTGGGCTTGGCGGAGTTGTTGCAGGCTGATCAGTTTTTCCCGGACGAGCAGTTCACCAAGTCGATTCGCACTAGCCATACGTTACTTTCGAACTTCCAGGGCTTTCGAGACTTCCAGCAGCATCGGCGGCGCCTGCCGCTTCGGGGGCGCCTGCCGTTTCGGAGGGGGTTGTGAGGGGGTCAAGGGGGGCGTCGGCGTACCGGGCGTTCGACGCTATCGGCCGCACGGTTTGGAGCACCGAGTCTAGCAGGCTCATATGTCGACTCCCAGAGGGGTTCATGCGTTTTTGCCGAGCGCTGACGAGCAGAGCGGCCGACCCTCGAAACGGTGAAGGCCGCTGCGTTCTACAGGCTTATTGGGCGCGCGTTCGGCGCAGAGCAAGCTCCTTGACGCCAGCTCGGTCGCGAGCGCCGTAGGCGTCGATGTAAGACACGCATGGCGCATGCAGTGCGGCGCACCCTTCCGGCAAGCGCTATGGTTCCAACGCATGCTCCGGCTCCGGTCGCACACCACGTCGAATCGCGCCCGGCCGAACAGCCCCCGGCCAAACAGCGCTGGTGCCACCAACAGCGCTAGTTCCACCAGTCGCGCTGGTTCCTCCAACAGTGCTCGGGGCGAGCGCGGGCAAGGAAGCGGGTGAAGCGTGCGGCGCTGGTGGACGCGAGTCGAGGGGCTATGGCGGCCCGGGGTGTCGGCAGTGGTCGAACGCGCCAAGCACGCCGAAGCAGCGGGCGATCTGGAGCTGGCGACGCGCCTCTACATCGAGGCGGGCGCGCGCGATGATGCCGGTCGCGTGCTCGGCGCCCGTGCGTCGAGTGCGCTCACGGCGACAGACCGCTTGCGCCTGTTGAGCTTGGCGCTGGAGCACTGCTCCGAGGCGCGCCGTCCCGAGCTCCGCCGCGAGCAATCGAGCCTGAAGCTCGAGCTCTGCCAGTCGCGCGAACTGTACCTCACGCGATCCGAGCTGATTGGACTCGGGAAGGACCTGACGGGGCTCGGTGAGCACCAGCTCGCCGCGGACGCCTTCGGGCTCGCCGGAGATCTCGAGTCCCAGACGGCAGCGCTCGTCGAAGCGGGCGCCATCGAGCGACTCGAGGCGGTGTTCGACGCGGACCAGAGCCGGCAGCGAATGGAACGCGACCGCGAGCACACCTGCAAAAATGCCGTAGATCTCGAGCGCTTGGGGCGACGGCGCGCCGTGCTCGCCGTCGCAGCCGACCAACCCGAAGCCAGCGCTTCGCGCTTGGGCGAGCTGGCGCATCGGATCAAAAATGCGCGCGTCAACGGTCCGCTGCTCAGGCTCGAGCTCGCCGGTGAACGCCGCCAGTTCGTCCTCGGCGACCGCGTCACGCTGGGGCGGGCCAACGCCGCGATCGTGGTGGCATCGCCCGCCGTCAGTCGGCGGCATCTCGAGCTCCGCCGCGAAGACGGGGTGCCCACGCTCGTGGACATGTCCAAGAACGGCACGACCTTGCGCGGCATCCCACTGGCGGGCAGCGTGCCGGTACAATCGCGCTTCGAGGTCGTGCTAGGCGGTGAGGTGGTGGTGAGCGTCGAACCCCACGATCAGTACGGGCTCGAACTCGGGATTGCGAAGGAGACCTTCTGGGTGCCCCTGGGGGAGCTCAGCGCGAGCGTGGGCAGCTTCCGTTGCGGCGCTGACGACTGGGTCGAGCTCTGGCCCCCCGCGGCGGGCGTCTACTTGAACTCGGTCCACGTGCTCGAACGCATCCAGCTCTGTGCGGGCGACGAGCTCAAGCTGGCGCGCGATGCGGACGACGCGGTGCGGGTGCTCGCATGACGCTCCCCGGGCGTTGGGCTCGGCTGTGGGCCACGCTCGGGAAAGGCACCCCGAGCGCAGCAGACGGGGCAGCCTCGGACGAGGTGGCGGCCGCCGGCGCCGCGGGTACGTCCGCCGCGCCTGCGACGCCGCTGGACCCTTCGGGCAGCGCTGAGCTCGAGGCTATCCGTCAGGTCGACCGAGACAGCCCCAGCAGCCGCGCGCGGGCTCTGGCGGCGCTCCAGCGCGCCGCCGGGACCACGCTCGAGCATCAGGCGCTGGCGGCGTGCCTGACGGCGCATGGCCGGAGGCGAGCGCCGAGCGAGCTCCTGTGCCTGGCGGCTGAGTTGTTCACCCGACGCGGGGATGCGGACGCCGCGCTCAGCCTGCTCGAGGGGCTCGACGAGCCGCGGGGTTGGCTGTTGGAGGCAGATTTGCGCGCCGAGCGCGGGCAGTACGCCGCCGCGATCGCGCTGGTCGAACGTGCGCTGGCTTATTCCATCGATGCCCCCGGGGCGATCGATCGCCTGCGGCGCTGGCGCCCCCCGAAGAGCGTGGCGCCTGGCGCGAATCAACCCACGCTGCTCGCGGCCTCGGCGCCCCACCCGAGCTTGCGGATCACGAGTGAGGCGGGGCGCGGGGGCGCTGCCACGGTGTACCAGGCAGAGGACACGGCGCTCGGCCGAACGGTGGCGCTCAAGATCTATCATCGCCCCGAACGGGCGCGCGAACACCTGCTGCGCGAGGCCCGAATGGCGGTCAGGTTCAGCGGCAGCGGGGTGGTTCGGGTGTTCGACGTAGCGCCCGACTCGGGCTGGCTCGCGATGGAGTGGGCGGCGGGCGGGTCGCTGCGCCAGTGTCTCGAGCGAACCCCCCGAGAAATGCCGGCGCTCGGCACGACGCTGCACGCTCTGGTCGGGACTCTGGCTCGGATCCACGACGCGGGCTACGCCCACGCTGACGTCAAGCCGGGCAACATCCTGTTTCGCGCGGACTCCACGGTGCTCCTCAGCGACTTCGGACTCTCGGTGCCGCTGGGCGCGCCGCACCTCGGGCAGAGCGCGGGCTACGCGCCAAGCGAGCGGATGCACGGGGGGACCGCCGCCGCCGCGGACGACGTGTACGCCGTGGGTCGGGTGCTCGGCGAAATGCTCGCCGCCGGCGCCAGCAGCCCGCAGCTAGCGGCTTGGCACGAGCTCGCGGCTTGGCTCACCGGCGCCGGGCGACCGCGGGAAGCTGGCGCGGTGCTCGCGCTCTTGCCGGCCCCGAGTGGCAGCGATTGATCTCGCGGAAACCCTTGATTTCGCCGAAAGAAGAGCGCAGATGGCTTGACTCCGACGGGGTCGGGCCAATATTACGACCCGCGATTGTCGCATCGGATAACTCGAGTTTACCTTCGAGGAGCAGGTTGAGGTAACACCAGCCCATGGCAAGAACATACACGGATTTGATGGGTGAAGTTCGTCAGAGCGTGAAGCTGATTTCGCTCGACGATTTGAAGCAGCGGCTCGAAACGGCGCCGGCAGAATTCACCCTGGTCGACGTGCGCGAGAAGGACGAGTTCCGGGCCGGATACATCCCCGGTGCGCTGCACCTGCCGCGCGGCTTCCTCGAGATGCAGGCGGAGCAGAAGCTCCCGGACAAGGACCGCGAGGTCATCCTGTACTGTGCGGGCGGCACGCGCAGTGCGTTCGCCGCGAAGACGCTGCAAGAGCTCGGATACACGAAGGTGCAGAGCGCCAACCCGGGCTTCGTGCGCTGGAAGGATCTGAAGTATCCCGTCGACCTCCCGCCCGAACTGACGCCGGCCCAGCTCGATCGCTATTCACGGCACTTGATGCTGAGCGAAGTCGGTGAAAAGGGGCAAGCCAAGCTGCTCAAGTCGCGCGTGCTGCTGCTCGGCGCTGGTGGGCTCGGCTCGCCCGCGGCGCTGTACCTCGCGGCAGCGGGCGTCGGCACGATCGGGCTCGTCGACGCCGACGTCGTGGATGCCTCCAACCTGCAGCGGCAGATCGCCCACGCGACGTCGCGCCTGGGCCTGCCCAAGGTGGACAGCGCGGAGGCAGCGCTCGTCGACCTCAACCCCGACGTCAAGGTGGTCAAATACAAAGAGCGCCTGCTCAGCAGCAACGTCGAGCGCATCCTCGCCGACAAGTGGGACGTGATCGTCGATGGTTGCGACAACTTCCCCACGCGCTACCTCGTGAACGACGCCTCGGTCTTCCACAAGATCCCCGTGGTGCACGGCTCGATCTTCCGTTTCGAAGGGCAGGTCACGACCTTCAAGCCTTTCGACGGCCCCTGCTACCGCTGCTTGTATCCCGAACCGCCTCCCGCACACCTGGCCCCGTCCTGCGCGGAAGCGGGCGTGCTCGGCATCCTGCCGGGCATGGTGGGTACACTGCAGGCGACCGAGGCCCTCAAGCTCCTGCTCGGGCTGGGCGAGCCGCTGATCGGCAGGCTCTTGACCTACGACTCGCTGGGAATGAAGTTTCGCAGTCTGAAGCTACGCCGGGACAAGGATTGCCCCGTTTGCGGCGACAACCCCACGATCAAAGAGTACATCGACTACGAAGGCTTCTGCGCCGCGTAAGCCAAGCTACTTGACCACAGGGTCGATGATCTCGCCGCAGTTCGTGAAGGCGAGGTTCGTCTCGACGCGGAAGTTGGACTCGCCGGTGTGACGTTCGGCGTGGAACAGGTCGAGGTCGTAGGTGCCGCCGATCGCCAGTCCGAGGCGATCGGCCTCTCGGTCGATGTCGATCCTGCGCGAGAGCTGCGAATGCAGCCCGCCTAGATCGATGGCGAGACCGCCATTGATGAAGACCCACAAGTCGTCGTCCCCGGTGAAGGTGAAGCTTTCCCCGCCCTGGTAGATGAAGGCGGTGTGCACTTCGGTCGTGAAGTGGAAGTTGTGATCGAAGTCCTCGTTGCCGAAGCCGACGTCGTCGATCGGAAAGAAGCTGCTCGAGTGAAAGGTGAGCACGTCGCCGTTGGGCTCGAACGAGAGTGACACGGCGTAGGCCATGTTCGCGTCCTCGTCGTTGTTGTACCACTGGTTGAAGTTGCCGCGGTTGGTCGTGTACTCGTGATCGGCGTCGACGTACGCGGGCTTCCGATCGTCGCCGAGGCGTTGCTGGACGATCCCCTCTTCGCCGTCGCCGGTGAAGGTTTCGAAATCAGCGTGGCCTCCCTCGCGATCGCCGCGCTTGAAATCCCGCACGACGCCGACGATGGTCGTGCCGCAACCACCGCCGTTGCTGCTGCCTCCCGCGCCGGTGCTCGCGCCGTCGCTGGGCTCGCCCAACTTGTA
>JAICQQ010000412.1 GCA_025937785.1 Polyangiaceae bacterium
AACGTCAGCGCCAGACGCGCCAGCGTGTTCTCCGCCACGGGCAGCAGCAGACGGGTCGTCTGTCCGCCGCTGATCCAGCGCGCCCGGTGCGGCTCGACCAAGGGGTACAGCCGTGCCGCCAGCTCGCGATCTCGTCGCGCTTCCGCAATCTTTGCGAAGTCGTCCAGGGCCGAGAGGTCACCGGACGCCAGCATCGACTCGACCAGGCTCGGGTCGAGGGTCAGCTGCGGGGCCGCAGGATGACGCTGCTCGCAATACTCGGCCACCACCATGAGCCTACCGTAGGGGTTGTCTCCGAACTCGCATTCGATCCGTCGTATCGCTTCGAGCGCACGCTCGTCCTGGGCGTACGCGCGAGCCAGAAACAACTCGAGCGCGGCCAGCACACGCCCGGTGTTGGGGTCGCGCGCCAGCCCGCTGAGGCTGCGCGCCCGATGCATCAGACGCTCGGCTTCGGCCAGGCGTCCGCTGAACGTGCACTCGGCCACGGCGTAACTCGTCGCTTGCCACTCGTAGTAGGGGTGCTTGAGCTGCGCCGCGAGCAGCGCCAGGTGTCGCACTTGCTCGCGCAGCTGTGGCATCTGCCCGAGCTCGAAGTAGTCGAACAGCAAGCGAATGCGTGCACGAAACTGCTCGGGCAGGTCACCACTTTGCCGTGCAAGCTCTCGGTACTCTTCGTTCAGGGGGCAGCGTTCGTGCGGTGACGCCAGATCCATGAGTGCCCCGACACCCTCGCGCAGTGTTTCGAACAGTGCCTGCTCGTCCGCCAGCCGGCGGGCCATGGCAATCGCGCTCCTGGCGAGCGCGAATCCCTCTTCGGGGTTCGGGGAGGGCTGGACGGCGTTCGCGAGCCGCGCCATCAGCCTCGCCCGCAGCGCCGAGTCGGGCTCGGGCAACAAGCTCAATGCCTCGTGCAGCAGCTTGACCATGTCGCGATCGACCTCGCCGAGCACCATCAGCGAGCCGTAGACGAGCGCCGCCTGCGCGAAGCGCTGTGCGTCACCCAGCCTCGCGGCGATGCGAGCGGCTGACGCACACGCCTGCCGACCTTCGAGCACCATGCCGGCTGCCAGGCGAGCCCTGCCCAGCAGAAGCTGCACGTCGAAACGTCTTGCGGCGTCGTCCGAAAAGAACTGATCGAGCGTGCTCTGCATCCGCTCGCAGGTCTCTACGGCTTCGACGAACGCCAGCTGCTCGAGTTCGCTTTCGACGCAACGCATGCCGACCTCGATCGCGCGCGCAGCAACGGGGGCGCCGCCGCGCAGCAAGTGGTGCAGCATTTCTGCCCCCGCTGCCTCGCCGGCCCGCTCGAGTTGGTCCGCGGCGCGACGATGCAACCGCTCGCGTGCGCTTGCGCCGATCTCCTGGTAGAGCACCTCGCGAAACAGGATGTGACAGAAGCGGTAGTTCTCGGCAGCGCTCGCTTGCACGATCGCCGCGTCCCGGGCGGCGTCGAGCTGCGAAGCGCACGCTTCTACGCTGCGCTCCGCGACATGGCTCAGCGCCGCGAGGGCGAACTCGCGACCGAGTACGCTGGCTGCCTCGAGCAGCCCCAATGTGTCGCCACTGAGCAGTCGGAGCCGTTCTCGCAGCACGCTGGCGATCGTCGTCGGCAGCCGGGGCAAATCCAGCGGCGCTCGACGGCTTCGGGCCACCCCCTGGCGTGCCGAGCCTGCTCCGGCCACCAATCGCGTCATCTCCGCCAAGAATAGCGGGTGACCCTCGGTCACCTCGTAAAGCGGGTCGACGAGCGCAGCCGCAGCGTTTTCGTCGACAGCTAGTTCGACGAATGCCCGCACCGAGTCTCGCGAGAGCGGACCGAGCTCGACTACGCGCGCCCCTCGGAGCAATCGCTGAATCTGCAGCGCCTGGCTCGAGGCGGTGGCATCCAGCACGCGCAAGGTGCCGATCACCACGAGGGGGCTCGCGCGCAATTGCGCGGCGAGCACCTCGAGCAACGCGAGTGACGAGGCATCGGCGAAGTGAATGTCTTCGAGCATGACCAGCCGTGGCCCCTGCACGGCGACGTCGAGCAAGGCGGCGCAGGCGCCGTCCAGCAACCGAAAACGAGCTCGCTCGGGGTCGGTAGACGAGGCCGGCGGGTTCGTGCTTTCGACATCGACGATTTCTGGCAGCACGTGCCACAGGGCACGTTTGCGTGCCGGAGTCAGTGAACCTAGCGCACCTTCGCGCAGCAACGCGCGGAACACCTGCACCCAAGGCCAGAACGGCGGCGCGCCGCCAGCCTCGAGGCAGCGGCCCCAGACCCCGCGGACGCCGCGTGCGAGAGCGCTCTCACAAGCCGCCTCGATCAGGCGACTCTTGCCGATCCCCGCCTCGCCACAGACCAGCACCAGGGCGCCTTCACCCCTCGCCGAGCGCTCGACGGCGTTTTCGATCTGGGCGTGCTCTCGTTCTCGCCCGACCAAAACTCCGCTCGTGGACTGCACGCGGCCGAGTTTGGCGCGCGCCGGTCCAGGCGTCGAGTCACTCGAACAGGCTTTTCCGAGCAGGCACCCGCGTGCGGGAGCTCGGGGGCTACTGCTTGCGCCGGAGCCGGCCGAACACGCCCTTCGAAGGCGGTGGCACGGATCGCTTCCCCAGAAGGTCGAGCTCGCGCTGCGCCTCGGTGTGTTCCGGGTCGAGCGTCAACACCTTGCGAAACGCCCGCGCGGCCTGGTCGTGCTGCCGAACCAGTCGGTACAGGCAGCCCGCGTAGAACCTGATCTGAGCGTTGTTCGGGAAAAACTCCACCGCTTTTTCGACGACCGCGAGCGCCTTTTTTATCTGCACGGGGTCGCCACCTTCGGCCAGCGCCCAAGCGTCCAGCGCTTTGCTCTCCGCGTTCTGCTCCTGCCATTGGCGTTGGCGTGCCGAGGGCGGCAGACTCGCTCGCGGCGGCGTCGAGTCGAGCTCGGGCGTGGGCAGGCCGACTTCGGGCAACGTCTCGCGACGCTCGCGCGCGCCGGTGCCCGGCGTGACCGCGTTGGGATCGAGCCGGAACGACTCACTCGAGTTCCGGCGCGGCACGCGACTGGGCCACGCAGGTCGACCCGAGGCGCTGCCTTCGCGCGCGACGAGCCGTGTCAACCGCAACGCGTAGACGCACGCAACCAGATCCCGCTCGGGCACCAAGTTCAAGAGCCGCAGCTCTTCGAAGCTGTGCGGGGCGCGCTTGAGGCGATCGATCACCGGGCGGACCCGCGCCACCGTCGACCCGGGCCTGACGCCGACTGGCCCCGTGGGCTTCAACCGCTCGCTCTTGATGGGCTCGAGTTGATCGCGGCAGCGGTCGAGCGACGGTTCTTCCAACAAGCACGCCACGATCAAGTCGAAGCTGGCGAGAGGCTGCCCCGGCCCCGGTGACTTCCTCAGCGTCTCGAGGCCCGGGAAGAAGCCGAACACGGTATCGCCCGGAAGCTGGCCCAACGCCCGTACCTGCCGCTCGACGAAGGCCAGGCGCGCCGACTCCAGTGCATCGGAGCTCAGCAGCGACAGCTGCTCGACGGCCGTGAAAACGTCGTGACTCGCTTGCTGTGCGTGGCGACTGGCCAGCACCAAGTTGGCCTCGGTGAGCCCGCTGCCTTCGAGCACCTGCCGGGCCAGCGCTTGGTCCATGCCCGCGGCTCGAGCTCTGAGCACGTGCCCGCCCGCAAACAAGATCCCCGACCGCAGCCGGCGCTCGGATTGCAACACCACCGAGCCGTCGAACTGCTGGTTGAGCGCGTACGCCAGGAGTTCGGGGATCGGGCTACTGTCGAGTCGCCCGGCGATCGTCGGACCCTTGGCTTGCTCGCCAGGATCTTCGGGATTGCGGCTTGGCGGGTTCATGACACGTACCGACATGTAGCTTTGACCGAGATCCGCCAGCTCTGTCAAGCCGCTTCGCGCCACGTGTCGGTCGAGCACCAGGTGTCCAGTCGGCTTGACGCGAAGCGCGTGGACGAACGACATGAGGCTGTGGGGACTCTGTTAGAACCGACGAGCGCCTCACTCGGACGCCGCGCGTGGCACTGCGCGTCCCCATCCGAGGAGGGTGGGGCAATTCTGGTGCTCCGATGTCCTGGACTTGCCACAAGCGCGCGCCAAGTCAACCGAACCCGCAGTCAAAGCGCCGTTTTTGACTGGCCGGGAGCCGAC
>JAICQQ010000181.1 GCA_025937785.1 Polyangiaceae bacterium
GCCAGCAGCGCCCGTACCACCTCCAAGTGTCCGCCCGCCGCTGCCCGGACAAGCACGGTTTCAGCATAGTCATCCGCGGCGTTGGGATCTGCGCCGAACTCTAGGAGGAGGCGCACGATACTCGCGTGCCCGTTGCCAGCTGCATACATCAGCGCGGTTCTGAATTCGTCGCCGTCGGTCTGGTCGACTTCTGCACCGCGTTCCAACAGTAGCCGAACCACTTCGGCGTGCCCGAACGCTGCGGCGGCGTGTACTGCGTTTTCGTCGGAATCGTCCAGCTGGTTGACGGATACTCCCTGGTCTAGCAGGCGCCGCACTTCGTTGATGTCGCCGCGCTCAGCGGCTTCATGCAGATCGTTCATCAGTGCTGGGGGCCTAGCCGTGTATGCCGCTCAAGCCGCTTTGAGTGGAGCCCAATCGTCGATGCCAAGGTGAGTCTGGCCGAGCCGAGTGAGTAGCTCGTTGATGTCGTTCAGTGTCACCGCGGTGGGGGCGGTGAGCTCGACACCGATGGCGTTTCCCGCGGCGTCATAGTCGACACGCATGCCCGAACCCGCGTCCTCGGTTTTGGCCGATGTCGCGCCAAGTGGGCGAGGCAAATAGAGGTACGCCGCGAGTGGCTTCCCTTTGCGATAAGTGACTTCGAGGTATCGTTGTTTCATGTGTCAGCCCACTGAGTACGCGGTGATGACCACGAGTAGCTCGTCATCGTCGTCTGGTTCGACGATGACCTCCCAAGGTTGTCCAGCGTGCCGCGTCAGCACCGTGAACCGGCCCGGTACCACGTTGGGAGAGAATCCGCTGGCGTTCTCGAGCATGGTGCGCAAGTCGATCTCGTCGAAGTCGCGGTCCGCCATTCGCTTCAACAGATGCGGGACGAACTCGAGCTCCCACAGCCACTCGAACCAGGCAACAAAGTCAATTGCAGTTCGTGCTAACCACTGATATCGTGTTCAGGTATTGATGAAAGAGGCTGCTATGAAGGAGGACGACATGTCCAAGCGCAGGCTGAGCCTCTATCGGACGGAGGCTGGGCGCGCGCGGGTCGAATGCCTTGAGGAGGAGACGAAGGCGGCACGGGAGCGCATCGCCGCATGACCCGCAAGAAGAAGCCGACGGCCTCCCTCGTGCGCTCTTCGGCGGCCGAGTACCTGACCTTCGTCGCTGCCAGCGGCACGGGAGGCGTCGAAGCCGTCTACGCCGACGAAAACGTCTGGCTCAGCCAGAAGATGATGGCGCAGCTCTACGACGTGGAGGTCCCGACCATCAACTATCACTTGAAGAAGGTTTTCGAGGACAGCGAGCTCGAGGAGGGGGCAGTTATTAGAAGTTTTCGAATAACTGCCGCCGACGGCAAGAGCTACGACACCAAGCACTACAGCCTCTCGGCCATCATCGCCGTCGGGTACAAGGTCAATTCCGAGCGCGCGGTGCAATTCCGCAAATGGGCCACGCGCGTCGTCGAGGAATTCACCATCAAGGGCTTCGCGATGGATGACGAGCGCCTCAAGCGCGGCGGCTCGATCCTCAGCGACAAGTACTTCGAGGAGCAGCTCCAGCGCGTCCGCGAGATCCGGCTGTCGGAGCGCAAGTTCTACCAGAAGATCACGGACATCTATGCGACGGCGGTCGACTACGACGTGACGGCGCTGGCGACGAAGCGCTTCTTCGCAACGGTGCAGAACAAGCTGCACTGGGCCATCCACGGGCAGACCGCCGCCGAGGTCATCGTTGACCGCGCCGACTCGACGAAGGAGTACATGGGCCTCCACACCTGGACTGACGCGCCCCACGGCAAGATCCAGAAGTTCGACGTGGTGGTGGCGAAGAACTACCTGACCGAGTCGGAGATCGCGCAGCTTTCGCGGCTGGTGAACGCCTATCTCGACGTAGCCGAGGACATGGCGCTCCGCAAGATCCCGATGACTATGCAGGACTGGGAGACGCGGCTGAACCGCTTCCTTGTCGCGACCGATCGCGAGGTGCTGCAGGACGCCGGCAAGGTGACCGCCGAGATCGCAAAGGCGCACGCCGAGAGCGAGTTCGAGAAGTACCGCATCGTGCAGGATCGCCTGTTTGAGAGCGACTTCGATCGCGCCGTGGCAGAGACCAAGCACCTCGCCGAGGGAGCCCCGAAGGCGACGTCACGCAAGGAAAGTAAGCAATGACAGACCCCTCATACCGCCGTTGCATGGGAGCGAAGGACACTAGTCATGATGCCCTTCGATAACGGTCTTTCCAGAGGTCGCAAAGAAAGAGTCGCGCGCCATTTACGTGCTTGATCGCGAGGGTCTACCGAAGGGCGACTACCTGTTTCGCGAGTTTTACTGCAACGGGCCTGACTGCGACTGCCGCCGCGTGGTCCTCCAGGTCTACTGGGCACAGGGCAAGCGTGTGGCAGCTTCCATCAACTACGCGTTCGAGCCTTCGAAGCCGCCCTTCGACGATGAGCCCCAGACCTTCCTCGATCCTCTCAACCCGCAGAGCAACTCGTCGGAAGTGTTATTCGAGATCTTCGGGAGCTGATCGCAGGCGACCGCACCTACCACGACCGCCTCGTCCATCACTACGAAATGTGGAAGCGCGTAGTCGATGATCCGGCGCATCGCGACCACGCGAAGGTCCGCAGCAAAGCGCACGACGACGCATCGTTCCGCCCTGCGTTTCCGCGACAGCAGCAGGTCCGGCGCGAAGACCGAAGATCGGACCGAACGAACCGTGCCCGTGCGGCAGCGGCAAGAAGTACAAGCGGTGCTGTCGACCTTGACCGGGGATGCCGGCCTAACAGCTCAGCGGCAGCTTTCGCCGCCCCCCCATCTGCATCTTCAGTCTCGAGCACCCGGCACGCCAACTCTGTCGCCCGCGCATGGGCGAACGGCCCGCCTCCAGCACCTGCAGCGCCAACTGTACGTCGGGGCAACCCAGCACCACCCGCGCCAGCGCGACCGCCAGGTCCGCACACGGCAACCCAGCCGCGCCAGCTTCGAGGTACGCCCGGGCTGCATCAGATATAGTCCTGGATCCGTCCACGAATGTCTCGAGATGTCGCCAACGGCCTCTCGACCTCTTCGACAATGGTCGGCGGCGCTGACATCGCCCCATCTTACGTCCTATCGAGCCGGGGCTACCAGATACCGACAATGCGGCTCGCAGCTGCAAGCGGTTGACAGTCGGTGTGCCTTGCGCTCATGCATGGCTCATGCCCAAGAAGTCAGTTCCGCCACGGCGCAAGCGGATGAAGCGCCGTGGACGGCTCGACGCGGCTTGCCGTTGGCTGCCGAAATACAGCGGCAAGAATGTGGTCCGAGGATACGCCAAGTGGTTCGGAGTCGACCTCGGGTGCGCTTTGAAGGAGCTTGAAATGCTCGGTGTTGCGCTCGATCCGGTATACGTCGCGCAGCTGCGCATGACGTTGCAGCAGATCCAGCGAGTGGCTGCATTGGCTCGCGAACAGGAGGAGGTTCCAGAGGGTTACGGCGAGGATTGGGACGACGACTTGGAGTACATCGCCGGGTTTACTACGGGTGGCGCTCCATTCGGAGTGCCACGGGCGTCGGGCTGACGCGCAGCCTCGTCTCGGCTTGTTCGCGCCCTGGCATTGGCGTAAAAGGCGCTGTCAGAATGAGTGCGAGGAAGAAGCCCAAGAAGGTCACCGCGCGCGCCGTGTTGGGCACGGCAGAACCCCAAGAGCAGGCACTCTTTGCTCGGGTCGTCGATATCATTCAGGCAGCGCGCCGGCGCGTCACGCGCTCGGTGAACGTCGCGATGGTCCAAGCGTACTGGCTCATAGGGCGCGACATCGTCGAGGTTGAACAGCACGGCAGGGTCCGTGCCGGCTACGGTGACGAGCTCATCGCGCGGCTCGCCAAGCACCTGCATAGCCAGGTCGGAAAAGGGTTCGGAGCTCGTACCCTGCGCCGAATTCGGCAGTTTTACCTCACATACCCGGAGGGTTCAGCCCTGCCAGAGCTCGGGGGGGCACAGATTCGGACAGCAGTGCTGTCCAAATCGGAGCCCGGCAAGATTCGGTCAGCGCCGCTGACCAAATCCGAGGAAACCCCGCGCAGTCGGATTCCCCCCGACCCTGGGCTGGACCCACTATCTCGTCCTTTTGAAGGTCACGAATCCTGCCGCACGGTCGTTCTACGAGATCGAAGCGGCGCGGGAGGGGTGGTCGAGCCGCGAACTCATACGGCAAGTCAGCTCTCTCCTCTTTGACCGGCTCGCCAAGAGCCGTGACAAGGAGAAGGTGCTCGACCTCGCTCGTGGTGGGCACGAGCTCGAGGGCCCATCCGACGTCCTGAAGGACCCGTTCGTCCTGGAGTTTCTGGGACTGAACGAGCGGGACGAATGGCGCGAGCGCGAACTCGAACAAGTGATCGATCGCGATGGTTTGCCGAAAGGTGACTACCTGTTTCGCGAGTTTTACTGCAACGAGCCCGACTGCGACTGCCGCCGCGTGGTTCTCCAGGTCTACTGGGCACAGGGCAAGCGCGTTGCGGCAACCATCAACTACGCGTTCGAGCCGTCGAAGCCACCCTTTGACGACGAGCCCCAGGTGTTCCTCGATCCCCTCAACCCGCAGAGTGACTCGTCGGAAGTGTTGTTCGAGATCTTCGGAGAGATCATCGCGGACGACCGCGCCTACTACGATCGCCTCGTTCGCCCGGCGTTCCCACGACAGGAGCAGGTCCGGCGCGAAGGACCGAAGATCGGACCGAACGAGCCTTGCCCGTGCGGCAGCGGCAAGAAGTACAAGCGCTGCTGCCGACCATGACCTGATGTCGGCTCGTGCCGGATCTGCGGGTCAACCCAAACCGTCGCTCCGGCTCTTGCCCAACACGACCCGGCACACCACCTTCAGCTTCACGCTGGTGCCCAGCCGGGAGCAAGAGCAAGCGCTCCGCCGGCACGTGCGTGCCGCTCGCTTTGCGTTCAATCAATGCTTGCGCTTGGTGATGAACGCGCTCGAGGCGAAGCGACAAGCAGGCCAAAGCGCCGAGTCAGCCAGAGTTCCCTGGTCTGGTTTCGATCTCGTCAATGCCTTCAATGCGTGGAAGCGCTCGGAAGCAGCAGGTGGTGATGAAGCCGGGCCCGGGCTGGTCTGGCGCGCAGAGGTGTGCCAGCAGGTGTTCGAAGATGCTGCAGTCGATCTGGGCAGAGCGCTCGAAGGCTTCTCCGCGGGCCGCAATGGAGAGCGGCAGGGCAAGCCTCCGAGGTTTCCCAAGTTCAAGCGTAAAGCGACAGCTCGGCAATCCTTTCGGCTTCGGAACAAGGGCTCGGGAACGGCAGCGGCTGTCCGCCTCGGCGAGCAGGATCGGGCCTGGTCGAGCCCTTCGCTGTGGTGCGCCGCGCCCGATCACGCAGCCTCGTCGCCGCCGGAAAGCGCCAACACCGCCGCGTCGAACGAGTCCTTCGGCAAGGCGACGGGGCTCTCCACCTCGATGGCCTCGTCGCTTATCTCGATCTTGAGCGCCGTGAGCGTGCTGCGTGCGTTGCGCAGGAGCAGGTCGAGCTTCTTCTGCGCCTTGCGGATCTCGTCGCTAATGCCGTCGACGTTCTTGCGGATGTTCTCGCTGTGCTTCTCCATCTTCCCGAGCCGGGCCAGCTCGTCCTCGATGCGCTTCTCGATATCGCGCAAGGCGGCAAGGTCGCCCTCGTCGCCGACGGTATTGGTGCGCGTGACGAGACCGACGCCGAGCAGCACCGCCGCGTGAAGGTAGGCATCCGTCAGGGAGTCCTGGTCGTCCCACACGACGAGTACGTTGTTTCCGTAACGGGCGAAGCGTGGAAACACGTCGCTGGCGTGCGACCGCGCCATCACGAAGACGCCCGCCGCCGCGTCGCGGTTCTTTCGGGCGGCGTCGAGCTCGTCCAGCGCTTTCTGCACCGAGTAGCTGGCGTCGCGCTTGGCCTCGAAGACCACACCCGCACCCGCGAACGCGCTCTCTTGGGTGAAGCGCACCACGGCGTCACCCCTCTTGCTGCGGCCCACACCCGCCGTGGCGCCGGTGGCGTCGAACACGCACGGCGCTCCCTGCGTCGCGCTCCGTACGAAGGCGAGCACCGCGTCTTCGAACACCAGCCCGCCGCGCGTGCTCTTCAGCTCTTGCGTGCGCTTCGTCTCGATGCGCACCAGCGCCTCACGCACCTCCTTCTCGAACTGCACCTGCCGCTCCTCTTGGCGCTTCACCAGGGCAAGCTGCGCTGTCGACTGCTCCTGCAGCAGCTTCGACAGGCTGGCTTTCAGCATCGCCATCGGCGAGGCCGGGTCCTCAGGGTTCACGGCGGATAGGACCGCGCAGCGCGAGCGCTCCGTCTCGCGCACGAGGCGGCTCAAGAGCGAATGCTCGTCATTGGCGTCGAGCGCGGCGAGGGCCGCCGAGAGCTGCTTCTGGCGATCCTCGTCGGCGCCCTTCAGCTCGTCGCGCAGGCTCTTGAGGAAGCGCCCCACCGCTCCGTCCTCGGCGAGCGGATCGAGCGCGCGCACCAGCTCGGCGTGACCCTCGCCCATGACAGCGCGGAGCTGTGACTCCAGCACCTTCACGAGCCCCGTGCTGTCGGTCGGAGAGAGCTTCTTGAAGAGCGGACTGGTCTCGCCCACCTGCTTCGCCAGCGTTTCGGCGAGCACACTTCCCTGCGGGCCGAGGAACTTCTGAAGCTGACGCGCCAACACGCCCTGGTCGTCGACGAACGCCGAGAGACGCTGCGTGACCTGGCCGTCGGTGGGGTCGAAGAAACGCGTGAGCACCGCGCCGATGGTCTGGTGTTGCTGCTCGACGTAGACCTTGAGCTGCCGATCGATGTCGCCGAGTAGCGCCACGCCGACGTCCTTCAGCTTCGACTCCTGGGCTGCCTGGTGAGCGTTGGCGAGGGCGCGCAGCCCTATGGTCCAAGCGTCGTGCGCCAGCTGGTCGCGTGCGGGCCCCTCGAGCTCACCGAACAGCGTGATGCTATGGGGGCGACGGTCCCGCAGGTCGAGGGCCACTTCCTCGGCGGCGAAGAGAACGGAGATGGACAGGGGCTCGATGTGATTCTTGTTGGTCATGGTGCAAGGCCAGTGCAGGCGTCGAGCCAAGCCTCGTTGCCTTGTATTTTCAACTACTTGAGCCTTGTTAACTCACAAGACATCTTGTTTTACCGTAAGCGTTCTTGTATGCCCCGGGGGTGCGTAGCGTCCTCGTCGCCTGGCTCGGCAAGAACGATCTCCGAGCACCCGTCGAGAGTGATTCGGTCGGCCAGGGGCCGATCGCGCAGGCGCTCAGCAGCCGCGACTTCGCCGAGGCCTTCCTCCTCTCCGACTACGAGGACAAGCTCGTTCGGCCCTACCTCAAGTGGCTCAAGGCGCGCACGATGACACGCGTCGAGGTCCTGCCGCACAAACTCTCGGGTCCAACCAACTTCGGCGAGATCTACGAGGCCGCGGTGCGAGGCGTCGAGCATGCGCTCGGCAAGGCAAGAGACGCGCAGCTCTCGTTCCACCTCTCGCCCGGCACGCCCGCGATGGCGGCGGTGTGGATCATCCTCGGTAAGACGCGCTTTCCCGCCGAGCTGATCGAGTCATCGCGCGAGCACGGCGTGCGCACGGCGTCCGTGCCCTTCGACCTCTCAGCCGAATTTTTACCCGACCTGCTCCGCGAGCAGGACGAGCGGCTGAAGCAGACGGCTACCGGCACCCCACCCGAGGCGCCCGAGTTTGCCAACATCATTCACAAAAGCCGCGTGATGGGTCGGCTCATCGAGCGCGCCCGCCGCGTCGCCATTCGCAGCGTGCCGGTGGTCATCGAGGGCGAGTCGGGTACCGGCAAGGAGCTGCTTGCACGAGCCATCCATCGGGCCAGCCCCCGTCGCGACAAGGCCTTCATCGCCGTCAACTGCGGCGCCATACCCGCCGAGCTGGTCGAGTCGGAGCTGTTCGGCCACAAGAAGGGCTCCTTCACGGGCGCCCACTCGGACCGAAAAGGCCACTTCAAGGAGGCTGACGGCGGCACCCTCTTCCTCGACGAGCTGGGCGAGCTGCGGGGGGCCGCGCAGGTGAAGCTGCTGCGCGCCATTCAAGAGGGCGAGATCGTGCCTCTCGGCGAAAGCAAGCCGGTGAAGGTCGACGTGCGCATCGTCGCCGCCACCAACCGCACGCTGACCGAGGAGATCGCCTCCGGTCGCTTTCGCGAAGACCTCTTTTACCGGTTGGCCGTGGCTGTGTTGAAGCTGCCGTCGCTGCGCGAGCGCCAGGGCGACCTGGGCATGCTCATCGACCATCTGCTCGTCCAGGTGAACCGCGAGGCCGAGCAGGAGCCCGGCTTCAAGGAGAAGAAACTCTCTTCAGGCGCAAGAAATCTTCTGCTTTCGCACCCCTGGCCGGGCAATGTGCGCGAGCTGGGTAACACGCTGCGCCGCGCCGCCATCTGGAGCGACGGTGCCGCCATCTCGTCGGAGGACGTGCGCGAAGCGCTGCTCCCCGTGGCCACCACCACGCGCCCCGAGGTGCTCGGGAGGCCCCTCGGCGGCGGCTTCGATCTGCGAGACTTGTTGAAAGAAGTCGCGCGCCACTATCTTGAGCGTGCGATGGACGAGGCGCAGGGCAACAAGACGAAGGCGACGGAGCTGGTGGGCCTGCCGAGCTACCAGACGCTGACGAACTGGCTGAAGACCTACGAGGTGCAGGGCTGATGGAGCGAACGTTACTGGCATGTTTCGTGAAGTGCGGCCGCGCATGCTCAGCAACGCCCCGCGAAGAGAGGAGAGCCCGCACATGAAGTCCGTGAACTTCGAGTTCCTGCGGGCTCGTCGCGCGGTGCTGGCCGATCTCGCCGGCTTCGCCGAGCGCTACGCCCACGAAGACCCCGCGAGCTCGCTCATCAAGCAGCGCAGCTTCGTGGAGCAGGCCGTCGCGGCCATCTACGAGGGCTATCGCCTTCGGCCGCCGTACTCCGACAACCTGAACGACCTCATGAACGAGACCGCCTTCCGGCAGGCGGTGCCCGAGGTCGTCCAGAACAAGCTCCACGCCGTGCGCAAGGCCGGCAACCACGCCGCGCACCCGCGAAGGCCCATCACGAGTCAACTGTCGCTCGAGTGCCTCGCGCAGCTCTTCGACATCGCGCGCTGGTTCTTCGTGCAGCTCGATGGCGGAAAGCTGGAGGCCACGCCGAAGTACGTGCCCCCGCCCCCCGAGCCGGCCAGCGCCGCGAAGACCAAGGACGCGCTCGAGAAGCTTCGCCTCGCCGAAGCGAAATACGAACCGGTCCTCAAGCAGCTCGACGAAGAGACCCGAAAGCGCCTCGAAGCGGAGCGCGCCGCGACGGCAGCCACGCGCACCGCCGAAGAGAACGCCAGCGAGCTGACCAAGCTGCAGGAAGAGGGCCAGAAGGTCGCCTCAGCCCTGGCGTTCAACGAGGCGACCACGCGCCGTCGCCTCATCGACCAGGCGCTGCTCGCGGCGGGCTGGAACGTAGGCCTCGACTGCAAGAACACCGAACAGGTGAAGCAGGAGGTGAAGCTCACCGGCCTCCCCACGCCCAGCGGTGGCGGCTTCGCCGACTACGTGCTGTACGGCGACGACGGTAAGCCGCTGGCCGTCATCGAGGCCAAGAAGACCGCGAAGGATGCGCGGGCGGGCGCCGAACAGGCGCGCCAATACGCCGACGCGCTGGAGAAAGCGACCGGCGTGCGCCCCGTCATCTTCTTCACCAACGGCATCGACATCTTCTTGTGGGACGACGCGCAGAAATACCCGTACCGCAAGGTTTACGGCTTCTACTCGAAGGACAGCCTAGAGTACCTGGTGCATCAGCGCATCGGCAAGAAGGCGCTCGCCCACCTCGAGCCGAACCTCGCCATCGCGAACCGCATGTACCAGCTCGAGGCGGTGAAGCGCGTCACCGAGCGCTTCGAGCGCAACTTCCGCAAGGCGCTCGTCGTGCAAGCGACTGGCACCGGCAAGACGCGTGTCGCCATCTCGCTGTGCGACGTGCTGATGCGCGCAGGCTGGGTCAAACGCATCCTCTTCCTCTGCGACAGGAAAGAACTGCGCCGCCAGGCCGACCGCGTCTTCAAAGAGTTCATGCCGGGGGAGCCGCGCGTCATCGTCGACGCCAGCACCGCCAACGATCGCGACAAGCGCATCTACCTCGCGACGTACCCGGCGATGATGAAGGCGTACGAAGACTTCGACGTCGGCTTTTTCGATCTCATCATCGCCGACGAGTCGCACCGCAGCATCTACAAGAAGTTCCGCTCGCTCTTTCAGTACTTCGACGCGCTCGAGGTCGGCCTCACGGCGACGCCAGTGAAGTTCATCGAGCGCAACACCTACGAGCTGTTCGCCTGCGAGAACGGCGACCCCACGTCGGCTTTCGACTTCCAGCACGCCATCGAGTCCAAGCCGGCGTACCTCGCGCCTTTCCGCGTGATGCAGGTGAGCACCAAGTTCTCGCGCGACGGCTTTCGCTACTCGCAGATGACGGCTGCACAACGCGCCGAGCTCGAAGATCAGGATCCGCAGGCTCAGGCCGTCGACTACGACAGCCGAGACCTCGACAAGTACTTCTTCAACAAGGACACCACGCGCGCCATCTGGCGCTCGCTGATGGAGGGCGGCCTCCGCGAGGCGACGGGCCAACATGTCGGCAAGACCATCGTCTTCGCGCGCAACCACGTGCATGCGGTGCACCTCGCCGAGGTCTTCAGCGAGCTCTACCCCCAGTACGGGTCGGCCTTCTGCCGCGTCATCGACAACCAGGAGCCCAAGGCCGAGCAGCTCATCGACGACTTCAAAAACCCCGACCACGAGCTGACCATCGCCATCTCCGTCGACATGCTCGACACCGGCATCGACGTGCCCGAGGTGGTGAACCTGGTCTTCGCCAAGCCGGTGAAGTCGTACGTGAAGTTCTGGCAGATGATCGGCCGCGGCACGCGCCTACGCAAAGACCTGTTCGGCCCGGGCAAGGACAAGACCGAGTTTTTCATCTTCGACCACTGGCAGAACTTCTGGTTCTTCGACGAGAAGTACAAGGAAGCGCAGCCGGCGCCGCAGAAGTCGTTGCTCCAATACCTGTTCGAAGCGCGCGTGGAGCTGCTCTCGGTGGCCATCGACAAGATGGACGAGGCCGCGATCGACATCGCCGAGCAGCGGGAGTTCTATCTCGACCTGCTCTTCTACCACTTGCGCCTGCGCGCCTACGTCGTCCGTCGAGCTGAAGGCCGGCGAGTTCGAGCCCGAGCACCTAGGCCAGCTCGGGTTCTACCTCGCCGCCGTGGACGGCCAAGTCAAGCGCCGGGAGGCGAGCCTGCCAAGCATCGAGCGCATCGAGGCGGAGCTGAGCAAGCCAGCCGCCCCGCGCAAGGTCGCGAAAAGCCGCACCCCGGCGACGAAGAAGGGGAAGAAGAAATGATGCCATCGTTGGCGTTTTGCGAGGGGGCTGGGATTCGGTCAGAGCGACTGACCAGATCTCCTGAGATTCGCTCAGCGGTGTTGAGCGAATCTTCTGGGCTGCGCGCGCTCGAAGCGGAGATCGCGAAGGACTTGAGCGAGCTGGAGGCGATGTTGTGACGAGGCGCGCGGCCGATCCGCTCGACCAGCTCGCGGGGCTCCTCGAACGTACGCACGAGACGCTGCAGCGGCACGCGGCGCGGAGCGTGGACAGCGCCCTGGTCGCCCGGAACTGGCTCTTCGGCTGGTACATCGAGGAGTTCGAACGTGGCGGGGCCACGCGCGCCGAGGTGTACGGCAAGGGCGTGATGAAGGAGCTGTCGGAGCGGCTGAAGGTGCGTGGGCTCCAGGGCTGTTCAGTTCAGAACCTGAATAAGTTCAGGCAGTTCTACCGCGCACACCAAGAGATTCGCCCGACACTGTCGAGCGAATCTTCCGCGACCGAGATTCAACCGACACTGTCGGCACAATCTTCGACGCCGACCCTGACCGCACTTCAGTTCGCCTCCCTGCTGAACGCCTTCCCACTGGGCTGGTCGCACTACGTGGAGCTGATGCAGCTCGACAATGCTGACGAGCGCCGCTTCTACGAGATCGAGGCCGCGCAAAACGGCTGGGCGGTGCGCGAACTGCGGCGGCAGATCGACGCCTCGCTCTACGAGCGCCTCGCGCTCTCGCGTGACAAGGCCGAGATCAAGCGGCTGGCGAAAGAGGGGCAGGTGGTGGAGCGCGCGGCCGACCTCGTGAAGACGCCGTTGGTGCTCGAGTTCCTCGGGCTCGAAGAGCGGCCCCACTATACCGAGGACGAGCTCGAGTCGGCCATCATCGACAAGCTGCAGACGTTCTTGCTGGAGCTGGGCAAGGGCTTCTTGTTCGAGGCGCGACAGAAGCGCTTCACCTTCGACAACGACCACTTCCGCATCGACCTCGTCTTTTACAACCGCCTCTTGCGCTGCTACGTGCTGCTCGACTTGAAGCGCGGGAAGCTCACGCATCAAGACCTTGGGCAGATGCAGATGTACGTCAACTACTATGACCGTCACGTGACGCTGGCCGATGAACTGCCCACCGTCGGCATCGTGCTCTGTCACACCCACAACGACGCGCTCGTCGAGCTGACGCTACCCGAAGGCGCGAACATCTTCTCGTCGAAGTATCAGCTCTATCTGCCCTCGAAGGAGGAGCTGAGGGCGCGGCTCGAGGAAATCACCCGCAGCCTCGACGACACGTCCGAGCGCAGGTCAGCGAAGGGCCGCACGACGAAGGGGAGGAAGAAGTGAGCACGCTCGAGGCGGAGATCGCGAAGGACCTGAGCGAGCCGGAGGCGATGCTGTGACTTGGCCCGCCGCGCCGCTCGAAAGCGTTGCCGACGTTCAGCTTGGCAAGATGCTCTCGCCCAAGGCGAAGACCGGAGCGACTACGTTCCCTTATCTGCGCAATGTGAACGTTCAGTGGGGCCGCATCGATCTTTCGAACCTCGTCGAGATGGACTTCGACGAGCGCGAGCAGGAGAAGTTCTCCCGTCGCGCATCCGTTCGGCCTCACGAGAACTCCAGGCGATGCGCCGGGCATCTGCGTCGTGCCTACCGGTCAACAGTTTCCATTTCAGTTCCAAGTACCGAAGGAGCAGTGGCTCTCGGTGCTCAAGAGCGTCGGCTACTGCGACTCGATCCTCACTGAGCTGCGCTTGCCGCCCGCCACCTTGGACGCGGGCGGTCATCTCGCGCGCGGCGTCGCAGCGAGGAACGAAGGGCGCCACAGCGACGCGAGCGCGGCCTGCCGTATCGCGGTGGAGCGCCTCGATGGCGCCCCGAAAGGAGGTTCAGGCGAGCTTGAACGCATCGTGAAAGCCAAGCGCACTGATCTCTCAGAACGCGACCGCTTCGTTCTGCTTCGCTCAGCCACGCACATCTTCGCGAGCCCCGCCCACCATGGGGCAACACACCACCAACGCGAAGACGCAGACCTCGCCATCGCGATGACGGCGGCACTCCTGCGCCTCGCGCCTCGCTGGGGCGCGGAACAGACGGAGGGCGCCGAAGGCGAGAAGAAGGGGAAACCGTGACGACCTCGCCCGCAGAAAGCAGGCGGCTCCGAAGAAGGGCGCAATCGTGTAAGCCCCCCTTGCACAAAGTCGAAAGCAGTCCACTGGTGACCTGCCCAAGTCGCGATCGTCCAGGCGCGAGACCCATCTCGTGGAGTGGAAGGAGTCGTGGCGCGACGAGTACCTCAGGTGGCTCTGCGGCTTTGCCAACGCCGACGGCCGCACGCTCATCATCGGCATGAACGACAAGGGTGAACCCGTCGGGGCTGACGACGCGGACCGGCTGCTCGTCGACCTGCCCAACAAGATCCGCGACATGCTCGGCATCGTGGTGCCGGTGCGCGCGCTCACCAAGAAGGGCAAGGACCTCGTCGAGATCAGCTACCGAGGCGTCGCGCGGCGCGAGACGTTCCCAGTGCCTCGCGACGCCCTACGCGAGGCGCTGCTGAACGCACTCATCCACAAGGACTACAGCTCCGGCAAGCCGATCCAGATCCGTGTCGAGACCGACAGCCTGTCGATCTTCAACTCCGGCCCGCTGCCACCTTCGTGGACGGCAGCGACCTGCTCAGGAAGCACAACTCCCAGCCGCACAACCCCGACATCGCAAGCGCCTTCTTCCGCACCGGGCTCATCGAGGCGTGGGGCCGTGGCTACGAGCGCATCGTCGAAGCCTGCCGTGAACAGGGTACCGCCGAGCCGACGGTCGAGTCCGACGGCAATGGGGTCCGAATCCAGTGGGCGTGGGTGAACCCCACGTCCGACGCTGACCGCATCCGTCCACGGCGGGGGATCAAGTCGGGGATCAAGTCGGGGACCAAGTCGACCGCATGCTCGAGGCCTTCACGGGCACGATGACACGCGATGAGCTTCTGAGCACGCTTCGCCTCGAAGGCCGAAGAAGTTTCTCTGAACGCT
The DNA here is from genome assembly GCA_025937785.1 of Polyangiaceae bacterium. GTDB lineage: Bacteria > Myxococcota_A > Polyangia > Polyangiales > Polyangiaceae > JAICQQ01. Next base: position 14,397 of record JAICQQ010000181.1, read on the forward strand.
ATCTCAGGCCCGCCATCGCAGCCGGCCTCGTCGAGATGACCATCCCGGACAAGCCGAACAGCCGCCTCCAGCGGTATCGGCTCACCGAGGCAGGCAAGGCTCGTCTCGTCACGAAGCGCGGAGGCACGCCTGGCGCGGTGGAACCGGCCGCGCTACGCCGACGACCCGCCATGAAAACTACGCCGAAACCGCAGAACGACGAAACCACGAGGTGGCTCACGACGCTCGCCGAGCGTGCGAAGGCGCTCGACGCGATCTTCGCCTGTGGTGGCGAGGTCGAGGTGCCCGCCCCGCTCTCGCTTCGCGGCCCCGGCGGAAAGAAGCTCGAAGTCGTCGAGGGGGACGACTTTCGGCGCAGCAAGGTAGACAAGAAACTCCTTGCATGGTGTGCCCCGGCGTCGTTCGGGGAAGGGACGGAGACCCGAACGGACGCTCGTGTGCGCGAGGGGCGACAGCTCTACGCTCGCGACGGAGCGCTCGCAGTCGATGGCTTCGACGAGGCGCTCCGCGAGATCCTCAGCCGGGTTCGCGACTCGCTGTGTCCGCATGACGCGGCGCCGCCGGTCGCAGAGCTTCACTCGCTGAATGTTTATGGTCGAGGTGGCCACTTCGTCGCTCACAAAGACACGCCGCGCGATCCGAGCGTGTTCGGGACCCTCGTCGTGTGCTTGCCACTGTCCTTCAGCGGCGGACGTTTGGTGGTCGAGCAGGAGTCTCGCGCGACTTTCAATTGGGAAAGGGAGTCGTTCTTTTTGACGTCTCGCGAGACGCAGGAACGGCGGATCCGTTGGGCAGCGTTCTTCAGCGATGTCGACCACCGCATCGAGATGGTCACCTCCGGTTGCCGAGTGACGCTGACGTACGAGCTCCGGCGCGCGCCCAACGCGGCCCCGGCCGCGCCCGATCATCCCGGCGCGGCCGAGGCTGCATTCTCGGTCGCTCTCGCGGAAGCCATCGCAGATCCCACCTTCAGCTCGGACGGCGGGACATTCGGGATGCCCTGCCTGCACCTCTATGCCCTCCCGATGCAGGAGAGCATAAGCCCCGGAGTCGGGAACCTCCGCGACCACCTGAAAGGACGAGACCGTCTCGTCGCTGTCGCCCTCGAGCGTGCAGGGCTCGTGGCTCGTGTTGTCCCCTACGTCTTCGAGACGTGCGCGGGCGATAGCTGGCGTCTGCACCGCGACCCGAGTGCGCGCGAAAGGCAGATCTTCGCGCAGAAGCGGCTCAAGGGGTCGAGCCTCGAGCGGCGACTGCCGATCGAGTTCCATGCGGATTGGGACCAGTCGGACGATGTCAAGTGGTTGGTTCGTCCGCCCTGGATCAGCAAGTATCGCGAGCCAGCCGACGGACGGCCCGAGCCGGAGGTCGCGCTGCTCGGGCAAACCGAATACAGCGCTACCGACTACTTCGGAAACGAGGGATCGGACGTGTCGTTCTACGCCGCTGCGGCGATCCTCTTCGACGTTCCGCCGACGTCCGCGCGGAAGCGCGCCGGGGGAAACTAGCCGAGGCTGAGAAAGTTAAAGTGATCGATGCGGCTCGAGCGACAATGACGTCACACCGATGTCGTACCGCTGCCAATCCTACTTCCGTTTCGCGTTCATTTGCGGGGTGAGCACCTGGGCGTGTTCTTCGGAGGATCCCGTGGACCAGCCCTCGAGCACCGTGTCGCAGGTGGCCACCGGCACCGGTACCACGGCATCTGACACGACCGCGACGAGCACCGGTTCTGTAGGCATCGAAACGAGCGGCGTGAGTGCGTCCCCCAGCGTGAGCGCGACGGGCGGCGCCAGCGCGACGGGCGGCGC
>JAICQQ010000307.1 GCA_025937785.1 Polyangiaceae bacterium
GCGAACTCGAACCAAGACTTGCCTTTCGATCGGCTGGTGGAGGCGTTGCAACCGAGCCGCGAGGTGAATCAAACCCCGCTTTTCGACGTGATGTTGTCCTGGCACCGCGGGTTGGATTCGGCTCCCCGCATCGCCGGGCTCGAGGTGACCTGGGAACGGAGCCCGGTCACCGCCGCCAAATTCGACCTGACGTTGCACGTCACCGAGACCGACCGGGGCCTTTCCGGTCAGTTCGTCTACCGCACGGGTCTATTCGAGGGCTCGACGATCGCACGGATGGCGGAGCATCTGAATTCGCTGGTGCGCCAGATACTCGAGAACCCGAGAGCGAGCATCGCTCGGCTCAGGCTCGCGGATGCGGTGAGCGCGAAGTCCCCCACGCCAGGTCCGGAATTTCGGGCGATCCACGACTGGATCGCCGATGAAGCGCAGGCACGGCCCGACTTGATCGCCGTAAGCGCCGAGGATGGCGAGCTCAGCTACGAGCAGCTCGAAGCGCGTGCGACGGCGCTCGCGCGCCACTTGCGGCAGCTGGGCGTAGCCCCAGGGGAGCGGGTCGCCCTCTGCCTGCCACGGTCGTGCGCGTTCGTCACCGCGCTGGTCGCCGTCTTGAAGGCGGGCGCGGCCTACGTCCCTCTCGAGCCCAAACAGCCGCCCGCTCGCTTGCGCGCGCTCGTCGAAGACAGCGGGGCGGGGGTGATTCTGACGCTCGAAGCGCTCGCGCACGCGTTTCGCGACACTGGGCTGAAGGTGGTGACCAACCTGGCGCCGGCTTCGATGGGTGACGCCCAGTTCGAGAAGCCCGTGACGCATCCGAGCTCTGTCGCGTACGTGATCTACACGTCGGGCTCCACGGGGAAACCCAAGGGCGTCCTGGTCACCCACGAGGGCTTGAGCCGCTACGTGCATGCGGTCCTCGAGCGACTTTCGAGCGATGCTGCAGTCGGTGGCATGGCGATGGTGTCCACCGTAGGCGCTGATCTCGGCAATACGGTGCTGTTCGGAGCCCTCTGCTCGGGCACCACCTTGCATTTGCTGTCTGAAGCCGACGCTTTCGATCCCGAACGTTTCGGGGACTACATGTCGCGCCACTCGGTGGGCGCGCTCAAGATCGTGCCGGGGCACCTGCGAGCGCTGCTCGGTGGCGAAAACCCGGCACGCATTCTACCACGCCGCGCGCTGATCCTCGGTGGTGAAGCGACGCCGTGGGAGCTCGTTCGCGAAATCCGCAAGCATTCCGCCTGTCGCATTCTCAACCACTACGGTCCTACCGAAACCACCGTCGGTGTGCTCACTTACGAGTACCCGAACAGCGAATGCCGTGCCGCGTCGCTGCCCTTGGGCAAGCCGCTCGGGCACAGTCAGACACACGTGCTCGGCAGGGACTTGGAGGCGCTGCCCGAGGGCATCCCTGGCGAGCTCTACATCGGTGGCGCGGGGGTCGCGCACGGTTATCTCGAGCGGCCGGAGCAGACCGCCGAGCGCTTCCTTCCGAACCCTTTCGGTCCTGCCGGGAGTCGGCTCTACCGAACCGGCGACCGCGCTCGCGCGCTGGACGGCGCCTTGGAGTTCTTGGGGCGCGGCGACGACCAGATCAAGCTGCGGGGCCATCGGGTGGAACCTCGAGAAGTGCGTGCGGCGCTCTTGGCGTTGCCCGAGATCGTCGACGCCCATGTCTGTGCGGGTGTCGGATCCAGCGGCGCGCTCCGCCTCGAAGCGTTCCTGGTAGGCGCCCACGGATTCGCGGATAGCGACAGCGTCAGCGCGCGGTTGGCGGAGCAGCTGCCCGAGTACATGGTGCCGGCCGAGTACATGTGGCTCGAACGCCTGCCGCTCACGAGCAACGGCAAGCTCGATCGCAGGGCGTTGCCGAAGGCTGGGGTCTCCGCGGGCGAAGAGCGGCGCGAAGCTACCAGTGAGCTCGAGCGTCGGCTCTTGTCCATCTGGCGAGAGGTGCTGAAGCTCGAAACTTTGGGTGTGGACGACAACTTCTTCAAGTCCGGCGGCGACTCGCTGCTCGCATTCCAGGTCGTCGCCCTGGCACACCGGTGTGGCGTGCGCTTTTCGATTCAGACGTTGTTCGCGCAGCAAACGGTCGCCAAGCTTGCCGCAGAGCTAGAACGGCCCTTGCAAGAAGGTCTGCGTCCAGGACCGACGCGCATCGAGCGCACCAGCACGCATCCCTTGTCGTACGGTCAAGAGCGGCTGTGGTTCTTGTGGCGCCTCGATCCAGGCAGCGCGGCCTACAACGTGCCAGTGGCTGTGCGTTTGATGGGGGTTCTGGACCAAGGCGCGCTCGAAGCCGCGTTTTCTGCGCTGGTTCGCCGGCACGAAGTGCTGCGCACGCGGTTCGTCGAGGTCCAAGGCCAGGCCCGAGCCTCGGTCTTGGAGAGTGTTCCGGTGAGTATTCCGCTCGAGGACTTGGGTGCGCTGAGCTCGGGAGACGCGGAGCGGGAGGCGAAGCGCGTGGCGCTGGCCGAGGCGCGGGCTCCCTTCGATCTCACCCAAGGACCAGCGTTGCGCGTGCGATTGCTGCAACTCGGTCCGAGCGAGCACGTCTTGCTCATGACGCTGCATCACATCGTCTCCGACGGCTGGTCCGCCGAGATCTTGTTCCGCGAGCTCTGCGAGCTCTATTCAACCCAGGCGAAGGGCGAGCCGCACGCCCTGCCGGAGGTAGACCTACAGTACGCGGACTACGCCGCTTGGCAGCGCAGCTCGATCGAGTCGGGAGAACTCGAGCCACAAGTGAAGTACTGGGTCGAAAGGCTCGGTTCGGAGCACGCGGTGCTGAATCAGACGCTCGATCGTATGCGTCCTGCCGTACAGAGCTTCCAAGGGGGCACGAGCGTTTTCGACATCGACGCGGCGCTGTCGGAGCGGTTGCGCGAACTCGCCCAGGGTCACAACGCGACGCTGTTCATGCTGCTCCTGGCGGCATTCCAGCTGCTCCTCGCTCGCTACACCGGCGCGTCGGAGATCCGGGTCGGTGTGCCGAACGCCAACCGCAGTCACCCCTCCCTCGAGCGGATGGTGGGGTTCTTCGTGAACACCCAGGTGCTGACGGCGACGATCGACGCCGACTCGACGGTGATCGAGTTGCTCGCACTCGCCCGCGAGTCCGCGGTCGCTGCACAAGCCAACCAGGACGCGCCGTTCGAGCTCGTCGTCGAGCGGCTGAATCCAGAGCGATCACTGAGCCACAATCCCCTGTTTCAGGTGATGTTCAATCACCAACGCCGGGCCGTCGAGCCCGACCCGCTCGTTGAGGTGGGGATCCGACTCGAGCCTTTCGGGAATCGCGGCCAAGCGACGCAGTTCGATCTCATGCTCGATACGTTCGAAGAGCCGGCAGGGATCCACGCCTGCTTCACGTACGCGACCGATCTCTTCGACCCGAGTACGCCGGAGCTGTTGGGGCGCCACTATGTGCGGCTCTTGCAGAGCATGGTCGACCATCCCGAGGAGCGCGTGGGTCGCCTGGCATGGTTCGACCGCGAGGCTTGCAGAGTACTGGAGCGCTGCAATTCGACGCAGCAGCCTTACCACTCGAAGCCCGTGCACCGAGCCTTCGAGGAATGCGTCGCGAGGACGCCGGCGGCGGTGGCGGTCGTGTTCGAGGGGCGGCAATTGACGTATCGCGAGCTCGACGAGCAGGCGAACCGGCTCGCGTGGCGCCTGCGCCAGCAGGGGGTCGATGCGGACGACTTGGTGGGTGTGTGCGCAGAGCGGTCGCTAGAACTGGTGGTGGCGCTGCTCGGCGTTCTCAAGGCCGGAGCCGGCTACTTGGCGCTCGATCCTGAACATCCTCCGGACCGTCTCGAGTACCTGCTGTCGGAGGCGCGGCCGCGGGTAACGCTGGTGCAGGCTGGTCTCGAGCGGGCGCTTGCCGAGGTTCGAGCGACGCACTCGGTCGTGTCGTTGGAGGAGTGGTGTCAGTCGGGATTCGGGGAGGGAGCACCGGCCGATCGAACTCGTGAAGAGAGCGTCGTTCACTGCTTGTACACCTCAGGGTCGACGGGGCGTCCCAAAGGCGTCCTGAGCACGCACGGAGGGCTGTGCAACCGCCTGACGTGGATGGAGGAGCGCTACCGCCTGACGGCAACGGATCGCGTGCTGCAGAAGACGCCGCTCGGCTTCGATGTGTCGGCCTGGGAGTTCTTTTGGCCGTTGACGACCGGTGCGAGGCTCGTCCTGGCGCCACCGGGGGCCCACCGTGATCCCCAGCAATTGGCGGACGTTATCGTACGCGAGGGGGTGACCACGCTGCACTTCGTGCCCACCATGCTTCAGGCGATGCTGGCTTCTGGGGAGCTCCGGCGCTGCGGGACGCTGCGACAGGTCATGTGCAGCGGCGAAGCACTCGCGGTCGATGTGGCTCGCCGATTCCGAGCGCAGAGCTCAGCCGCGCTGCACAATCTGTACGGTCCCACGGAGGCGTCCATCGACGTTACCTCGTGGGAGTACGACTCGAACGAAACCGAGAAGCCGGGGGTTCCGATCGGGGTGCCGATCGCCAACACCGAGATTCACTTGGTGGACGAAGGTTTGCGACTCGTTCCGCCGGGTGCGATCGGGGAACTGTGCATCGGCGGCGTGGGCTTGGCGCGCGGCTATCTCGCGCAGCCCGCGCTCACTGCGGAACGCTTCGTTCCCAACCCGTTCAGCCGCCGGGGCGGCGAGCGTCTCTATCGCACCGGCGACTTGGCGCGGCGACGCCACGACGGGGTCATCGAGTACTGCGGGCGCAACGATCAGCAGGTCAAGATCCGCGGGTTTCGCATCGAGCTGGGTGAGATCGAAGCCCGCTTGCGGGCTGAGCCCGGAGTCCGCGACTGTGCCGTGGTCACCGTTCAGCGAGCCGACGGCGACGGTTGCCAGCTCGTGGCCTACGTGGTTCCCGAGGACGGGGAGCTCGTGGTGCCCGAGGCTCCGCTCTGGGAGGCCTTCAAGACCGCGCGGGTTCTGTCGCTCGGCTCTGGACTGCCCGAGTACATGGTGCCGCGCAGCTACGTAGCACTGCCGCGCTTACCGTTGACCGTGAGCGGCAAACTGGATCGCAAGAGTTTGCCCGCTCCCCAGTGGGAGCGCGAGCAGCGCGCGCGCGTTGCTCCTGCCACCGAGGTCGAGCGACTGCTGGTGTGCGTCTGGGCGGAGTGCCTCGGCGTGCCCGAGCCCGGGGTCACGGACAACTTCTTCGAGCTCGGGGGAGACTCCATCATCGTCCTGAAGGTCGTGTGGAAAGCGCGAGAAGCAGGCATTGAGCTGACGGCGAAGCAGGTGTTTCAACACCAGACGATCGCCGCGCTCGCCCGCGTGGTCGGGGCAGCGTCCACGCACAGCGCAAGCGAGGACGAGCCTGTAGGAAGCGTGGACCTGACGCCCATCCAGCGTTGGTTCTTCGAGCAGCGGTTGCCGGAATTGCACCACTACAATCAGGCGGTGCTGGTCGAGGTTCGAGAGCGCCTCGAGCCGCGCCAGTTGCAACGAGCCCTGACGGTTCTGTCCCGGCATCACGACGCGCTCAGGCTACGATTTCGAGCCGAGAACGGCGGCTGGCAGCAGTGGTTCGCTGACGGCACCGACGAAGCTGCCGTCTGGACGGTGGATCTGTCATCCGAACCCGACCCTGGCGCTGCCCAGCTCCGAGTCGCCGAGCGCGCCCAGCGGAGCCTCGATCTCGAGCGTGGACCCATTTTCCGCGTCGTACACTTGACGAGTGGCAACAACGAGCCGGAGCGGATCCTCTGGGTGATCCACCACCTCGTCGTCGACGGGGTCTCGTGGCGCACGCTCCTCGAGGACCTGCATTCGGTGTATCGCCAGCTGGCGCTCGGTCAGGTGACTCCCAAGTTGCCGCGGAAAACGTGCAGCTACCAGCGCTGGTCGAATGCCCTGCAGCGCCACGCGGCCTCGCCGAGCCTGCTGGCGCAGCTTCCGTACTGGCTCGAGGTGCTCCGAGACGTGCGTCCCCTCGGAAGCGCTCCGAGGGATCGCCGGTACACCGAGGCCGACACACGAAAGGTGAGTGTGGAGCTCGACCGCGAAACGACCGCGGACCTGCTCCGGCGAGTTCCCCACGTCTCGGGCGCTCGAACCGGCGACTTGTTGCTTGCCGCGCTCGCGCTGACATTGGCGGCGGAGCACGCCTCCAATGAGGTTGTGGTCGAGCTCGAAGGCCACGGCCGTGAAGAGCTGTTCGGCGGGATCGATGTCAGCCGTACCGTAGGCTGGTTCACCACGATGTATCCGGTGCGACTTGCGGCGCTCCCAGATTCACCGGAAGCAACGCTGCAAGCCGTCCAGCAGTCGTTGCGGGCGGTCCCGGATCAGGGGGTGTCGTTCGGAGTCCTGCGCTACCTAAGCGCGGCGAAGCGCGACTTCGACGCCGTAGCGCGGCCGGACGTACGCTTCAACTATCTCGGAAAGCTCGATACGGGGTTAGGTACGGGCGAGTTCTTTGGGTCCGCTCGCGGTTCGATCGGAGCTCCCAAGAGCCCGACAACCCCTCGCGACGTGACTCTCGAGGTCACCGCTGCGATCACCTCAGAGATCCTGACGGTCTCGTGGAGCTACTGTGAGGGGCTGCTGTCCAAGCGCGATGTCGACAGGCTGGCGGAGCGATTCCTGGGCGAGATCCGCCGGCTCGTGGTCCATGCGGTGCGACGCGACGATGGCGCCGAGCTGGGGCGCCTTCCCGTCGTCTCAGAGCGCATCGAAGATGTTTTCCCGCTGAGTCCGATGCAACAAGGCATGCTGTTTCACAGCCTGCTGAGTCCAGAGTCCGGCGTCTATGTGAACCTTCGCTGTTGCGAACTCGACGCGACGCTGGACCTGGCGGCGTTCGCTGAGGCATGGCGGCGCATGCTGGTCGCGCACCCCGCGCTGCGGACGTGTTTCGCTTGGGAGGGGCTGGAGAGCCCGGTTCAGATCGTGTGCAAGGCCCCGGAACCCCCCATCTCCGTGCTCGATTGGCGCGAGAAGAGCGGTCAGCAGTGCACCGAAGACATCGAGGATTACCTCGAAGCCGATCGGTTACACGGCTTCGACCTCACGTTGGCACCGCTGCTGCGCGTCACGCTGATTCGCCGCCCCGATGCAGGCTGGACCTTGATTTGGACCCAGCATCACATCGTGATGGACGGATGGAGTTCGGCACGCTTGATTGCGGAGCTGTTTCGCGAATACGCAGCGGCGCTGCAGGGCGCGCCAGCTGCGCCAACCGCGCAGCATCAGTACCGTGGGTACATCGACTGGCTCCAGGTGCAGAAGGCTCGGGGCAGTCGTGAGTTCTGGCGTGAGACCTTGTTCGGTTTCACTGCACCGACATTGCTGGGAGGGTACCCGAGTCCGGGCGTTCCGCGCGCCCACGCTCAACTGCACCAAGAGCTGCCGCGCGAACTCAGCGCCGAACTGGTCCAGTCCGCGCGAGGCATGCAAGTGACTCTGAATACACTGTTTCAGGGGGCCCTCGGGCTGCTGCTGGCTACGCACACGAGCAGCACGGACGTCGTGTTCGGGACGACGCTTGCCGGGCGCAGCGCTCCCGTGCCTGGCATCGAGACCCTGCTCGGCTTGTTCATCAATACCTTGCCGCTCCGAGTTCGTGTGAATGCTGGGGAGCGTGTGGCCGCGTGGCTGCAGAGCGTCCAGAGTCACCATGCGGCTCTGCGAGAACACGAAGCCGCTCCGCTGATGGAGGTCCAGGGGCTCGCCGAGGTCCCCAAGGGCCAAGCCCTGTTCGACACCCTGTTGGTGTTCGAAAACTATCCCGTCGCACGAGCGATGGAGTCGGTGTCGCTGGGTTTGGCGCTCGGCAACGTGCGTTCCATCGAGAATACCCACTACGCGCTCGCGATCGAAGTCGTGCCCGGTGAGCGAATTCGGGTGGGATTCGACTACGATGGTGCTGTCCTTTCCGCCGCTGCGGCCGCGCGCCTGCTCCACCACTTCGTTCAGCTGCTGAAAGAGCTGGCGCGGCATCCCAACGCCGAGCTGGGCCAGCTCTCGGGCATGACGAGCGAGGAGCGGGCGGAGGTGCTGCAGGCTGCGCGTGGGCCGGCGCCAGCGAGCGGGGTGAGTCGGAGCTACGTAGAGCTGTTCGAGGCGGCGGTGGCGCGCTGGGGGAATCGCGAGGCAGCGCGCTGTTGGGAGCAGAGCGTGAGCTACGCGGAGTTGAATCGGCAGAGCAACCGCGTGGGACACGCGCTGTCGAGGCTCGGGGTGGTGGCGGACGACGTAGTCGCGGTGGTGGCGGAGCGAGGGCTGTCGCTCGTGGCGCAGATGGTTGGGATCCTCAAGGCAGGGGCGGGATTCCTCTCGTTGGATCCGCGTTATCCGGAGGCGCGGCTCGCGGAGTGCTTGGAGGCGA
>JAICQQ010000281.1 GCA_025937785.1 Polyangiaceae bacterium
ATGGTTTTCGTGCTCGTGAGCTGAGTGGCACCAGCGAGCCGCACCTATTGGGCCGCCAGCGTCAGCTACAGGCTCAGCGGCGCGTAGAGCCGCTCGAGCGTCAACCGAAGCTTATCGCTGTTGCAGAGCGCGAGCCAACTCAGGGCGCTGGAACTCCGCCCCCGCAGCAGCTTCCACCCAGGCCTACCTCTCACTTCGCGCGGCCGCACTTCCCGTGCGACGCAAAAGTGCAGGGAGATTGCGCGCGCGGCGCTTACTCAGCAATCGTCGGGGTTCGCCCGACCGCGCAGGATCGCCGTGTCCAGGACAAGGTCCGACTCGTCGAGCTCGTCTCGGATCGGGTCGGGCGTGGATGCGTTAGCGGGCGCGAAGTTCTCGACACTCAGGGCATAGATCTTGAACTCGTAGACGTTCATGCAGGATCCCGGGCCGAAGTAACCGTTGCCTTGGGCAAACGATGCGTTGACCTGTTCGGCTTCGACCGGGGTCGTCAAGGTGGCATCACCCGGGAGCGCCGCAGGCAATGAAAGCGTTTCGGCCGATAGGTTCCAGATCGCCCAATGAGCGTAGTTCTGGGCGATGCTTAGATCGTGCATGACGACGACGTAGCTAAGGGTACCGTCAGGTCCCGCCGTCCAGTTGAGCTCCGGTGATTCGTTGTCATGAAAGCTGGAGTTCTCTCTGGGGAAGAGCTCGCAGGTGTCGGGAGCGTCGGGGGAACAGAGACCGTCGTCCGCGAATGCCGGACTCGTGAGGGTGAACTCGGTGCTCCCACCCGTCGTGCTGGTGCCACCGGCACCACCCGCGCCCGAGCTGGAACTCGAGCTGGTACCACCCGCGCCCGTCGTCGAACCGCCAGTGGTGGCACTGCTGGTCGTCGCGTTGCCAGCGGTGACGCTGCCTGTCGTCGCATTGCCCGTGGTGGAAGCGCTGCTGGTGCTCGCGCTCGTCGCTGTGGTTGCCGACGCAGTCGTGACGACCGTGTTGGTCGCAGTGGTCGAGCCAACGGTAGCGCTGGTCTGCGTCGCAGTGCTGGAGTTCGTGCCAGTGGTCGAGCTGGAGTCGGATTCGCTCGAGCTGCATGCGGACGCGGCGACGAAAGCGAACGGAATGAACGAAGCAGAAACCAGGAAGCTTTGAGTACGATAGGCCATCGGGGGCGATGAAGATAATGGCCTGCGGACCCCGGTGCAACACGAGGGGACGAGCGCCGATGGTAGATGTAAAGGTCCAGCGGCTTGGGATTGTGAGCGCTCACGTTCCGATTCGAAGTTCGCACTTCTTGTCGTGATCGTGCCGCCGCCGAAACAGGCTCACCACGGCAAGCGTTCGCCGTTCGCGTGCCAGAAGCCGCCGGTCGTGGCGAGCGTGAGCTCGTCGATGCGGGCGAGCAACCCCTCGGCGGCCTGCTCCGGCTCGACCTGGCCATGATCGCCGACCATCTCGGTCTTCACCATGCCGGGGTGCAGGATGATCACCGCTACGCCTTGGGGCTCGAGGTCGTGGGCGAGCGACTTGCCCGCCATGTTGAGGGCGGCCTTGCTCATGCGGTAGCCGTAGAAGCCCCCGGAGCCGTTGTCCTCGATGGAGCCCATCCTGCTGGTGATCAGCGCGACCTTGGCACCCTGTCGAAGCCGCGTGCGGAGCTTGGCCGTGACGACGAGCGGCCCGAGCGCGTTCACCTCGAACTGCTCGCGGATCCCGGCGACGTCGAGGGCTTCGAGCCGGTCGCCCCAGCGCAAGATGCCGGCGTTGTTGATGAGCAAATCGATGTCACGGCTCGCCACCGCGCTCTCCAGACGTTCGACGCCGTCGGGTTCGGTGACCTCGACGCCTTCCGCGACGTCGACACCGAGCGCTGACAGCGCAGGCGTCGGCTTGCGGCAGGCCGCGAGCACGTCATACCCGCGCTGGCGTAGCGCCTTCGTGAGCGCGAGCCCGATGCCTCGGTTGGCACCCGTCACCACGGCGAACTTCTTGTCGGTGGAGGTCATCTCGAATGCATGCAGCGAAGCGCTGGCGGACGCAACTAGCGTCCCGTCTCCATGGTTCGTCCCGAAATTCACGCGGCCCGGCCTCTACGAGGCCGCGCGAATTTCGGACTCTGGCGTCCTGTTGAGACTAGGAAAGCGTTTTTTATTTTCGTGGCGAATCAAAGATTCACCACACGAACTCGGCGGCCGGGTCAGCGTCGCGCCGTGCGGGGGTACTTGCGCCAGAGCCTGGCCAGCTCGGCGACCGCGCGCAGCGCCGCATCGGGGCGTAGCTTCGAGCCGGAAACATCCCGCCACTCGGCGAGCGGGTGTTCCACCACCGATCGTTCCGGAACGAGAACCTCCCCGCGCGCCGCGAGCGCCGCGAGTCGAGCCAGGAGCTCGACATCGAAGGTCCAGGTGACCGAGAAGGGGGACTCGAACAGCGAGCGGATGGCGGGTGTGTCCCTGAAAAGCTTGGCGCCACACTGCGTGTCGTAGACCTCGAGGCCCAAAATCATGCTGGCGCTGCTGGCGAAGACTCGGCCTAGATAATGGCGGAGTGGGGAGCGCGACACGTGTCTGCCGAGCAGCTTGACTCGTGAACCCATCACCAGGTGCACGCGCGTGTCGTCGAAGTACTGCGCCATCGGTGCCAGTTCCGAAAGCGGCGTCGCCAAGTCTGCATCGAAGTAGCCGGCGACGCTCGGTGAGCGCGTGAACGCTGCGAGCATGCCCTGGCGCACCGCCTCGGCTTTGCCCTGGTTCTTCGCGAGCGCGACGACCTCGAAAGCCTCGGGCGCTCGATCACGGAGCGACGACAGCAGCTCCAAGGTGGCGTCGCTCGAACCGTCATCGACCAGCACGAACGACAGCATCGGCGCGGCGCGGACGGCGCCTAGCAGCGCTTCGGTGTCGAGGCGTGCCGCTTCGTTGTAGCAGGGGATCACGACTACGGTGCGCTGCATGATATCCACGCGCTCAAGCCGGGTACGACGAGCCCCTGCTGCTGAGCCCTCAGGCAGAGCTGATTGTCGGCGCACAAAAGCCGGTGCAGTGCGCGAGTCAGCCAGGGTGGTCCGTTCCAACCGCCGATACCGACGGCGCTGGGGGTCGAGCGCGGCGGCACGAGGCGTTCGCGGAGTTTGCCGAGTACCCGCGGCACGAGCAGGCTCGAGAACAGGTAGCCGGAGGCGTGCACGCGGAGCCCGGCTTGCTGCGCGAGCGCGGCAATCTCGAGTCGCGCGTAACGCTTCTCGTGCTTCAGGGCGCGATCGTGCTCCGAGAACAGCAGCTGGAACGCAGGCACCGTGATGAGCACCCAGCCACCGGCGGCTAGGTGCTCGCGCCACAGCTGGGTCAGCAGCGCGACCGGATCGCGCACGTGTTCGAGCACATCGAGCAAGAGCACGAGATCGAAGCGACGCCCCCGGAGCTGCTCGAGCCCCTGCACGAACTCGATCCCAGGGCGCGCCAGCTCGACGGCGAGCTCGGGCGTCAGGTGAACGTCTTGTGCCACGGCTTCTCGGAGCTGGAAGTGCGTGTTCAGCTCCGCGAGCAGATAGCCATCGCCACAGCCGACGTCGAGCACCGCGGGTGTGCTGAGCGCGAAGCGTGCTACCAAACTCCGAATGGCTTCGGCTCTGGCAGTCTCCCACGGGTGCCGCGGGGCGTGCGTGGGCTGGCGTTCCACTAAGTCCATACCGGGCGTAGCCTGCCCCGGGCGAACGCGCCGCCGCAACGCCCTCGAGGTCGCTGCGCCCCCGCCCGGGTTTTTTCGCGGGCGAAACAGGCAGCGCGTTTCTGGCGGGAATCGCCTGGGCGCGCTGGAGCCCCGCCTGCCGCAGCCTCGCCCACCCTGTCCTACATCCCTCGCTGCCGCTCACTTACGGCTGATACGCCGCGGAGCATAACTGCTGACTCACGTCATTGGAGTAGTAGACAGAAATTTCGCAGCGAGCGGCGGAAAGCGCCATCATTCTGTTTCTGGAGCGGCCGGCGGAAAATGCAGTACTGAAACCGCGGCGACACGCTCGCCGGTGTAGCCTCACGACTCAGTCAACACAGGCCCACGAAGACCTGCTACCCAGAGGTGGAGAAGTCATGATGGCAGCATCCAAGAGAGCGGCAGGGTCGAAGCGACCCAGCGTGGTCGCTTCGCGCATCGGCTCCGAGACGTTCCGAGCCCGTTCCTCCAGTGGCACGTTCGAAGTCGGTTTCAGCGAGGCGTGGCAAGACGCCTTGGATCCCGAGCTGCCGGCGGAGCCGACGCTGAGCGTCCGGTACGCCGACAGCAGCCAGGGCGGCAAGCGTCCGAGCGCCCACAAGTTGATCCTGATGGGTCTCGCGCTCGGAGCGGCGTTGCAGGCGCTGGGCTACGTCGGCGCAGCGTATCTGTTTTAGTCAGCGGCAGCGTCGCGGCCGTGAACGCGGACGGGACGCACGCTACTTCAGGTATTCGAAGCTGTAATAGTAGATGTCACCCGTGGCCTGCACGTCGGGCGGAAGCACCTCGACGACCAGCACTAGCTGCTCGCGCGAGGCGCGCAGGATACCACGCCAGCGCTGACCGTCCTCGCAGCGCGCGTTGAAGCGCTCGGCGACGTCGCGCTCGGTCTCGAAGCGCCCGTGTAAACGCAGCAGCGGCTGACACTCGTGGCCCAGGTAGTGGAGCACGGCTTCCATCAGCCGCTTCTCGGTGGCGGGCACACCGACGGCCGGCAAGATGGCGACTCGGTAGCTCGCACCGTCTGCGCCTTCGGCGGTCCACGTGCGGCGGCCTTCGAGTTCGCCGACGCGGGCGCCCAGGGGCAGTGCGACTTCGAAACCCGCTTCGGTATCGCGCACGCGCATCCAGCCCGGAGGCAGCGGCGGCTGGCTCGGGGCGGTTGCAGCCGCGGCGCTCGGTTCGCCATCTTCACAGGCGGACAGCGCTTGAAACTCGGTCGTGCATTCGCTGGTCACGTTGGAGCAAACGAGCTTGGGCACAGCGGCTTGGCAGCGGATCGCACCCAATACTTGCACCTCGCAGCGATCCGCCAGCGACTGGTACTTGCCGCAGTTTGCCCGACACTCGCGCGCGCTCTTGCGCGAACAGCTCTCGGCAGCGCTGGCGCAGAGCTGGTGGCACTCGGTTTCGATCCGTGAGGACTCCACCTTCGCCGAGTGCGCCGAGCCAGCGCGGGTTGCAGCGCTCGAAGCTGCGGGCTCGCGGGCTCCGAGTTCGCCCGCGTCGGTTGCGCCTGCGCCGGTTGCGCCTGCGCCGGTCGCGCCTGCGCCGGTCGCGCCTGCGCCGGTCGCGCCTGCGTGGCGGTTGGGTTCGCTCGCTGCGGATGCGGCGGTAGAGCGCTGGGGGGCTAGAGCGACGCTGGGAGCAGCACCCGGAGCCTTGGGTTCACTGGGAGTGCCCGCGCCACACCCCAGAGCGACAGCCAACGTTCCGGCAACTACTCCCGCGCGCCAACATGCGGGCGGGTTTTCCATGACGAAAAGCTAGCACCAAGGTGGCGCGAGCCCAGCAGAAAGGCGGCTTGACTCGGGGTGGGGGCGTGAAAAGCTGCGCGCGTGGATACCAGCGGCGCGCCTTCGATCACAGTTGAAGCCTGGGCAGAGAGCTACATTCTTTCGACGTCCCTCGCGCTGAAGTGCGCGCCGCCTGCGCCGCCAGAAATCTGGGAAAACCCCGAGTTTTCGCGAGACGTGCGCCCCGCTGAGCGGCCCCGTGAGCTCGTGCTCAGCGAGCGCGCGGCTGCCACGCCACGCCCGGGCGCACTCAAGGAGCCGCGTGCGCGCGCTCAGCTGTTGCACACGTTCTGGTTTCACGAGCTGCAGGCGGCCGAGCTGATGTGCTGGGCTTTATTGCGATTCAACGCTGCCGAGCCGGAGTTCCGGCGAGGTCTGGTCCGGATCTGGAAGGACGAGGTCAGGCACATGCGGCTCTACGCGGAACATATGCAGACCCTTGGCTTCGCTCCCGGGGCGTTCCCGGTTCGAGACTGGTTCTGGCAGCGGGTGCCCGCGTGCACCACCAAGACCATGTTCGTGGCGTTGCTCGGCATGGGGCTCGAGGCAGCAAACCTCGAGCATGCCCCGCGTTTTGCTCAGTGGTTTCGCGCGGTGGGCGACACGGCGGGCGCGGATTTGCAGGAGCGAGTGGCCGCCGAAGAGATCGCCCACGTGCGTTTTGCGACCTTCTGGTTCAAGCGGTGGACGGGGGCGGACGATTTCGAGACATGGGTGGAGGCGTTGCCCCGTCCGCTGAGCCCGCTCTTGATGCGGGGAAAAACCATCAATCGCGCGGCGCGTTTGGCCGCCGGGATGAGCGAGTCATTCATCGACCAGCTCGCTCGCTACGAACCCGAGTCCACGGGCCGCTGACGTGGCCGATCAGGCGTGGTTCTTGAATCTCGATGCCGAGGTCGAGCTCGGGCTTCTGCACGGGTACACGGCGGGTCATCGGACTCAGGACCAGGTCGCGCGCCACCTGGCAGCCTGCGCCGCGCTGACGCTGGGCGATCCCATCTATGGGCGAGACGTGGTCGAGCGCCAGCTTCCGGTCTTCTGTTGGTGTCCGACCCCGAGCGCGATCGGCACGCTCGACGGCGCAGGGCTACGGGCGACTCGTGGACCCGACCTCGGCGTTCTGCGACGCGCGAACGACCGCGCGTGGACGGTCGCGTTCGCGGACCCAGCGATCGGTCGCCGCTTCGTCACTGCTGCGGACGATTGGCGGCGGCTCCTCCTCGACCAGCGACCGGCGACGGGCGCGTGGCGCTTGAAACGACGCTTCGGGTTCGCGGGTCGGGGCCAGCGACGGCTGCGTGCCGCTCCGAGCGCGGACGACCTCAACTGGATCGCGGCGTCGCTTCGGCAGGGGGGGCTGCTGTGCGAGGCAGAACTGCCTGTGTTCGAAGAGTTCTCCATCCACGGCTACGTCGACCCGGGTGAGCTGCTCTTGGGATCGCCGGTCAGCTTCTCGACGGATGCGTTCGGTGCGCCCGCGGGGCACGCGGCACCCGCCTTGGGCTGTGGCGATCTGGCGCTGGTGCTGGCGGACGCGGCGACCAGGGTCGCGTCACACTTGGTGGGTCTCGGCTACTTCGGTCCCTTCGGAGTGGACGCCTTCAGGTGGCGTTCGAAGCAAGGTTTGCTGCTGAATCCAGTGAGCGACGTCAACGCGCGCTTCACTCTGGCCTGGTCCACGGGCATGGGCCAGCTACGCGAGCGCGCGCTCCAGCGTCACGCCGCGTGGAGCGCCGAGGTGTCACCTCGCAGCACGAGGTGAGTACGGACGTGCGCCGGCGAGCTTCAGGCAGGCTGCGCGATTTCGCCAATGCCGCCCAGGCGCTGCCGTGTTGAGGCATGTCAGCACACGTCCGGGCACTCCTGGCGTTTTCCGCCGCACGAAACTTTTCTGCTATCCTGTGAGCGCACCGTGTGATCGTCGCTACCGACTTGCCCGAGTTCGATGCAACTCGGGCAGTCGCGCGAACCGCCGGGGGGGCTGCTTGTCTCATCGCTCTGGACGCGATAAGCCCTAAGCATGCAGAGACTCTTATTCGGCGTGGTCGCGGCGTTTTCGCTACTTCTACCTGGTTGCGGAGGCGAGGACGGCGGAGGCTCCGACGACACTGGTGAGCGTGAGATCGATTGCGACAACGAGGCGGTGCCGAGCTACAGCGAGGTGCGCGCGTTCGGCGTCTGCACCAACTGTCACTCCAGCGACAACGAAGGTGTCGAGCGCAACGGTGCCCCCCCGAGCCTGAACTTCGACTCGCACGACGGCGCGGCTTCCGCAGCGCCACGCATCGTGAACCAGGTGTCCATGGGCAGCATGCCGCCCGCGACTTCCGGCTTTTCGTTGACGTCTGGCGAGAAGCGCGAGCTGTTCGTGTGGGCTGAGTGCGGGACGCCCGAGTAGGCGCTGCTCACGCAGGGCTGACCTCGACGCGCGTTCCTTCCACGGGTGTCGGCTCGCGGTAGAGCGACAGGAACAGCAGCGCGCCCAGCGAAGTGAACAGGAACGGGACTGCGAAGATCGAGGTCCAGTCGTGGCCCCCCTCGGGGTGCTCGTACAGCTCGTAGACTTGCCCTACGGCGAGCTGCCCCACGAGCGCGCCGATTCCGGAGCTGGCGATGGCGTACAGCCCTTGCGCGCTCGCACGCACGTCCCCCTTCGCGAGTAGGTCGACCACGACCGCGGCCGAGGCTGCCCAGAACACCACGTTGACGCCGTGCAGTGCCTGCGCGCCGATCACCAACCATGCCGGGCCTTTCAGCATGAATGCGGCGAAGCGCACCGGCCACGCCGCTAGACCCAGAAACAGCACCCAGCGCGTACCCAACTTACGAAACAACAGTGCCAATGCCGGAAACAGAAACAGCTCGAGGCTTTGCGCCAACGTGGAAGCACGGTTGGCCTGCGCGATGCTGATGCCAAGGCCCCCGTTTGCGTCGACCATGAACAGGCCTTGCAGCACGAAGTAGAAGGGCACGGCCACGGACATGACGAAGCCGCCCAGCGAGAGCGCGAGGAAGTTTCGACTCTTGAGCAAATACAGGGCATCGATGACGGCGAAGGGATTCTTGCCCTTCGCAGGCGGGGTCTCGGGCAACGTCAAGGCATAGATCGCATGCACCAAGCTGAGCGCGGCAGCCAGATAGAAACACCCCCGCACTTGACGCGCTTGCTCCGCGGCGGGGAAGCGCTCGAGGTAGAGGCTGCAGAGCCACACGATGACGATCCAGCCGAACGATCCCCAGACTCGCAAGCCTCCGAAGTGACGCGCGTCCTTCAGATGGTGGAACGACACCGCCGAGCACAGCGTGAGGGATGGAACCTGGAGTAGAAAGACGAGCGTCATCGCGATCAGAAATTCGCCGTAGCTGTCAGCGCTAGCTCCGGCGAAGAGCGCCCCCGTACGCAGCAAGTTCACCGCCGCGAGCACCTTTTGCGCCGAGAACAGGCGATCGGCGAGCTGTCCCACCAAGAGCGGCGCCAGGAGTGCGGCGAAGGGGCCTACCGCATAGATGGTGCTCATCTCTCGTGCGCTGAAGCCGTGAGCATGGCGCATGTAGATGGCGAGCAGCGGTACGACGCAGGCGAGGATGGCGGCGTCGATGAACGCCATGGCACTCAGGCGCAGGTATATGGCAAGCGAGCCCGTGCCGAAGTCGAAAGGCAGGAGGCGGCCGGTCATTGGCGCGAACTGTGGCGGGCTGCGGTCGCGAGCGCAAATGCCGTCCTTCGCTGCGTGCCGACCGAAGGGCCATGCAGACCCTGGGTCCACTTGTTTAGCGCCCGGATTGTGGTTAGCTAGATCGCGCCTCGAAACTCGTAGGCGTGTGAATACAAAAGGGAAATCGCCAAAAGCAAGCGATGGAAATAAACAAAGTCGGGTACCCGTTCTCGGAAAAGACGCCAATCCATTCAGAAAACGAGACCCCGATGCG
>JAICQQ010000476.1 GCA_025937785.1 Polyangiaceae bacterium
CCAGGGCCCTCACCGAAGAAATCATCGACAGCTACGTGACCTCGAACAGCGGCGTCACGCTCGGCGGCTTCATCTTCGAGTGGGCCGACGAGTGGTGGAAGGGCGGCAACCCCGCCACCCACGATACCGGCGGCACCGCGCCCGGCGGCGGCCCCTATCCGGATCAGACCTTCAACGAGGAATACTGGGGCATCGTCGACATCGAGCGCGTGCCACGCCCAGCGTACGAGGAACTGAAAGCGTTGTACGCGCCTTGAAGTGACGGGAACGTTTCGAGTCTACCTCCCCGAACAGCCGAGGATACCCGGCGTTTCTCCGTGCTAGCGTCGCGGCGATGACGCAGTCCGAGCCGGAGATCATCGTCCAGCACCGCGAGCACCTGTTCGATCTCCTCTCGGAAGCGGCCGAGATCGAGCACAACTTGATGTGCTGCTATCTGTACGCCGCGTTCAGCTTGAAGCGCGAATCCGACGGCATCACCCCCGAGCAGGCGCGCATCCTCTCGGGCTGGAGGCGCTCGATCGTCGCGGTCGCGCTCGACGAGATGACGCACCTGGCCCTGGTCTCCAACCTGCTCACCGCCGTCGGCGCCGCGCCGCACTTCTTCCGCCCCAATTTCCCGGTCAGCCCCGGTTATCACCCATCGGGTGTAGTGGTAGCGCTCGCGCCCTTCGACGGCCCTGTGCTCGACCACTTCATTTACCTCGAGCGCCCCGAAGGCGTCGATTTGCCGGACGGCGAGGGGTTCGAGCACTCGCACACCTACGAGCGCAGCACGCGCAGCGATCGCCTGATGTCGAGCTCGCAGGACTACGCGACCGTCGGGCACCTGTATCGCGGCATTCAAAAGGGCCTCGTCGACCTGAGCTCACAATACGGCGAGCGCGGCTTGTTCGTCGGCAACGCCGCGCGCCAGATCGGCGCCGACCTGTTGTCGCTGCCGGGGCTGTGTCGGGTCACGGATCTCGCGTCGGGCCTGGCGGCGATCGACACGATCGTGCAACAAGGCGAAGGAGCGCCGGGGCAGTCCGAGGCCTCACATTTCAGCCGCTTCGTCGCCGTTCGCGACGAGTACCTCGCGCTCCGCGCGCGCGATCCGAGCTTCGTTCCCGCGCGGCACGCGGCGCGGAACCCCGTGATGCGCCGCCCGCTCGACGAGCGCGCGCGAGTCTGGGTGAACGAAGCCGAGACCGCCCGCGTGCTCGACCTGGCCAACGCGCTCTACAACTTCATGCTGCGCACGCTCTCCGAAGCCTTCGGCAGCGAGCGCCACACCCAGAGCGAGCGCGGCGTTCTACTCGACGCCTCCGTGGCGCTGATGGGCGCGCTCACACCCATCTGTGAGCTCCTCACCACCCTGCCCGCCAACGCCGCCTACCCGGGCGTCACGGCCGGCATCTCCTTCGCCATGCACCGCGGATCGCTCGCCCCGTGGAGCGCGTCCGGCGTCTGGCGCATGCTCTCCCAGCGTTGCTTCGACCTGTCGCGCGGCGCCTCGCGCCTGGCTCCCATGTCGCGCAGCTTGTTCGACCAGTGCGCCGAGCGCCTCGAAGCTCAGGCCCTGCGCTTCGCGACCACGGGCCGCAACTCCGTCCCCACGCTCGCCACCAACGGTGCATCCGCCGCAGCACCCGCACCCGTAGACGCCGGGGCGCCCACTCCGGCTATCGAAGAAGTCCCCGGCAAACACCTAACGCTGATCTACGAAGGCAAGCGCTGCATCCACTCGCGCCATTGCGTGCTCGGCGAGCCGCGCGTCTTCGTCGCCAACGTCCAGGGCCCGTGGATCCACCCCGACGCCACCGACGTCGAAGCCCTGGTTCGCGTCGCCCACGAGTGCCCGTCGGGCGCCATCCGCTACCGGCGCCACGACGGCGTCGCCGACGAAGCCGCGCCTCGCGTCAACGTCCTCCGCGTCCGCGAAAACGGCCCGCTCGCCGTGAATGCCGACATGGTTCTCGCCGGTGCGCCCGCTGGCTACCGCGCCACGCTCTGCCGCTGCGGCGCCTCCAAGAACAAGCCGTATTGCGACGGCTCTCACAACGCCATCCCGTTCCGTGCCAGCGGCGAGCCCGCCACGGCCGAATCGCAGCCCCTCGCCGAACGCGGCGGCCCGCTGAAGATCGAACCGCGCCGCAACGGCCCCCTCGCCCTCACCGGCCCGATCGAGCTTTGCAGCGGAACCGGCCGCACCATCCTCCGCACGATGAGCACCCTGCTCTGCCGCTGCGGTGGCTCATCGAACAAGCCCTACTGCGACGGCACCCACTTGCGAAATGGGTTCACGAGCGACTGACGGATCTTCTGGTTGGGTGGGGCCGCGAGGAAAAGAGCGCGCAGACCGTCGAGAGCGGCGTGAGGCAACACGGGCAGCCGGGCA
>JAICQQ010000012.1 GCA_025937785.1 Polyangiaceae bacterium
GCCCTGCTCCGCGCTTGGCGCAAAGCACCGCGCGAACCTTCTGCCACTGCCGCTCGTCCAGCTGCTGTCTAACCATGCTGCCTACCCACGGAACACACTTCGACCGCCATGGATAGCTCTTTCCTCGACTTCTCGGGCACGCACACGTTCACGTTCACGTTCACGTTCACGGGCCGGACTAATTCAGGGACAGGCCCTAGTCTCAATAGGACGCCAGAGTCCGAAATTCGCGCGGCCTCATACAGGCCGGGCCGCGCGAATTTCGGGACTGAACGACCCCGTAAACGTGAAGGTAAACGTGCCCGGCTCAAACTGCTCGACGAGAAGGACCTGAAAGCGGGCAAGGAGCGAACCTTCTGCGCTGCCGCCCATCCAGCTCGCTGTCTAACCCTCTGGCGTACCCATGGAACACGCTTCGACCGCATGGACAGCCTTTCCTCGACGTCTCGGGCACGGATGCGTTCACGTTCACGGGGCCGGGGACAGCCCTAGCCATCGGCCATCAGCCATCAGCCAAATTTCGGTGCAGCCTCGCTTGGCGATAGCTCTCAGCGGGGCGATTTTGCGGTAAGGTGCTCGCGTGCTGTTCTTGTTGGCGCTGCTGGTGATATCGCCGGTAGTTTTGTTCTACTTCCTCATCATCAAGGGCACCGATCGCTACGAGCCCGAGCCTTTCTGGTTGCTCACGCTGATGTTCTTTTGGGGAGCAGTGGGGGCGACCGGCACCGCCCTCATCGGCAACGCGATTGGAGAAGGTGCGCTGAGCTGGGCGTTGAACGCGAAGCCGGGCGATGCGTTGCTCACGGCGTCGACCGCCTCGTTCGTGGCCCCGCTCGTCGAGGAATCCACGAAGGGTTTCGGGCTCATCATGCTCTGGGGCCTGTCGGCGATTTGGTTGCGCGAACTCGACGGCCCCCTGGATGGCGCCATCTACGGCGGCGTGATCGGCCTCGGTTTCACGCTCACCGAAGACGCGCTTTACGTCGCTAGCGCGGGTGCGCAGCAGGGCGCCGCGGGCTTCACCGGGTTGTTCTTCATCAGGACCGTGCTGGCGGGCCTTGGACACGCGTCGTTCACGGCGATGACGGGTGTCGGGGTCGGAGTCGCCGCAGAAAGCAAGAGCGTCCTCGTCAAGCTCATCGCTCCGATGGGGGGCTGGGTGGCCGCCGTCGGCTTGCACGGGCTGCACAACTTCCTGGTCACCTTCGCCCTGGGCGACGGCGTCGGGTTGCTCCTGAAGTTCTTGGTGTTCTGGACCTTTCAGGCCATCTTCTTCTTCGTGATCGTGCTGCTCGCGATCCGCGATCGATCGATCGTGCTGCGCGGGCTCGTCGACGAGACGGGTCGACTGCTCCACCCGAAGGAGCTGAAGCGCACCACCAGCTATTGGATGCTGGTTCCATTCGTTAACTTCTTCTCGCTCATGAGCAGCCCCGGCGGCTACTCCAAGAGCCGACAGAAGCAGCTCGACCTGATCGATCTGGCATTTCTGAAGCATCGCCAGCGGGACGGCGCCCGCTCCCTGGCGCTGCAAGAAAAGGAGCAATCGCTCCGCCGGCGCGTACAGCAAGCCAACGAACAAGGCATCTTCATCGGCGTCCGCTGAACCCTCGGCGCGCCCAGTTCGAGGTTCTGGCTCGCCTCGAGGAACGGCCCAGCCACAGGCGTGCAGACCGAAGCTGAGCTGATCACGAAATTGCGGCAGCAAGAAGCCGTCGTCGTCCCCGCCCAGACAGTCCCCCGAGCTCCGAGGGGGCTCGAGGTGAGCAGCTAGCGAGCGAGGGAACGGGCGATGACGAGGCGCTGGATCTGGCTGGTGCCTTCGTAGATCTGCAGCACCTTGGCGTCCCGCATCAACTTCTCGACGGGGTAGTCTTTCACGTAGCCGTTGCCGCCGAAAACCTGCACCGCATCGAGCGCGGTTTGCATGGCTCGATCCGCGCCGAAGGCCTTGGCGTAGCTCGAAACGATCGGATCGCGCACGCCGTTGTCGAGATTCCAGGCGCCTTTCAACGTGAGCAAGCGTGTGGCCTCGGTGCTGATGGCCATGTCCGCTAGCATGGCTTGCACCATTTGATGCTCGATGATGGGCTGCCCGAACGTGACGCGTTCTTTGGCGTACGCGACGCTTTCGTCGAGGCAGCGCTGCATCAACCCGGTCGCCATCGCGCCGATGTCGGGCCGCGTCTGGTTGAAGGTTTCCATCGCCAACTTGAACCCCTGGCCTTCGGGCGCGAGCAGGTTGGCCTTCGGGACTTTGACGTTTTCGAAATGCACGGCCGCGGTGTCGCTGGCCCGCTGCCCCAGCTTGTCTTCGTGTTTGCCGACGCGAAGGCCCTCCGTCTCGCGGTCGACGATGAAGGCCGCGATACCCCGATGGCGCAGTTCGGGGTCACTGGTGGCAAAGACGACGTAGAAACTCGCGAACGAAGCGTTCGTTATCCAGCACTTTTCGCCGTTCAGCACGAAGTCGTCGCCGTGCTTCTCGAAGCGCATCCTGAGTCCGGCGACATCGCTACCGCCGGTGGGTTCGGTGGTGCAGTAGCTGGCGAACACGGGCTCGGCGGTGAGCATGCCCAGATACTTCGTCTTCTGCGCTTCGGAGCCCGCGAGCTTGATCGGCGTGAGCGCCAGCGTGTTCGCGAGCATGCTGGTTTGGATGCCGGTGCAGCCGTAGGCGAGCTGCTCGGCGATGAGGGCGTTGTCGAGCTCGCCCAGGCCCGCTCCGCCGTATTCGGAGGGGACCGTTGGATTGATGAGCCCGAGCTCGTGTCCGGCTTCGAAGACGTCTTTGGGAAAGCGGGCGTCGCGATCGCATTCGGCGGCGATGGGCGTGACCCGCTCCTTGGTGAAGCGCTTCGCCATCTCGACGAGCGCCTGTTGCTCCTCGGTCAAACTGAACCCCAGCATTTGCTACTCCTTCGCCCGCTTTTTCAGGCGGGCCACTTCGGCGCGAACGGCTTTTGCACCCAACACGTAGCCAAAACTCAGCCCGATCAATAGCACGCCCGGGATGTAGATGATGTGTTCGAACGTCATGGACGCCCAATAGTTTCAGTCTGCGCGGCCGGCGCCCGCAGAGTCGGCACGCTTCAAGGCCTGTTCGAGGCGGTCGACCTTTTCGGTCAGTGACCGTTGACGCCGATGCGTCATGGCCAGGAAGCCGAAGAAAAGGAGCCACATCGCGGCATAGGCGATCACGAGCAGCGACTCGGCGCTGGTGCTGTCGGAGCCGCCTTCGACCGGGACGAATTCGCTGGGGGTCTTGGTGGGTGTCTGAAGGGAAATCGAGTGCGTGGTCATGCTGGCTCCAGGGAGGATTCAGGCTTCGTCGAGCAGGCCCAAGCTGGCGGCGTGCTCTTCGGCTCGGTTCAGCCGCGCCTTGGTGACGGCAAGGCTGGCTCGGCTGATCAAGAGCAAGATCGCGAGCAGGGTCATGGCTACGAAGCCCATCAAGAGCGCGGTACGCATGTCTGGATGCCGCAGGCCGCCGCCGCCCTTGCCGATCACCGCTGGGTGCACGCCGCCCCATTTTTGCACGGAATAGTGGATGATGGGTAAGTTGACGGTGCCGAGTACACCAAGCGCTGCGGCGAACTTGCGCTCGGCCTCGCCGTCGCCTGCAAACGCGCGCAGCACTACGACTGCGATGTAGATGAGGACGCTGAGCAGCGTGGTCACGAGCCGCGGCTCCCACGCCCAGTACACGCCCCACGCCTTTTTGGCCCACAGCGGACCGCTGATCAACATCACGGCGCCGAACGCGACCGCCACTTCGGCCCCGGCGCGGGCCCAGGCGTCGCGCTTATCGGTGGGCGTCACGAGGTAAGCGGCGCTGGCGACGAAGCAGACGGTACCACTCAGGTACATGGCGTACGCCGAAGGCACATGAAAGTAGAAAATCTTCTGCGCGATGCCGCCCGCCTCGATCTGTGCGGCCGGCGTCTGCATGAAGATGAAATAGATCAGGTACCCGAAGAAGATCGCCGTGACGGCAACCAGCCCGTTGAACAGAAGGTCACGTCGCTCCATGAATGCCCCGCGAATCTACCGGGCCCCGCCAGAAATGCCAACCGCTACGCGCCGAACCAACGTTCGACGTGATTTGTTCCGACGAAGCGCCGAAAAAAGCGCTTCAGCCGAGTGTTAGACCTGGCAGGAGGCGAGGGAGAGGAACGCGGTAATTTTCGCGCGCAGCAACTCGAATTCTTTGAGGGTCACGTCGAGCTCCGCTTCGCGCTGCGTGCGGGCCGTGTCGACCATATCGAAGCTCGTGCCGGTGCCGTTCAAGAAAGTGATCTGCGCGAATCTGGCGGACTGGCGCGCGATTTCTGCGGCGCGCGTGCTCACGACCAGGTTCGCTTCGGCCACTCGAATGCTGCGCAGCGCGCGATCGACCTCGACGCGTGCTTCGCGCTTGCGGTCGATCACCGACTCCTGCGCGATCGCCAGCTGCGCCTCGTTGACCTGGCGCGTGCCGTAACGGAAGCCGCCGTCGTAAATGTTCCAGCTCAGCACCGCGCCGATGGTCCATGTCACCGACTCGCCGTTCGCCGTGCGGTTGGCGTCGGACCAATAGGTGGCTGACGAAACGCCGTCGATGGTCGGCACGTAGAGATAGTCGACGCTCTTCACGTTGCGGCGAGCGATTTCCGCGTTGGCTTCGGCAGCGCGCACGTCCAAGCGGGCATCGATGGATTTTTGCTCTTCGCACGAGTTGCGCGCCTGGACGGCCAGGGCATCGAGGCTGATGTTGGGCGCCACGCCCCAAGCGTCCGAAGTGCCCAGCGCCAGCCCGAGGTTCTCGCGCGATCGGCGGATGGCTTCGTCGGCGTTGATCACCTGCTGGCGCGCCCGCTCCACCTCTTGCTCCATACGCAGCACGTCGACCGCGCTGGCCGAGCCGAGCCGTGCCCGGCGCCGGTTCAACTCGAGATTCGAGAGTGCAGAGCGCAAGCTGACGCGGCTGACCTCGGCGGCGCGCTCGGCCGTCACCACCTGGATGATGGCGTTGGCTACGTCGCCGACCGTGAGGCGCTCGGCGTCCTGGGCTTCGAGCTGGCGGGCGTTGATGGCTTGCTTTGCGGTGCCGCGGTCGTACCAAGCCTTGCTGGCGAGCAGCGGAACCCGCAAGTTCAGGCCAGCGTTCCAGGTGGTCGCGGGATCGGGTAGGGAGGTGGTCTGGGGCGGGGTGGCGAAGATGTCCACACCTTCACCGCGCAGCAGGTGGTGGTTGATCTGGGCGTCGCCGGTCAGTGAGGGCAGGGCTGGTGCCAGCGCTTGGCGTGCCTGACCGCGCGCGACGTCGACCTGGGAGCGCGCCGTCTTCAGGAGCGACGAGTTGCTGCGGATCAATTTCAATGCCTGGCGCCAATCGCTGAGCTGGTTGGGAGCAGCCGGCGGATCTTCGAGCATGGGATCGCTGACTTCCAGTTCCGGCGGGCGCACCTGGATATCGGCGTCTGCTGCGGCGGGTGATGCGGGTGGGGCAGCCGCGGGTGGGGCAGCCGCCGGGGCCACGGGTCGGGGCGGGGCGGGTGCCGGAGCGGGTGCCGGTTGCGCAGGTGCCGGCTGCGCGAGGACCGCTAGGGGGCTGAGGATCGTAGAGCAAAGAGTGAGAGCGCAAAGCGATCGGAGACGACGCATGGGGCGTATCGTTAGTGTCGAAGCGCCGAGACGCCAATGGGCTTGTCGTCGCATTGGATTGGTCCAGCGTCCGAAAGCCTGCCAGCGGGGATGCCGCGGCGCCCTTCCGGCCTACGCCAGGCCTGACCTACGCCGGCAGAACCCTGCGCCGGCTGACCCTGCGCCTAGCCTGCGAGCGTGGGTCGGCCGACACCCGACGAGGCGGCAGCCACGCTCTCAGCCGACCGGTTCGTGGAGCCCGCGCCAGCCCCCGTAGCGCCCGCGCCTAGCGCTGCTCGGAGCACGCCTGCGCCGAGGTCGAGATCGGTCCCAAGGGGGCGCCGGGCGGGTCTGAGCGCAACCATTCGGCGAGCAGGCGTTCGGCGGCCGAGGTGTCGCCGTCGAGCGCGTCGGAGAGCACCGTCTTGGCACGGCTGTGCTGCCCGGCGCGCACCAGGGCGTGCGCGTACGAGCTGCCGATCTCCGGCTCGTTGGGGAAGGCCGTGTAGGCCTGCTCGAGGTACTTGAGTGCGTCCCCTGGACGGTTCAGGGCGACGTCGAGCAGATGACCCAGATTGTGGGCGCACATGGGGAAGTGTGGCGCGAGCAGCATGGCTTTGCGGTAGGCGGCCGCGGCGCTTCGGTAGTTGCCGAGCAGCGTTTGCGCCAGCCCTAACAGCGCCCAGGTACGCTCGGCGGGTTCCCCGCCCACTTGGCCCAGATCGTGGCCCTGGGTTTGGGCAACGCTCAGCAACTCACGTGCCAGCAAGGCTGATTTCCAAGGCTGATCTTGCACGATGAGTTCGGCCAATTTGCGCTTGCCGAACAGCGCCGCGCTCGACCGGGGCTCCGCGTGACGCAGGAGCTTGTTGAGCATTGGCACCAGCTCGCTCGGGGGCAGATCGTGCGCCAGCGCCCATTGGATGTCACTCAGCATGCGTTGCACGTTGGGGGCTTGCTCGGGCACGTCGCTCTCTGTGGTAGCGTTTGGCGCTGAGCCGCGCAATCGTTTTGTCGCCGGATTTTCTCGAGTTTACGGCAGAATCTGGGGTGCGCAGTTTGCTTTCGGTGCTACGCAGCGTGCCCGACCGGGCTACGCAGCGTGCCCGACCGACTCTACGCAGCGTGCCCGACCGGGCTACGCAGCGTGCCCGACCCAGCGCTGCTGCGACTCAGTTTCCGCGAGGTCTCGCTCGTTCGGCCATGGCTTTTCGACCAGCGATTTCGGCACCGTCGAGCGCATTGAGGGCACGCCGAACCAGCTCTTCGGAGACGCCGACGAAGGTGTGGCGCTGCCTCACTCGCACGTAGTCGATCTCGTCCAGTTCGAAGCCCTGGTCTTCGAGAATACCCTGGAAGTCGCTCGGCTTCGCGCCGTCTTTGCGGCCGATGTTCACGAAGATTTCTCCGGCTGAATCGCCCTCGGCGTCGTCGCGAGGTTCATCTTCGGTGCGTACGTCGCTCGCGTCACTCAGGTCGGGGGGCTTGCGCGCCTCGTACTCATTGCTGCGGCTGCTGTCGCTAGTGCTCGCGCCGCGGGCGGCGCCGCGCGTCCGGCGGGGCCGCTCGTCATCATCCGCCTCCCGTTCCCGACCGCGCTCCCCTGGTGCAGACTCGCCTTCGTGCGGCGTGCGCGCCGTCGTGGTGCCTGACCGCCCAGCTTGCCGCCTGCGGCCCGACTCGGAACGTTCGCGCGGACTCGATTCGACCCGATCCCGCGAACTCGACTCGGAACGCTCGCGCGGGTTGGACTCGGAGCGCTCGCGCGGGCTCGATTCGACCCGATCTCGCGAACTGGTCTCGGAGCGCTCGCGCGGGCTCGATTCGACCCGATCCCGCGAACTGGAGTCGGAGCGCTCGCGCGGGTTGGACTCGGAGCGCTCGCGCGGGCTCGATTCGACCCGATCCCGCGAACTGGAGTCGGAGCGCTCGCGCGGAGTCGATTCGACAGGCCCCGACGTCGTCGTGTCCCTCGGCGAGCCCCCTCGGCGTCCGCCGTCTCGCGCCATGCTGTCTTTTGGAGCAACGGCCGAGCGGGGCGCTTCGGCGAGATCGCGCCGCGGTTTGGACGCCCCGTTGCTGGCGGCCTTGGCAGCGGGTACCGGACGCGGGGCTTCGGTGCGACGCATCGCCTTGGCTTCTTCCACCGCTTCGGGGCGAGCTCCCAGATGGTCGCGCAACAGCCCAGCCACCACGACTTCGGCGCTGTCATGCGTCAAGAGCCGGCGGGCTAGCGCGAGGTCGTCGGGGTGCGGCTTTTTAGTGGCGAAGGCCTGGACGAACAGATTGACGACATCTGCCTCTTCCCGGCTTTTCACTTCGCGCGCGGTCGGCAACGAGCGTTCGATCGGGAAGATCTTGTACGTGAGCCGCAGCATGTACAGGCGACCGATGTCATCGGGTGCGATCAAGCTGATCGCGACGCCGGTTCGGCCGGCGCGGCCGGTGCGACCCGTGCGGTGCACGTACGCTTCCGCAGACTCCGGAAAATCATGGTTGATGACGTGAGTCAGGTGAGAAATGTCGATGCCGCGCGCGGCGACGTCGGTGGCGACCAGAAAGCGCAGCTTGCCGTCGCGTGTGCGCGCCATGACCTTCTCGCGGTCGTTCTGCGCCAGGTCGGCGTTCAACCAATCTGCCGAGAAGCCCTCTTGCTTGAGAACTGCCGCGACCTTCTTGGTCTCATCGCGTGTGTTGCAGAACACAATCGCGCTCTCGGGGTTCTCGATCTCGACTACCTTGAGCAGATTAGCGACCTTGTCACCGTGCGACACGTACACGAAGTGCTGGATCTCCAGCGCACCGATGTGATCGCCGCTGAGCGTGATGAACTCTGGATCCTTCAGGCGCGTCTCCGCGATGCGTTGGACGTCGGGTGGCAGCGTGGCGCTGAACAGCAGCGTCTGGTGGCCCTTGGTCAGGAACGACCAGATCTCGGTGATCTGCGGCAAGAAGCCCATCGAGAGCATTTCGTCGCTCTCGTCGAGCACGAACGCTCGGATGCGCGCGGGATCCAGCGTGCCGCGGCTCAGGTGGTCGAGCACGCGGCCGGGCGTGCCGATCACGACCTGCGCGCCGTCGCGCAGTTGCTGCACTTGGCGCGCCATGGGTGCGCCGCCGTAAATCGAGACGAGCCCGAGGTTCTTGTGCTTGGCGAGCGACTCCACCTCGCGCGTGATCTGGAGCGCCAGCTCGCGCGTGGGGCACAGGACCAACGCCTGAGGTTGCTTCAGCTCGGGCTTGACCAGCACGTCGACGAGCGGCAGGCCGAATGCGGCCGTCTTGCCCGTTCCCGTGCGAGCTTGCACGACCAGGTCTTTGCCTTTCGTTGCCGGCTCGAAGACAGCGCGCTGCACCGGCGTCGGATGCGTGTAGCCGATCTCATCGAGCGCGCGTCGTACGCTTTCGCCGAGGGGCAGGATGTCGAAGGTAGGGGGCGGAGTCGAGTCGGCGGTCGAATCGGTGTCGTTCATGGTGATGGCGTGCTCGGGGGGAGCGGATGGGAATCAGCGGCTGCAAGCCCGAGCTCTTGCAGTACCCTCTCGACTTCGCGTCGAAGGCGCGAAAGGTTCCGGGCTTCATACCTCACCGCGTGTTCTTCGGCATACCGAAGCTGATCAATCTGTTTCAGAGCCAGGCGCCCGGTGGGGTCGGCCCCGCACGCCGCCTCGAGGCTTGCGCGCGCGTCCCACTCAGGTCCAAGGGATTTTCGAAATTCGGCCACTGCCGCCCCGGCCTCCCCGCCATCTCGGACGGTGGCGGCGACGGTCCGGGCTCGCCCGAGGGCCTGAACGAGCCGGTGGATACCCACGCGGCAGTCGCTGTGAGCGCCCTCAACCCTTGGAAACCACACCTGTCCTATGATCTCGAAGGTACACACCGCCGTGAAGGCGGAGACCACCAGGCCCAGGAGCAGGTAACCGGCCCTGCGGCCAATTTGGCTGGCGCGCTCACTGCGGGGGGCCGGAGGGCTTGGCATAACGTGCGGATCGCTGTAGTGCCCCCGGCTGCCCTGAGTCAAACAGTTGCGGTAGGCGCATTGACCACAGGGCCTCCGTCCAGCATAGTTTCACAAGAATTTGAAACTCCCGAAACCAGGCGAATCTGTGTCGTTTACCGTCGAATCTGCGATCGAAACCCTCGGCCAAGCAGCCCTCGCGCGACAGGCGGACGAACGCTTTGCCGAACGACTCGGCGACGTGCGCGATCTTCTGTGTGATGACCTCGCGACCATCGAGCGCGGGCTCGAGCAGGCGCTCGAGTCGGGGCTCTCACCGGGGCGCGATGCGGCGCAGCACCTGGTCCGCCTGGGAGGTAAGCGCGTGCGGCCGATGGCGCTACTGCTGAGCGCCGCCTGCTTCGGAGGCATCTCCCCCGCGGCCCGCCAGCTGGCATTGGTGGCGGAGCTCTTGCACTCTGCGACCTTGCTTCACGACGATGTCGTGGACGACGGCATGGAGCGCCGCGGCGCTGTCACGGCCCGGCGTCTCTGGGGCAACGCGGTGAGCGTGCTCGGTGGAGATTTCGTGCTCGTCCGTTCGCTCGAGCTCACCAGCCAGCATGCGCCCCAGCTGATGCCCAGCTTGGTGGCTACCTTGCGCCAGCTGATCGACGGTGAGATCCGGCAACTGCGCGGGCGCACCCAGCTCGACGTCTCGGAGACGACGTATCAGCTGATTCTGCGGGATAAGACCGCGTCATTGTTTCGGTGGTCGACGCAGACCGGCGCGGCGCTCGGGGGAGCCTCGGCCGAAGCCTGCGAACGCCTGGCTCGCTTCGGGGAGCACCTGGGCATCGCCTTCCAGTTGGTCGACGACGTGCTCGACTATTCCGGGCAGCAGACCGGCAAAACGTTGCTCGCCGATCTGGCGGAAGGCAAATTGACGCTACCGTTGGTATTGGCCGTGGCCGCGCGGCCTGAGCTTGCCAAGTCGCTCGAACGCATTCACGCGGGTGACCGCGCGCCAGTCGAGCACGTGGGCGAACAAGTCGTGCAGAGCGGCGTCTGCGAGATCGTGCGCCAACGCGCCAGGGAACACACAGACCTCGCCCTCCAGGCGTTGGCAACGATCCCGAGCAGCGCGGCCAAGGGCCTGCTCGGCGACGTGGCGCAGCAGCTCGCCGCCCGGGTCGCTTAGCTCGGGTCGAAAGTCCGTGGGAGTGGCAGCTCCACGGGTGGGGTGGCAGGCTAGCGGCGTGGGAGCAGCTGGGATGGGTGGCGTTGGTGGCAGGCACGGCCTCGCCGTGGGCGCTTTCGTTTTGGCTCGAGCTGTCAGCGCTTCCGGCGCGCCGGAGGATCACGTTGAGCATGACGGCGGGTCACCGGCGGCGGGCGCGGAGCAGCACGAGGGCCGTGTCGGCGTCGTGCTGTCGCCGACGCTGGCGGTGGCGGACAGCTGCTCACGGGACAGCGACGTAGTGATGTGCGAGACGATGCGCGCCTTTCTGGCGCTCGAAGGCTCGCTGCAGCTCCCGCTACTGCCCCAACTCAGCGTGGGTCCGTTACTGAGGCTGGGGTTCGAAGGCGGGGGTCGCGGTAGCGGCGGTACGACGTCTTCCGGTGCGGCAGGTCGCAGCAGCCTGAGCAGTCAGTTCGGCGCTGCCGGCGCCGAGCTCCGGGTGCTACCATTCGCCCCCGCGTCGTTCTGGTTGGGAGCGCGTGCGGGCCTTCTGGGGGTGCGCGACGTTGCCAGCGTGGAAGCCGAAGCCGAGAGCGAAACGGTCGAGAGCTACGCGCGGGCGCCGAGCCTCGGCGGCGGCCTGGGTTTCGACGTGGGTCTGGACTCCGGCTACGGTCTCAGCTTCATGCTGAGCGTGGGGAGGCATCCCCGGGCAGAACGGGGTCTACTGGTCTAGTGGCCCCTGGATCGGCTTGGGACTGGGGATGTTCTTCGACGTGTAAGGTCCGCTGCGCCGGGTGGCGCGCGGTACGTCAGTTGAGCTGCGAATCGGGGTCGTTCTTGGCTTCGCTTTCGATGAACGACAGGGTGATTTCTCGTTCGAGCGCGGAGCGGATCTCGGCTTCGACCAGTTCGACGGATCCCGCGAGCCGCTCGACGTTGCGCTGATAGACGAACACCCGCGCGGTCGGGTGGGCGGAGGCCTCGCGCGCGTTCACGCCGTCGAGCAAGAGCAGGGCGCGCGGATCGACGCCGTCGACCACCACTTCGACGCCCGGGGTGTCAGCCGCGTAGACCTCGTCTTCGCGGACGAAGAGCCTGAGGTCGTCGGGGAGCGACAGCACCGCGCGCTTGGCGGTGACCTCGAAGGTCTCGCGGGTGAGCGTCCAGACCGGCGCCGGGAGCTCCAGGTCGAGCTCGCGAGCAGTCAGAAACGCCTCGGTGGCGCCGCGCGCGTCGCCGCGCTCGTCGCGGACCAAACCGAGGTAATAGGTCGCCTCCGGGTTCTTCCCGCTCCGCTTGGCGGCCTCCTCGATCAGGGGCGCCGCGCGCTCGACATCGCCCGTTTCGTACAGCGCGCGCCCCACGAGGAAGGTGTGGTTCGGGTTCTCGAACGGTCCGGGCGGGAAGCGTTCACAGAGCGCCTTGGCCTCGTCGAGCTCGCCTTTGCCGAGGTGCGCGTCGAACTTCAAGAGCAGCGTGTCGACGAGCTCGTCGTCGTTCTCGGCGAGCGTGAGCGCGTGGTCGCAGATGCGCAGCGCCTCGTCGAAATCTCCGAGTGGGTGAATGTAAACCTCGGCCGCGTTGAGCATCGCTTCGAGGTAAGTATCGTCGAGCGCGATCGCCTCGCGGTAGCTCTCGATCGCATCCTCGAATTCGCCTTGGAGCGCAGCCACGTATCCGAGCAGGTTGTGCGCCTCGGGGGACTGGCTATCGAGCTCCAGGGCTCGGCGAGCGGACTGTTCGGCGCCTCGCGAATCCCCGCGTTGCACGAGATCCCATCCTCGGTCGAGGTGTGCTGAGAACTGATCCATACTGTTAGTGAGCTCCCTTGGCCTCACCACGAGGTTGCGTCAAGCCATCCGGCAGGTGTCGACGACGAGTTAAGGGGAGGGTCGGTCCGTCGGTCGACTGCTCGGCGCAGCGAGGCTAAGCGATCACGATTACTCGTGAATCTGAACTAGGCTTCCG
The DNA here is from genome assembly GCA_025937785.1 of Polyangiaceae bacterium. Classification (GTDB taxonomy): domain Bacteria; phylum Myxococcota_A; class Polyangia; order Polyangiales; family Polyangiaceae; genus JAICQQ01. Next base: position 12,717 of record JAICQQ010000012.1, read on the forward strand.
GCGCGTTGCGGAGACGACCAGGCACCGTGGCTGCCTTGAACCAGCACGGGCGTCGCGAAGAAAAAGAGATACTTCGCGTCGAGCGGCGCCAGGTTGATGCAGCCGTGGCTCATCTCCACGCCGTAGTTGGCGTGCCAGAATGCACCGTGTAGCGCGTAAGATTTGTGGAAATACATGACGTACGGCACGTCTTCGATGCTGTAGGGCAGGTCGCCCGCCGCCGTGCCGTCGCCGTCCATGGTGTCGGTCAGGTGCTTCACGTAGATGCGCCAGGTACCGGTCGGTGTGCGGTGGTCCTTTTCCTTGATGCTGGACTTCTTCCCCGACGAGATCAGCGTTGCGTACTTCGGTGTCTCACCTTCGAAGGCTACCACCGTCTGCTGTGAGAGATTGACGTCGATCCAGCGCTCGCCGGGCTGGAGCTCGCTCGGAACGTCCGCGGGTTCCGTGACTCGAAGGAAGCGACTCTTCACCCACAAGCCGTCTCGGGTCTGATGGTAAGCCACGCCGCGGTGGTTCTTCGTCTCGCCGCTGAGTGCGACCGCCTGAAAACGCTCGAGCGTGCGGTCGGGTTCGATGGTGTTCTTGGCCTCGTCGATACGGTAGGCGCTGGTGCTCTTTTGCACGCCGATCACCCACGCCATGGGCAGTCGGTACTCGGTGCCGAGCTCGACCCCTTTGAAGTCCGAGCCCTTGGTTTGCCAGAAGCGATCGGCAGGTGCGACCAGGCCCTTGGTGGTCTTGTACCAAGTGCGGCCGTGCCAGCTGAAGGTCTTGTCGATGGCGACGTAGAAACCGCTGACCATGCGCTTGGCGAGCACGTCGTCCGCATCGCTCTGGAGCTTGTCCAGCGTGACCTCGTGCAGGCGGTCCTTGGCGTCTTCGGCTTGCCACCAGGGGACCTCCACCGGGGGCTCGGCGGCTGCCTCGGCCGCGGCGTCCGTGCCTTCGACGAGGCCGCGTTGCTCGGAGACACGCACCGCAGCGGGCCCTGGCCCAGGCGCCTCGGTGGCGGCGGTCTTCACATCGATGGCTGGCTTCTGCTCGCTGGCGGTGCTGGCAGCCCGGGGCGCGGGGCGCTCGGACTCTTTCTCGCCGGCCGCCGTTTTCTCCGCCTCCTTCGCGCTGTCGAGGTACGGCTCGTACGTGTGCATTTGCTCGCGTGTCGGGATCGAGCGGTAAAGCGGGGTGCCGTTCTTCGCGTTGCGCGCGTAGCGGTAGGGCAGCACGTCGTCCAGGTTGGGCGGTTTCTGCACGAACTTGAGATCGGGGCTCTTCTCGTCGATCGTGCCCGAGTTGCCGCAGACGAAGCCCCCGCCCACCAGCGCGTACCAGCCGCCGCTGCAGTTATCCTTGGACGCGGGGGGGCCGCTGACCGGGAGGCGCTCGCCGTTGCGCGCGTAGCCGAACTTGGCTTCCTTGTCGAAGCTAAGCTTGTCGTAGAGCCCCGTGGAGCTGCTCGTCACCACGAACCACGGGCCCGGGTGGGGCGGCGGCGGTTCGGGCGCTGCGGTCGGCTCGGGGGCAGAGCTGGCGGGCTTCGGGGGATGCAGCTCCGCGGGGAGGGTGGGCTTGCCTGACTGGCCAGCGCCGACGGGGGCGCTGCTCGTCGGCGGGAGTGCCCGCTCGTCCGGCTCCTGATCGCAGCCGGTGACTGCCAGGAGCAACAGCTGCCCGAGCCCCAGCAGGCCGCGAAGCGACGGCTGGCGGCGGGCGCGGGGGCCAAGGAAGAGAGGCAAGCGTGATTCCGTTGAAGAAACCATGGACCGTTCGAGTTTCACCCCCTACTACCTGCAGCGGCTCCCACAATCCAATTCTCGGTGCCCTGGCGCCCCCTCGCGTGAACGGCTTTCATCATGATCTATTTAATGAGTCCCTGCATTTGGGCGACATCGTCGGTGGCAAAAAGGAGCGCCAGTCCGCCTCGCTCATCAAAAGCTAGGCCGGCCTCCGCCGCCCATCTGGAGGAGGCCGACCCGACCACAGGAGGCTGCAGCCAACGCTGCGTACGCTATTCATAAGCTAGAGGTATGCCAAGGCCCGACGGGCCGATTCCCCCGGCGCAGCGGACCAGACTATCGTGACCCTCGTGGACGTGAAGACGCAGTGGCGTGGCCAGCCAGACACGAAGCGATGGCGCTTCTATGCGCTCGTGGGGCTCTCGATGGTACTGCACTCCGCGCTCACTCCGTTGGCGGCGCTGCTCGGCCTGCTCGGATTACTCGGGCTGTCCGATCCCCCGCCCACGGCGGCGTTGCCTCCCATCACGGCCATTCCGATCGATCTCATCGAGGACCCTACGCCCGTCCCCGCACCGGCGGATCCAGAGCCCGAAGAGGAGCCGAGCGGCGTCGTGGCGCTGCCACCGAGCCCCGAGCCCCTGGCAGCGCCGACCGGCAAGGATCCCGCGGCCGAACCCCCGAAAGACCCGAACGACGAAAAGATCGGGAATGGGGACGGCAAGGAGGCCAAGGATCCGGAGCAGAACGACAAGGTGGGTGATCCGGTGGCGCTGAGCGGCGCCGCGGGGAAGCTTGCCAAAAGCGGCGCGAAAATCCGCATCAAGATCGATACGGACAAGGTTCGCCAGCACAAACTCGGGCCGCGCATCGGCGAGATTTTAGGACGCGTGCCGCAGTGGCACGACTTTTTGGGACCCGCCAAGCTCGACCCGATCCGCGACATCGATCGACTGCTGATCGCCGGGCCCGAGCTTCGGGACTCGTCGGGCGTGGTGGCGGTGCTTCGGTACAACGTGCCGGAGCCGGTGATGGCGTCGGCGATCGACAGTCTGGTGCAGCGCTCGTCGGGTGAATGGCTCACGGGGGCGACCCGCGCGGCTTCTGCGCGCGCCGATCGGGCAGAGCGGATCTTCGCTTTCTTTGCGCCTCAGCTGCTGGCCATCGTGCCTCCGTCGGCGAAGCGCGACGCCGTCAAGCGTTGGCCCAAAAACACGCGACTCGATCCCATCCCCGGGGATGTCGTGCTGGTGGCGACGGTGGAAACGCCGCATCTGGTGAATACCGGGTTGCCTTTCCGCTTTCCGGAGACGCTCGAGTGGATCCGCGCCAACGTGACGCCTACGCCCGACGGCGGCGCCATCGCGATCATCGAGGCTCAGGATACCAGTGAAGAGCTGGCGCGAAAACATGCCGACTGGCTCGAGCGCCGCGTCCTCGCGACGACGAAGCTTCAGGGCTTTGCCGCGGCGGCAGCCAAGCTGCTTTACGGCACCGAATCCTTCGTGGACAAGGTCAGCTTCCGTTCGGAGGGCAACAGAATCGAGGGCACGCTCAGCATCACGGCGACTCAGATCGAGAGCCTGCTGAAGATGGTAGAAGGCGTCATCAACCAGTGGAACCCGAAGCCGCCGGCGGGTGCGCCCAGCGCGAGCGGGTCCGGCCAGCCACTGCTTCCGCCACCGCCAAGTGCGCTTCCAAGCGTCACGCCGAGCGGCGCCACACCGAGCGGCGCAGGACCCAGCGCCCCAGCTCCAGAGGACAGCGGCCCCGAGCCCGAGCCAGCGCCGACGCCCGAGCCAGCACCCGAGCGCGACGGTGAGACCGGCGCTGTCGGTGCACCCGAGTGAGCACGGCGCGCGTTCGAGCTAGAGCTAGAGCTAGAGCTAGAGCCTGGCTTGCTCCGCGACGCTGCTGAGCACGGCGTCCGCGTCGCGGGGATTCAGCGAGCCGACGCACAGCGCCCGGCCTTTGCGCGGCACGACCAGAAGCCGGCACTTGCCCCGGACCGAGTCGCTGAGGGACGAAAGCGCGAAATCGATGAGCAGCCCCAGCAGGATGAACAGCACCGCGAGCCCGAGCAGCGTCGCCGAGCCGCCCGGCACCCGGACCCCATCGACGAACAAGCCCATGCCGACGTAGCTGCCGATGACCAGAGCGACGAGCCCGGCGTACATGCCGAGCCGCGCAAAGCGAACTTCGCGCGTGACGCTCGCGAGGTTACTGAGAGGGACCAGCGTCGCGCGTTCGCGCAGGGTCCGCCCGAGCAGCTCCGTGTGGTAGGTGACCTCGAGCCCGCGCTGGCTGAGCACGAGCTTCGCCGGGCGCTTGTAGGCGAAGACGTAGCGGGCGATGAGGCGCGAAACGTGTGCCACGGCCAACACCAAGGTGACGGCCAGAATCGCGGTGACCCAGGGGCTTTTCGGCGGCGGCGCCAACTCACCCACGAGCGACGACGCGCCGGCTGCGCCTTGGGTTTGGCTGCCGGCGAGCAAGCTGCGCAGGACAAGGTCGTCGACGCGGGGCGCGACGTCGCCCGCGATCTCCCTGGCGGCCTCCGCGCGCGCCTCGCCGAGGCTCACCGCAGCGACCAAGCTTTCGGTGCGCCCGAAATCCACGCCACCGGTCAGCGGATCTTCGACGAGTGCGCTCACCGCGAGCCACAGCGGCCGAGCTTCCGCGCCCAGCAAGCGCTCGAGGGGGGGCAGGGCAGCGCAGCTAGTGTGTGCGGTCAGCCAGATCAACAGCGCCGCCGCCGCGCGCTCTTGCTCCGGACTGCTCGGAAACTGAGGCCGCAGCCCGAGGGCGAGCAGCGCGCCGATCAGGCTGACCTGCTCCGCGGAGCGCGCGCCGTGCTCGAGGACCTCCCAGCAGTTGCCCCAGGCCGTCGCGAAATCGCGCTGCGGATCGACCGACGGGGGCACGGGTCGCCCGGCCTGAGGTTCTCGCGGAAACTTCGTGCTGCGGCCGGCAAAGGCGGTCTCGGCAGCGCTCACGACCGCCTGCGCCATGGCTGCCACGTGGGGATGGCGGCCGAGCTCATCGAGCAAGCGTTGCTGCTCGTCGAGGGGGCCGTCGGGAGGGCGCTGCCCCTCCTGCGAGGCGCCAAAGTCTGGGGTCGTAGCTGTCACGCTGCTCGTGGCCTTATCCGATGCGGGGCGACAATGCCAGTGTTCTGGTGCTTGGCCCCGCGGCCTCGACCGCTGAAACGACCGAAGCGTTCTCGTTCAGCGCGCGGCAAGCGGCGATTTCAGTGCTGTCGGGCGCAGTCCAACCCACACGACGCGGCCAAAAGTTGGCCCGTATTTGGGAACCGGGTTAGCGATTTCAGTGCGGCTCGGAGCTTCCCAGCGGGCGCTGGCGCCGGCCCAAGGAGTATCTCATGTCGAAGCACATGCCCAAAGTCCCCCTGGTTCAAACCCTGCGCGAGCTACTGCGCGACGTCTTCCGCCAGCGCGGCGCAGGCGTCCCGAACGCGCGGTTCGCGCGCGCCCTCGGCTATGCCGACGGCTACATGCAGGCTCTGATCGACGCGGGCCTGGCTGAGGAGCGCGAGCTGCTGCAAGTGGTCGCCGAGGAACGCACGCGCACGGACGGGCCGGGGAGCAGCGAGCTCGCGCCGGTCGCCGAGAGCGAAGTGCCGCCCGTAGCGCGCGCGGTGGCCTGAGCCCCGAGGGCGTTCACTCGACGTGGACGAGGTTTCTGAGCTCGGCGAGCCGTTGCTCGACGTCCTTGACCGTCAGGTTGCGCACCCGGGTCGTGCCGACCCCCTCGACGCAGTACGACGCGACGGTCGCGGCGGTGAGCAGCGCGCGCCGGGTGGTGCCGCCGTCCACCGTGCCGAGCTGGGCCAGCTGCCCCAGGAGCGCGCCCGCGAAGGTATCCCCGGCGCCGGTCGGGTCGACCTCGTCCTCGAGCGGGAATGCCGGCACGAAGAAGATGCCGTCCGCGTCGAATAGCATGGCGCCGTACTCGCCGCGCTTGACGATCAGGCGCTCGGGCCCGAGCGACAAGATCGCTTGCGCCGCCCGCTTGATGTTGTGTTCGCCCGCAAACTGCCGCAGCTCTTCGTCGTTGATCACCATCGCCTGCACGCGCTTGATGACCCGTTCGAGCGCGGGACGCTCGATGTCGATCCACAGGTTCATCGTGTCGGCGGCGACGAACTTCGGAGCACGAACCTGGTCGAGCACCTCGAGCTGGAGCTCGGGTTGAATGTTGGCGAGCAGCACTACGGGGCTGTCCCGATAGCTGGGCGGCAGCTTGGGACGGAAGTCCGCGAACACGTTGAGCTCGGTCTTCAGCGTCTCGCGGCTGGCCAGGTTATCGGCGTAGCGCCCCGCCCAGCGAAAGGTCTTGCCGTTGGCTTTCTCGATGCCGCTGGTATCGACGTTGCGGGTTTCGAGATCGCTGATCACGCTGGCTGGAAAATCGTCACCGACCACGGCCACGATCCGCGGGCGCGCGAAGAGGCTGGCAGCGATGGCGCTGTAGGTAGCAGCCCCCCCGATCACGTCGGGAAACTCACCGCTCGGTAAGACCAAGTCGTCGAACGCCATCGAGCCCACGATGAGGATAGGTTTGTCGGATTCAGCGCTCATGTCGTTCCATGCTCCAAGTAAGGGTCGAGTAACCAGCCGAGACGTGCGCGGTTCGCGGTCGAGACGCGGTCCGGTGGTGTCAGGATGGCCGCAGCGAGCGCGCGCGAAGCGGGGCTCAGCCGCGGATCCGGCAGCGCTGCGCAGAGCCCGCGGAGGGCCTGTTTGGCAAGCGCGGAGTTCTGTGCGAGCACGCGGATCACGGTGTCGACGCTGACCGCGTCGTGGGTTTCGTGCCAGCAGTCGTAGTCCGTGGCGAAGGCCAGGGTCACGTAGGGAAGCTCGGCTTCGCGCGCGAGCTTGGCCTCGGGCATGGCCGTCATGCCGATCACCGAGACGCCCCAACTGCGGTAGAGCAGGCTCTCGGCGCGGGTCGAGAACTGAGGGCCTTCGATGCAAACATAGCTGCCGCCAGCGTGCACCCGACCCCCTGCCTGCGTGACGGCGCGCGCCGCTGCCGCAGCGAGCGCGGAACACACCGGGTCGGCGAACGAGACATGGGCTACCACGCCATCCTCGAAGAAGGTGCTCTCGCGGCGCTTGGTCAGGTCGATGTACTGATCGACGACGACCACGTCGCCCGGGTGGATGTCTTCACGCATCGAGCCCACGGCGGAGACACTCACGACCTGTTCGGCGCCGAGCTTCTTCAAGGCGCAGATGTTGGCGCGGTAATTGATCTGGTGGGGTGGCCTGTGGTGGTCCCTGCCGTGGCGTGGCAAGAACAAGCAACGAACGTCGCCCAGGACACCCTCGATGATCACGTCACTGGGCGAGCCGAAGGGCGTGTCGATGGTGTGCTCGCGCACGTTCCCGAGTTCGGGAATGTCGTACACGCCGCTTCCGCCGATGACAGCCAGCACTCGCTGCATGGGTGGCCCTTAGCACGCAATGTCGCGCTGGATCAATCACTCCCCGAGTTTCGCGCCGCTGAGCTCGCGGCCTTCCGCTAACAGCTGTTCGGCGAGCCGCGCGGCGCGCTGGCGGCGGCACTCTTCTGCGCGGAAGATCGAGGTGAGTTTGGTCGTCGCCTCGTCGATATCGTCGTTCACCAGGACGTAGTCGAACAGCCCGTAGTGCTCGATCTCGCGCGTCGCGACTTTGAAGCGGCGCTGTACGGTCGCTTCGTCTTCGCTGGCGCGCCCGCGCAGGCGCTGTTCCAGAATGGCCATGCTCGGCGGCAGAATGAAGATGGCGACCGCGTCGGGTTCGGCGCATTTGATCTGACGGGCGCCCTGGTGGTCGATGTCGAAAATGATGCCGCGCAACTGCTGGTTCTTCGTGAGCTCGTTCTTGCTCGTGCCGTACAAGTTGCCGTGCACCTCGGCCCATTCGAGAAACTCGCCTTGCTCGATCAGGTTCGCGAACGTCGCTCGATCGACGAAATGGTATTCGCGTCCGTCTTGTTCGCTGCTACGCGGCGCGCGGGTGGTGTGCGAGACGCTGAATGCAAGCCCCAGGTCTGCCTTCAAGAGTCTACCCGTGAGCGTCGTTTTCCCTGCCCCCGACGGGGACGAGATGATCAAAGGCAGGGGTCGCAAGCTATTCGACATTCTGCACCTGCTCACGCATGCGTTCGATCTCTGCTTTCATCTCCACGACTACGTGTGAAAGTTCTGCGTCCTGGCTCTTGGCTCCCACGGTGTTCACCTCTCGCCCCACTTCTTGCAGCAGAAAGTCGAGCCTCCTTCCGATCAGCTCGTCGCTCGCGAGCAGCCGCTCGATCTGGTCGAAATGGCTGTCGAGTCTGACGAGCTCTTCGGTGACGTCCGTGCGATCGGCGAGCAGCGCGAGTTCGAGCTCGAGTCGCCCCTGATCGATGGCGACGTTGCTGTCTTTCAGCAGGCGTTCCACGCGTTCTTCCAGGCGCGATCGGTGCAGGGGCACCAGGCGCTCTGCTTGCTCGCGAATCCGCTCGCGCAGCCCGCGGGCGAGTTCGAGCCGCCGTCCGAGCTCGCGGCCGAGCGCCGCGCCCTCTTGTTCGCGCATTTGATTCAGGTGCACCACTGCGGCTTTCAGCGCTGCGATCAGGGCGTTTTGGATCTGCTCCGACTGCATCGAAGAAGGAGCTTGGATCAGCTCTGGGATAGCCGTCACCGCCGAAACGGGCAGATCGGTCCCGGGGGCCAGCTCATCCCGCAGCGTTTGCAGGGCAAGATAAATGGAGCGTGCCCTGGCGATAGACAGATTGGGGGCGGGTAGGGCGGCGTCGTCGACACGCACGCCGATATCGAAGCGGCCGCGGCTGAGCAGCTCGCGTGCCTTCTGCTCGGTGAAGAACGCGTAGTCGGACAGCTCGACGGGTAAGCGCACCCGTACGTCGACGTAGCGATGGTTCAGCGCGCGCACCTCGAGCGTCAAGCGCCCGTCGCCGAGCGGGGCTTCGCCCACACCGTAACCCGTCATGCTGCGCATGGGTTTTCGCGATCAGAGGCCTTTGCGACGGCGGATGTCGTCCATCATGCGCTGATACTCGACTTCCCAGATCGCGGTGCCCTCCTCGACGTGTTTGAGTTGGCCGCGCACCGCTTCTTGCAGCTTCAGTTCGTCCGCGGCCGCCTTGCGCAGGGGCGTCCGCATTCTAAGGCGGAGCTGCACGTCCTCGGCGAACACCTCATCGACGTGCTGGGAGTACATGAGCATTTCGACCAGTTGATCGAGCAAGTAGTCGATGGCGTCGTCCCCCAGCTTGATCTTACGGTCGCCGGCTACCAGCTTCTTCAGCTTGGCAAACTCGGTCGGCGGTAGGCCGCGCGCCGCGAGCAGCTCCTTGGCCTTCTCGTTGACCTCACTTTCGTCCCGAACGTATTGCCCGAGCACGGACTCGAGATCTGCTTGAACCTCACGGGGGGAGCTGGTTTCGATGTCGCCGGCACTGGTGAGCAGGCTCACCATCTCGGCGGCCATCGCTGGAATCTTGGCGCTGGAAAGCCGCATCCCCAACTGTTACCCCATTTCTCGCCAGGTCGGATCTGCCGATCGGAGGCGAGGAGCGTTTTGCTACGCTTTTTCTTGGCGGATCCTAGGGGCTGGCGCGCGGCAAACGAGCGGGGCGGCGAACGACTCTGGCGTTTCAGCCGGTTTTTGGCGAGGGCTTACGAGCCCCCAGGCGGAGACGCCGGAAAACCGCTTCCTTCTGGCGCCGCTTATAGGCCTCGTGGCTCGCGTCGCCTTCTTCGTTGTGGGACTCGGTTTCGGCGTCCAAGATTTGGAATTCACACAACATATAGACGATGGGGCCGAGCTTCTTCGAGGCGGGGGGCGCCATCTCCATGATGTCTTTGGGCACCCGCACCGGGACGTCGCACACGAAATGAATCACCCGGTACGTCGGGGCGGTGAAGCGGTTGTCTGCAGGGATCAGCGTATCGTCCAGCGCCCCCTGAAATTTGTCCGTCATTTGGCGCAGGTGCGGGTGTGCATCGCAGTAGCTGCGGAAGTGAAAGATCGTGTTCGTGCTCTCCTTCGGCACCACGTAGTTGAAGGGGAACAACCGCTCGGTGAGGTAGAGCAGCACTGGGAGGATGTCGTCTTGCGTCCGCGTGACGATGCGAAACCGCAGCTTGTCGTAGAGCGCTGCCGCCGTCGCTTCGGGTTTGCTGAGGAGCTTCGTGTAGGTCGAGTCGAGGTTCTTGCGGCCCCCGATGAACTCCGTAATGGGAAACCCCTCGCTCAGCATCGTCCCGACGACCCGGTAAACCTTCTCTTCTACTAGGTGGAACAGGTCACGATCGCTGACGGGCAAGCGGAACAGCAGTTCGCGCCCTGCCAGGTGGTCGATGATGTGAATCGTCTTCAGGATCGTGCAGGCGCAGAGCTGCCGGTGCCCTTGGGTCGACGCCATCAGCAGCAGCTCTTCCAGCGAGGCCTGTTCGACCGGCTTGGGAATCGCGAAGGAAAAGTGCCGCCGCAGGTATGAAATCGCATCCTTCTTGATGCGATCGATGAACTCGGCGTCCTCGGGATCGTCGAGGTCGAGCTCGTGGTTTCGGACGAAGCTGCGGGCCTGCTCGGGAGCGGCGAAATTGAGTCGATGCCAGTCGATGACCGAGCCACCTCGCAGAATCAGGCGCAGGGCTTCGACGTCGTGGAGCGTGAAGTCGTCGACGGACTTCAGCCTGGGCAATGGGTCATCGCCCAGCCGCTTGCGGCGCGGCGCTCGGGGGTCGTCGGACTGATTCAGTGCCCTGGATGGGTGGTGGTGGCGTCACCGGCCGCGGGGCGACCGAGCGACAGGGTGCCGAAGAAGATTCCAAGCGTGAGCCCTAGGACGGCGAGTTGTGCGCCGATTTCAGCACTTGCTGCCAGCAGAGCGAGAGGGATGAGGATGAGCAAGTACCAGACGTTGAGCTTCATACTGTTTCGCTTCTCCGATAGTTTCCTGAAGTGTCGCGTCGCAGACTCCCCTCGAATCCTTAACGGCCGTACCGGGTGGGGGGATGTAGGATACCCTGCCACATCTGTTGCTTGAGGGGCAAACTGTTAGCGGGCCTCGCTTCCGTATTCAAGAGCGTCCTGCCTCCGTCGCTTATTTAGTCAGAGATCCTCCCGAGATGTCGCGTATTGGCCCCCTTGCTCGCACCGGTGATATGGATGAGACACTCGGGGCATTCATGACTCTGGACGAGCGTCAGCCAGTCACCGCCCAGGCCACCAGACCAGTCGAGCGTAGCGATCGAACAGCGGTGGGCGGCGCGCCCAGACGCTTGCAACCACTCGCCGGGTCCCTGATCGTCACGCTGTTCGCCGCGGCGTTGGCCGCCGCGTGCGGCGAGGAGGGCCTTCTGCCGACCACCGTGGATCCTGGGCCAGACTTCAATGTTTCCCTAGTCTTGTTCGATGAGAACTTCTACTACTGCCAGATCGAACCGATGCTCTTTGCGCAGGGTTGTGGCCCCGGCAACGCGGCGGAAGGAGACCCCAGCAACGGTTGTCACCACAGCGTGACGAGCTATCGCTTGATCGACTACTCTCCGCGGGTGGCCGAGGGTTGCAGCGGGAATTCGCCTGGGCCTGGGACACGCATCCCGGATTCCGCCCGACAGAACTACCAACTCACCCAGGCGCGCATGAAACGCGACCCCGAGGCGGCCCCGCTCTTGCTGCGCCCCACGGGGCAGAGCGCGCACCCGCGCACCATCTTCAGCGAAGACAGCGCCGAAGCCGACCTCATTCGCCAGTGGGCCAATCAGTTCTCGAGTCAATGAGAGCCGTCGATTCCGTAGCGGTGTGCGCGGGGCTCGTGACGCTCCTGGTGCAGGGCGGCCTGGCGCGAGCTGCCGAAGCCGGCGAAGCACCCGAAGCCTTTGCGCGCGTGATCGTCGCAGAGACGGAGCTGCGCGCGGGCCCTGGCATTTCACACCGGGTGATCCACACGGCCCAGCGGGGCGACACGTTCTTCCTGCAAGGCCGCGCGGGCAGCGACTACTGGCTCGAGGTGGTGATGGACGACGGTCGCACCGGGTACATTTTGGGCGATACCGTCGAGACCGTAGCTGTCGATCCCGCGGCGGAGGGTGCGCCGGAGAAGCCCGGCGTCTTCGCACCACCGGCGCTCGAGGCGGCCTGGGGCGGCTTCACCATGATGGGCGGCGTGTTCGATCGGGACGGCTACATGGAGTTTCGTCCCCAGCTGGTGATAGGTCCCGCGATCGCCTTCGAACCCTACGTGGGGCTTGCCCTGCAAGAGCAAGCGCGACGCCTGGTGTACGGCGGCGCGGGCACTCTGAATCTGGCGCCAGACTGGTCGGTGGCCCCTTTCGTCACGATCGGCGTCGGAGGCATTCACGAAGCGCCGCGCGACGAATTCATCCAAACGTCGAAGCAGTCATTTCACGCACGCGCAGGCGGGGGAATCTTGGTGTCACTGCGTTGGCGCATCTTGTTCCGGCTCGAAGCCGCGAACGTGGTGCTGTTCACGGAGGATACCTACGCGAACGTACAGAGTTATTTCGGAGGCTTGGGCACCTATTTTTAGGCTGCTGCCGCAGGTTCGGGTCAAAGCATGGAAAACCATCTGGCAGGTAAGTGGGTGAGGTGCGTGGCAGCGGTCGCGGTGCTCGCGCTGGGGACGGGCTGTGTGACGGTTCGACCCGAACAGAAGGCGATTCTTGCGGATCCGACCATGCAGTTCGAAAGCAACCCGCTCGAAGAAAGCGCGCGGCAACACGTCCTCGAGAATCGAGAGGCGGCCTACGGAGGTGGCTCCGTGCAAGGTGGTGGATGCGGCTGCAATTGATCCCGAGCGCGCGGGCGCGTTCGAACCGTTGCCGGTGCTCGCTCGCGTGGCTTTCGGTCGCGCTCGGCGCGCTCCTGGCGCCCGCGGCTCGAGCACAGGTGGCCGACGTGGACGTACGCACGTCGGTGTTCAACGAGCCGTCGGCGACCAGCAAGCTGACGGTGATTCACCCGGGCGCTGCCGTGGTCGTGCGCCCGACCTCTTGGCTCGGCGTCAACGCCAGCTACGACGCCGACATAGTCACCGGCGCTACCGAGGCCGTGAAACGGGGCCGATTGGCGGACATCGTGACGCAGGCGACCGATTTTTCCGACACCCGGCACGTGGTGGGAGGCGGCTTTAGCATCACGCGTGCCAGCACCGAGCTCGCGGCCAACTACGCATACGGCTTCGAGAGCGACTACAAGTCGCAGTCGTTCGCGGTCGCGGCGGGCACCGACTTCTTGCAGAAGAACACCAACGTCAAGCTGTCGTACGCGCGGGGTTTCGACGAGGTCTGCACCACGGCCTACGCCGAGACCGATGCCCCCTCGAACCGACAAGCGCTCACGAGCTCCGACGGGTGCTTTGCGAATGCCGATGACCGCGCGGCGCGGGAGATCAACCTGGACACGTTCCAGGCAGCTTGGAACCAAAACTGGACGCCGGAGTTGAGTATGCAGGTGGTGCTCACCGGCGCGCTGCAGAACGGGTTTCTCGAGAATCCGTACCGATCGGTGGAGATCGCAGCCGCGGGTGACGCAGCGCTCGAAAACCACCCCGACAACCGCGCGCGCGGGGCGCTGGCGCTCCGCTTCAAGTACTACGTCCGCCCCATCAAGACGGCGATCGGCTTCGGCGTGCGCGGCTACCGCGACACCTGGGACATCCTGGGGCAAACCTACGAGCTCAGCGGCGAACGCTACTTGTTTCCTTGGTTGAGAGTGTTGGTTCGTGGCCGCTACTACGTTCAGACCGGCGCCCTCTTCTGGAGCGACGACTACACTGGCGGCGAGCCGGAGACGGGACCGCGGGGCCAGTACTGGTCGGGCGATCGCGAGCTGTCACCGCTCGCCAGCTACAGCGCGGGTGCTCGGGTCCAGCTAGAGAAGACTGCGGCCGGCGACGCGCGCATCCTCGGCGCCTTCCGGCAGCTGCGCGCGGCCGCCGCCTTCGACGGTATCAAGACCGATCTGAAGGAGTTCACCTGGTCCGGCGAAACTCCGGACGACACCATCTCGCTGCTGCTTACCCTGACCGCCGGCGCGTCCTTTTGACGCCCCGATCAGGGATCGCGCTCGGGATCCGAGAACCGGGCGTCTTGCTGACGCGCGGCCGGTCGGCAAACGGGCTGGTTCAATCGTTGGTGCCGGGACCGGTCCGCTCGCCGCGCAGGCCGTGTTTGCGTGCGAGGTCGTAGAGGTGCTTGCGGTCCATGCGCGCCTCGCGAGCGGCGGCGCTGATGTTGCCTTGGTGGCGGTCGAGCAACCAGGAGACGTAGCGGCGCTCGAAGTCTGCTTCGAAATTGGCGCGGACCTCGCGGTAGCTCTGGCCCGCGTCGAACTCGATCACACCCTTGGACCCCCCGGGGCCGGCGGTGACGGGCAGATCGACCAAGCGGAGCTCGCTTTCGTCGCTGGCGGTCGCCATGTAAATCGCGCGATCGAGCACGTTTCTGAGCTCGCGCACGTTGCCGGGCCAATCGTGGGCGGTGAGCGAGCTGATGGTTTCACGGCTCAGCGAGATCGACTGCGCGGCGGGGTCGCGTTGGCGGGCGAGCTCGAGGAAATGTTCGATCAGCGGAGGGATGTCTTCTCGGCGCGTGCGGAGCGGGGGCACTGTGATGGGCACGACGCTCAGCCGAAAGTACAGATCTTCGCGGAACTTGCCGCGGTCGACCTCTTCCTTGAGGTTGCGTTTGGTGGCTGCGACGATGCGAGCGTTGGCCTTGGTGACGCGGTTGCCGCCGACGCGCCGAAATTCACCGGCTTCGAGCACCCGCAGCAATTTCGGTTGCACGTCGAGCGGCAGTTCACCGACTTCGTCGAGGAACATCGTGCCGCTGCCCGCGACCTCGAACGCTCCTTGGCGCGCGGAGACCGCCCCCGTGAAGGCGCCGCGTTCGTGACCGAATAGCTCGCTCTCGATCAAGTTATAGCTGATCGCGCCGCAGTCGACGACGACGAAGGGGTCGTCCTTGCGCGGACTGCAGGCATGGATCGAGCGCGCCAGGATATCCTTGCCGGTGCCTGTCTCGCCTTCGATCAGCACCGACGCATCGGTGGGGGCGATGCGTTCGAGCACGCCGAAGATGGAGCGCATCGCCAGGCTCGGCCCGAGCACGTCGCCGAAGCGCGAAGCCTCACTGGGCAGCACGTGGGCTCGACCTGGCTCGCTGCGCAGCACGATTTCGACGTTGCCCACGGTCAGGGTCGTGCCGTCGTCGATGGTCGCCTCGCGGACCTTGGTGCGGCCGACCTTGGTGTGGTTCGTGGACTCGAGGTCGCGCACCACGATGCCGTTGTCCGTGCGCAGGATCTCGCAGTGATGGCGGGAGACGGTATCGTCGGGGAGGACCAGGTCATTGTCCGATGACTTGCCGACGCGCACGCGGTCTCGGACCGGCACGCGCCTGCCGCGGGCCTGACCGCTGATGACGATCAGGAACAGCTCGTGGTGGGGGGCGTCGCTCTGGCGTTCGGCTCGGGTGGATGCCGTCTGCGGAAGGGGCTGACTCACTAAATTTCCTCGGAGATTTTGGCTGCTAGTGGGGAAATTGGGGTTTCCCCACCCCTAAGACTAACTCGGCACACCAGGTTTGTCTTGGGTCTTGCGCGAGGCAGGGCCCTTGCGCTGGAAAGGCTCGAGTTCCCACTGGATTTGGAGTTAGCCCCAGGTGGTCCTGCCGCATAGGCGAGAGCCCCCGGCCCAGGGCAGGCTCACGGCGCCGGGGCGGGGCGCAGCGGCGCGGCGCTCGGGGCAGGCGGGGTGTTCGGCGCGGGCGGGGTGTTGCCCGGAGCTGCGGCGCTGCTCGCCGTCGGCGGTAGGCTGCTGGCACCGGGGGCAGGCGCCGCGCTCGGCCCGGGCGCGGCACTCCCCGCCGGCGCGGCCATGCCTTTACCGGACGCGTTGAGCAAGCGGACCAATTTCACCAAGCCGTCGATCGTCGAGTCGGGCAGATCGTGCCCGGGCATCAGCCCGCGGCCCTGCCGGATGACGGCCTTGATGTCCGCATCGCTGAGCTGGGCCTGGCGCTCGGGGTTCGTGAGATCCGGCGGGCGTGTCGCCGCAGCCTGCGATCCGTCACCACGACCGATCACCCCGTGACAGCGCACGCAGTTTTGGCGCCACCCTAGCAAAACCACCTCGCTGATGCCGTGCGCGCTCAAGGGATTCGCGGCGGGATCGGAGACATCCACCTGGTCGCGTCCGGGCTCGGAGGTGTGATCGTGATCGCTCGGCTTCCACTCGCGCAAGTCGTGAGCCTCGGATTTGCTGCAGGCAGCGCTGAGGAGACTCAGGCCCAGGATGGCGGCGCGCGAGAGGGTCCAGCACGAAGGCATGCCGACCCCCATAGCACGAGCGCCGGTGCGCCGACGCAAATCGGCGGACCGGCGCTGAGGGTCCTTTCGGGCAGGCTGTGCTTACAGGTCGAAGACCTTGCCGCCGCCGTCCACGGGGCGACCTAGATATGGTTTGCCTCGGATCTCGGCGATGCGGAACTCGGTGCGCCGATTCTGGGCTTTGCCCGCTTCGGTCTTGTTGTCCGCGATCGGCTTCTTCTCTCCGAATCCGACGGCCAGCACGCGCTCCTTGGCGACCTCGTGGTCGACCAGCCACTTCTTGATGGCTAGGGCTCGTTCGCCCGAGAGCTTCTCGTTGTCGGCGTCGTTGCCGACGTCGTCGGTGTGCCCTTCGATGCGGAGCTTACTGACCTGCGCATTTTCGTCGAGGAAGAGCTTGAGTTGCTCCAGCACCTCGAGCGTCTCTTTTTCGTCTTCCTTCCGGAAGGTCGCGAGACCGCTATCGAACACGATGTTGCCCGGGATGCTGACGGCGTTGCCTTTGACCGTGGCCTTGCTCTTCTTGGGCTTGTCGTCCTTCGGCTCGGGCTTGGGTTCCTCGGCTTTCGGCTCGGGTTGGGGCTCCGGAGGCGGTGGCGGAGGGGGTGGCGGAGGCGGCGGTGGTGGTGGCGGTGGAGCACTCTGCGCGTCGCCGCTGCCGCCGACCTTCACCGAGCATCCCGAAACCGTGGGGATGACCAAGGTGGCGCACAGGAACGTGATCAATACCGGTGCTTTCTTCAACAACATCTGCCCGTATCCTCCTGGAGGTTGCCGTGGTCGAGTTTCCCGATTCGAAACATGCACCCTCGCTAGAACAGCGGTAGTCCAACTGCCGCCGCCGACGCAAGGTCTACACGTGCTCCTCCACGCGAAGCTCAGGGCGATAGACGTGGCCGCCGCCGACCTGCTTCAATGGAAAAAGCGTGTGGGACATCGTCCTCAGCTCCGGCACAGGCGGGCTTCGCCCCGGTTTTTCGCGCGGCGGCCGGCGGGCGCCCTGGTTTTTACTAGGAATGGCTGGCCGGCCTGGGTTGTGATCACTGCCGACAACGGGGGCGCGGTCGAGGTCGTTTTGGCCGCCCATCCGCGACGGCCGTGCTAGTCCCCGCGCGTGGCAGTCGAGTTCGTTCACCTCCACGTCCACACGCAGTTCTCTTTCCTGATCGGTACGATCAAGATCAACGAGCTCGCCGGGCGCGCCCGGAAGTTGAACATGCCGGCGGTCGCGATGACCGACCACCACAACATGTTCGGTGCCATCCGGCACTACAACAATTGTAAGAAGGCCGGCGTACGTCCCATCCTCGGCAGTGAGGTCAACATTGCCATGCCCTCGGGTGGCATCGCCCACCTCGTGCTGCTCGCGGCCAACAACGAGGGCTACCAGAATCTGATTCGGATCGTGTCGCGCGGCTATACCAACGCGGCGTCGGACGCA
Source organism: Polyangiaceae bacterium (assembly GCA_025937785.1). Taxonomy (GTDB): domain Bacteria; phylum Myxococcota_A; class Polyangia; order Polyangiales; family Polyangiaceae; genus JAICQQ01. The sequence continues at coordinate 30,275 of JAICQQ010000012.1, forward strand.
GGCCCCTGTGTCATGTTCGACGAGATCGCCCAGCGGCCCAAAGGGCTCGTCGCGCTCACCGGATGCATGGGAGGCACCGTGCCGCAGCAAGTGCTCGAGCAGGGAGAAACCCGCGCGCGGCCCGCGCTCGCCGAGCTCCGCGACACCTTCGAACCGGGCCACCTGTTCGTCGAGCTGCAAGATCACGGGCTGCCCGAACAACCCGTATTGAACGGCATTCTGGAATCTGCTGCGCGGGATCTCGGGCTGCCGCTCGTGGCCACCAACGACGTGCATTTCATGTCGAAGGACGACGGCCAAGCCCAGCTCTACCTGGACTGCGTGCGGCTCGGACGCACCTACGCTGAAGCGCTCCCCGGGCACCACGGCTCGTTCGAGATGTACTTGAAGAGCCCCGCCGAGATGGCCACGGTGTTCCCCGATCATCCGGAGGCACTCAAGCACACGCTGCTCGTGGCCGAGATGTGTTCGGGCCTGGAACTCAAGCTGGGCACACCCATGCTGCCCCAGTTTCCGGTCCCCGAAGGGCATGACGTCAACAGCTACTTCCGTCACGTCGCCCAGGCGGGGCTGGAAGCGCGCTTCGCCGAGTTCCGCCAGGCCGGCAAGAGCGTGAACGAGGGCGAGTACCGACAGCGCCTGCACCTCGAGCTCGACGTGATCGTCGGCATGCAGTACCCGGGTTACTTCCTGATCGTCTGGGACTTCATCCGGGAAGCCAAACACCGGGGCATCCCCGTCGGGCCAGGCCGTGGGTCAGGAGCGGGTTCGCTGGTTGCCTATTCGATGGGCATCACCGAGATCGATCCGCTGCCCTACAACCTGCTGTTCGAGCGGTTCCTGAACCCCGAGCGCGTCAGCATGCCGGACTTCGACGTCGACTTCTGCATGTCGCGCCGCGACGAGGTGATCGAGTACGTGGCCTCGAAGTACGGTGCCGAGAGCGTCGGTCAGATCGCCACGTTCCAGAATCTGAAGGCCCGGAGCGTCATCAAAGACGTGGCTCGTGCCATGGGTATCGCGGCTCCAGAGGCCCAGCGCATCGCCAGCCTGGTGCCCGAAAAGGGCCAGGGCAAGATGTATACGATCGACGAAGCCCTGGGCGTCGAACCCAAGCTCAAGAGCCAGTACGACTCTGACGAGCGCGTGAAAGAGCTCATCGATCAGAGCAAGAAGCTCGAAGAACTGACGCGGCACGCGGGCATGCACGCCGCAGGCGTGGTGATCAGCGACGGTCCGCTCGACGCGCACGTGCCTTGCTTCGTCAGCGAGAAGACCATCGTCACGCAGTACGACAAGGACGACGTCGAGCTCGCGGGCCTGGTTAAGTTCGACTTCCTGGGCCTGAAGACGCTGACGGTCATCGATATCGCGCAACGCCTGGTGAACGCGCGTCCCGACCGCCGCGGCCGCCCGATCGACATCACCAAGATCGCGCTCGACGACGCGGGCACCTATCAGCTGATCTCGTCGGGCGACACCACCGGCGTTTTCCAGCTGGAATCGTCGGGCATGCAGCAGCTGCTTCGCGGCCTGAAGCCGGATCGATTCGAGGACATCGTGGCGGCGGTCGCCCTGTACCGTCCGGGTCCGCTCGGGACGGGCATGATCGACGACTTCATCGGTGGCAAGCACGGGCGCAAGCCGATCCGCAAGCTGCACGAGCTGGTCGACGACGTGCTCAAGCCCACGTACGGGGTGCCGGTGTACCAGGAGCAAGTCATGCAGATCGCGCAGCGTCTGGCGGGGTACTCGCTGGGCGGCGCCGACTTGCTCCGCCGCGCCATGGGCAAGAAGAAGGCCGAAGAGATGGCGAAGCAGAAGCAAGCCTTCGTCGAAGGCGCGCGGAAGAACGGCGTCGATCCAGCGCAGGCCGAGGCCATCTTTCAGGAGGTAGAAGGCTTTGCGTCGTACGGCTTCAACAAGAGCCACTCGGCCGCCTACGCGCTGATCACGTATCAGACCACGTTCTTGAAACGGCATTACCCCACCGAGTTCTTCGCCGCCACGCTCACCGCGGACAAGGACAAGATCGAGAAGGTCGTGCGCACGATCGCCGAGGCACGCGCCTGGGGTGTCAGCGTGTTGCCCCCAGACATCAACATGAGCGAGACGGACTTCACCGTCGTGTACGCGAATCCGGCGGGCGACGGCGCCCCGCGGGGACCTGGCAAGCTCCGGGACCGCTACGGTCCGCAGATCCGCTTCGGCCTCGGCGCCGTGCGTGGCGTGGGCAGCGCGGCGCTCGAGAGCATGTTCGAAGTGCGGCGCGAAGGCGGCGTCTTCTCGGATCTTTTCGATTTCGCTTCGCGCGTCGATGCCAAGCGCTTGAACAAGGGGGTGCTCGAGTCGCTGGTGCAGTGTGGAGCCTTCGACTCCGCGTTGAACGAGATGGGCGTGAGCCGCGCCCGTGCTTTCGCGGCGCTCGACCGCGCGCTCGAGCGCTCGCGGGCAGCGAGCCGCGATCGTGCCCGCGGGCAGACGACCCTGTTCGGTATGTTCGAGCAAGCTGCGCAGCAGTCCGGCGCGCCGCAGAGCACGAGTGGTGACGAGTACCCGCCGGCGGAGGAATGGGATCGCCTCGAGCTTCTGCGCCGCGAAAAAGCCGCGCTGGGTTGTTACGTGTCCGGCCACCCGCTGTTTCGTTACGGCGACAAGCTCGCGCGCCTGGGTGCGTTGGCCACCGTGAAGGTTTCGGGGGAACAACCGTGGAGTGGCGTGAGCGTGACCGGCATGGTCGAGAATTATCAGGAGCGGTTGTTCAAGGGAGGCAGCGGGGGCAAGGCCGCGTTCTTCGAGATCGAGGACGTCTACGGTCGCCTGAAGGCGAAGCTCCGCGGCGACCGTATCGAGACCTACGGTCACCTGTTGAAGAGCGGCGAACCCGTGCTGGTGTCAGGAAAAGTGAGCTTTCCGATGACCGACGAGCCCGACGAGGAGCGGGAGGCGACTCTGCTCGTCGACAGTGTACAGCCGCTGGCGGATGCCGTGCTGCGAGCCACGCGCTCGGTCTCGATCCGTCTCAGGGCCGAACGTACGCAAAAGGCCGACCTGCGCCGCCTGAAGGAGCTACTGGTCGAATCGCCCGGTCCCTGTCCCGTCGAACTCGTGCTGGAACTCCCGGGCGGTGCCGAGGCCGTGCTCGACCTGGTGGGCACGCGCGTGACACCCAGCGACAGCGTGCTCGGCGGACTAGAACGTCTGTTCGGCGACACCGTCGCAGAGCTGCGCTGACGCTTCGCTAAGTCGTCTTGGAACGGACGCAGCAGCGGCCGACGCGAAGGTGTCTCTCGAGGGCGTTTTGGGTTAGATTCGTGGTGAGGGACTGGATGCAGAACCCGCGCGATGAGTTGATCCGAATCGACAAGAGCGGTCAGGCGCACCCAATAGGAGTGGTCGCCAGTCAGCGCATGCGCGCGCGCGAGGGCACCTACCGCTTGTTGCCGGGGCCGACCCACGTCGTGTTCATGCGCTACACCGGGGAAGATGGGCTGCGCGACGTGGGCGATGGCGAGGTCGTACGGCTCGCGGGAGAAATCACCGCGCCGGGCATGATGTGCGATGTGCTGGCGCTCGTCGCCCAAGCCTCCTGGCGCGGCGAGCTCTGCGTGATGGATCGCAGTTCGCGCCGTTCGATCTTTTTCGATCAAGGGAACATCGTCGGCGTACAGACGTCGATCGATTCGGAACGGCTAGGGGCCGTGCTCTACCGTTACGGGGCGCTGACCGAAGAGCAGCACGAACGGGTACTCGAGCAGGTGTCCATGGGCAAGCGCGTGGGCGAATCCGCCATCGAGCTCGGGTTCCTGACGCAAAGCGCCGTGTTCAATTACATCCGCCGGCAAGCCGAAGAGGTGGTGTTCGCGACGCTGACCGTGGGGGACGGCACCTTTTACTTTCTCGACGGGTTCGACGAGGCGAAGCTCGTCTCGCAACAGGTGATCAGCGCCAACGCTCTGTTGATGGACGGCGTCACGCGTATGGATGAAATGCGCTACTTTCGCCAGCGCATCCCGAGCGCCGACCACGTGCCCTATCGGTTGGAAGAGCAGCGCGCCGTGTCCAGCGAGTTCGAAAAGGTGTACGGCGCCGTCGACGGGCGCGCGTCCATCGAAGCCATCGGCCGCTACACCGGTCTAGGTGAGTTCGAGACTACGAAGCAGCTCTACGCGCTGATCCAATCCAAGCACGTAGCCCTGCGACCGCCGCGCACCGAAGGCGGGCCCGCTGCCCTCGTCGCCACCGCCAACGACGTGCTCGCCGCGCTCTTCGCCCACATGCGCCAGGCCGGCAAGCGCGACGAGTTCGTCCACAGCATGAGCGCCTTTGCCGTCGGCGCAGGCGTCTACGACATCCTGTTTCGCAACGCCGGACCCGACGAGCACGGCCGCCTCGAGCCGCAAGTCGTCGCCGAAAACGCCGTCATCGTCGCGGCGGGCGCCGACCCCGAGACCATCCTCAAGCAGATGCTCCACGACTACGTCAGCTTCGCGCTCTTCAGCGCCGGAGCCACCCTGGGCCGGGCCGCGGAGGCCAACCTCGGTCGCGAGCTCGCTGAAGCCGTCGCGAGCCTGCGCCCCCACCGCTGACCCAGCGGGCATCGGCGGGTCAGCCCGGAATCAGCTGGTTCCGCCTCCCGCCAGACCCCGGGGCCTGCCCGCCCGATTTCCATCGACAAACGTGCTGGAACAGCTCGCGGTTTCGCGCTAGACAGCGCCTTCCGATTCACCGGGTCGATAGCTCAGTCGGTTAGAGCAGTGGATTTTTAATCCATTGGTCCAGGGTTCGAGTCCCTGTCGACCCACCATCTGGAGGGGGTAGGGGCGCCCGAAAGGGCGCGGGTTGCGGCCCGGTCATGGGGTCCCGCTTGCCCGGTGAAAGTATTCAAGTAACTCTTGGTCGGTGGGAAGATTTCGTGGGCATCGTGGGCACCACTCGAGGGCTCGAAAGTGTCGCGGTCTATTCTGGCTAGTCGTCGGCGTCACTGCCACGAGCTTTGCTGGAGCCTGCGGCGGGGCGACCAGCGAGAAGGAGCCGACCCATCTCGGCGGGTGGTGCCTGCTCGACTCGGATTGCAAAGATCCGTACTCGTGCACATTTCAGCGCTGTCACGCAGAATGCGCTAAGACGCGCGACTGCCCAGAGGGTCAGCGCTGCGTGCTGACCGGTGGCGACTTGAATGTCTGTCAGCTGGAGGCAGAAACCTCGTGCACCGAAGACAGCGACTGCCAGGGAGAGCAGCGCTGCGGTGCCGATGCCGAATGCCGCGACGTCTGCGCCACGGCCAAGGATTGCGTCGCGGACCAGGTGTGTGCCGGCGACGGATCGTGCGCCGAAAAGGACGAGGTGGACGCAGACGGCAACCTGCCGATCGTTAGTGGTGGCGCGGGCGGTACTGGTGGTAGCGGCGGCACTGGCGGTAGCGGCGGCACTGGCATCGGTGGGGCTGACAGCAGCGGCGGTACCACCACGACTGGTGGCACGGCAGCCGGTGGCAGCAGCGGGACCAGCACCACGGGTACTGGCGAGCCCGAGTGCGGAAACGGAGTCCTCGACGAGGGTGAGGAATGCGATGACGGCGGCGCTCAGGCGGGCGACGGCTGCAACGCGGACTGCGAAGTAGAGGCGGGTTGGTCGTGCGACGGCGTCGCGTCGCCGACCTGCGAAGACGTCGACGAGTGCTCCGATGGCACCGCGCAATGCCACCCCCAGGCTTTCTGCATCAACGCCGACGGCGGCTACGAGTGCGAGTGCCACGCGAGTTTCGTCGGTGATGGCTTCGACTGCGAAGACCCGTGCACGGCTGACCCAGCGAGCTGCAGCTTGCCGGTCGTGCAAGTCGTCACCGGCTACGAACACACGTGTGCGCTACTCGAATCCGGTAATGTGCGCTGCTGGGGCAATGCCCAGCACGGCCAGCTTGGCTACGGCAATACCGACGTGATTGGTGATGACGAACTGCCGACCCAAGACGTGAGCGCCGCCGGTACGGTGGTCCAGCTGGCTGCTGGTAGCTACCACACTTGCGCGCTCTTGGACACGGGCAAGGTGCGCTGCTGGGGCTACGGCGAGTACGGGCAGCTCGGCTACGGTAACACGAACAACATCGGCGACGACGAGTTGCCCGCCGACGCCGGCGATGTAGATGTCGGCGGCGTCGTGCAGCAGATCGCAGCCGGCGGCATGTGCACCTGCGCCCTGTTGAACAATGGTGCCGTCCGTTGCTGGGGAAATGGAGTGGCCGGCGCGCTTGGCTACGGCAACGTGGAGAACATTGGCGACACCGAGACACCCGCTGAGGCTGGCGACGTAGAACTAGGCGGCACGGCGATTCAGATTTCCACCGGCGGCGACCACACCTGCGCCGTCCTGACGGGCGGCGCACTCAAGTGCTGGGGCCTCTCAGGCCGCGGCCGCCTGGGCTACGGCAACGATGACGACATCGGCGACAACGAGACACCCGCAGCCGTCGGCGAGATCGACGTGGGGGGCGAAGTGGCAGAGGTATCCGCCGGCGGCTCCAGTCAGACCTGCGCGCTGCTCACGACAGGAGGGGTTCGCTGCTGGGGTGGGGGGGGCTACGGGGCGCTGGGCTACGGGAACACCAACGACATCGGAGACGACGAGACGCCGGCCTCCGTCGGCGATGTACCGATCGGAGCTACTGTTTCGGCGATTTCGTCCGGGAGTTCCGTTACCTGCGCAGTACTCTCGGATGGCGGCCTGGTATGCTGGGGGGGGGACATTCACGGTCTGCTGGGTACCGGCAACGTCGATGACTATACTCAAGAGGTCCCCAACCACGGGCCACAAGTGTGGATCGGGGATGACGAAACACCGGACACGGTCGATCCGATCGTGTTGGGGAGCCCGGCCGAAGCCGTCGATATCGGCAGCAAGCACGTCTGCGCTCTCACGACGTCCGGCTATGTCCGCTGCTGGGGCAACAACGACAACGGGCTCCTCGGCCTCGGCCATTCTTCAGATGACATCGGCGACGACGAAGACCCAACCGCGTTGAGTCCCGTGAAGCTCTTCTGAGTTCGCCGACCACGCCCCGGGCCAGCGGACATTGCGCCGAGAAAGGTGCGAGAAGCGGGAGCGGCGGTGGTCAAAGTTCTCAGTTTTGGGGGAAGATTCCGCTCGCTAGCACGAAAAGGGTGTGTTTTCCGGCGATTGCGGCTTGCGCTCCGGCAGGCGCCCGGTAAGCCTATCAGGACCTAATTACGTCCGGCCGCGTCCGGGCGTTGCTTCCGGAGGCAGAGCATGCGTCGGCTTGACTTATTGTGGATGGGTTTGTTGGGGCTCACCTGGGCGGTGGGTGTGCCCGCGTGCGGTGACAACGAGACCCAGCAGACCGCGGGGGCCGGCGGCAGTAGTGGGAACGGCGGCAGTGGCGGCAGCGCACCGACGACCAGCGGCAACAACGCAGGTGGCACGGGTGGGGGCAGCAACAAGACTTCCGAAATCGGCTTGCCTTGTGAATCGAGCCAGGACTGCGCCACAGGGCTCGAGTGTCTGACGAGTCGATCCAAGGCCTTGACCGAAGGTGGGCCGGCGCACGGGTTCTGTTCGTTCCAGTGCGGCGATGCCGACACGCCGTCCGCGGAGGCGGACGCGGAGTGCCAGAAGCTGGATCCGAACTCGTTGTGTCACTACTTCGACGAGAACACTGCGTACTGCGTGCAGCGCTGCACCTTCGGGGTGCCCGAGAAATGTCAGGGTCGCGATGACGTCGTGTGCGATCTGGTACTGCACGAGGCTCCAGGGGCGGTCGCCTGCACGTCGGACATGGACTGCGACATCGGCGATGGCTGCTTGGCGACGAGCGAGGATGCTGCGGAGGGCGTTTGTTATTCGACTCCGCAAGTTTGCTTGCCCCGCTGCAACTGGGATCAAGATTGCCCGTCGGGGCGCTTCTGCGATCCGCGCTCGGGCGAGTGCATCGACGAGGAGCGGCCGGGTAAGCAGTTCGACGAGACGTGCGATCCTGACGCGGAGGTGGACGAATGCCAGGGCTTCTGCGCCAACGACGGCGTCTGCGTTCAGAAGTGCATCGTCGGCACCTATCCTGCGTGCGGATCGAGCAGTAACACCGACGCGAGCGCGGATTGCCTGTTCCTGGCGTATCAGGGAGCCAACGTCGGAGACGTCGGACTGTGCGGCGCGTTGTGCGACTGCACCGACGATTGCCGCGGGGATCTGGTGTGCATTCGCATCGAGAACGACCAAGGTCCGTTCGAGTATCGTGGCCGTACCGGCCTGTGCGGGGTCGCGGGTGTCGAGGACACGGTGCTCAGCACCTGTGACGGTGCCGGCGGTGCCGGCGGTATGGGTGGCGGCTCTTGGGGCGGGCAAGCCGGAGAGGGTGGGGCGCCCTCAGGCGAGTAGCCCATGACTCGCCCCGCCTGGCCGCTCAGCAGCGTCCCCGTTCTCGCCGTGATCACCGCTTTCAGCGGTTGCGGCGATGACGAGGGGGTACCGGTGTCGCGCAGCGTCGAAAGCAATAACGCGACGGTTGGTTCGGGGGGGCTGGTCGATCCGGATGGGGGACAGCCGACCGCCAACTTCGGGCGGCCGTGCGAGCGCGCCGAGGACTGCGGCGTCGACCTGCTGTGTCTCACGTCCGCGTCGCACACCCTCAGCCAAGGCGGACCACCGGGTGGGCTGTGCACGGTAGCGTGCAACCAAGATCCATCGATCTGCGGCATGCACGCCGCGGACGCGCGCTGTGTAAACTTCGGCAGCACCTCCTACTGTCTCGAGGTCTGTGACTACGGATCGACTCGCACTGGCGCCTTCGACGCCGCGAAATGCCATGGCCGCACCGACTTCGCTTGCACGCCGAGCTGGGTGAGCACGGGGCAGGCTTGCACCAGCGCAGAGGAATGCGTGAGCGGCGAGCGCTGTGACGGGACCTGCTTGCGCGATGTGCCGACGTGCATGCCGCGCTGCAACAGCGATACGGACTGCGCAGGAGAGTACTGCGATCCCCGCTCAGGCGAGTGTGTCGCGGGACTGCCGAGCGGGCGCCGCCTCGCGGAGCGGTGCAATGTCAGCATGGAACAGGACACGTGTCGCGGCAGTTGCGGCATGATCGAGCGCAGCGAGGGCGGCCGCTGCGACGAAGCGTGCACCCTCGGGGCGTACCCGAGCTGCGGTGTGATACCGGAGCCACCCAATGTGGGCTGCGCCATTCCGGTGAATACAAAAGCTGGTTTTGGCGATCTCGGCTACTGCGCGCTGCTATGTGACTGCACCCAAGACTGCCCAGACCAGATGGTGTGCGTCGTGGCCGAGCTCGACTACTTGCAGCGCCCCGGCTTTTGCAAGTCGCCGGAAGCCGGCGACCGCATCCGCAGCAGTTGCGGGACCGGTGGGGCGGGCGGCGAGGCGGGCGCTGCCAACGGGGGCGGCACCGGAAACACGAGCACGAGCACGAGCACGAGCACTAGCGCGGGAGCCGGGGGCGCGGGTCCCGGTCTCGCCACCGGGATCGGGGGGAGCTTTTCGCAAGCAGGCGCTCCCGCCGAAGGCGGCGCGGCGGGCGCCACCGACGCTTACGGCGGCACGTTCGGGTTGTAACGAGCCTCAGGGATCGAGCGAGGTACCGCTGGTGTCGATGCTGCCCCCGCGCATCGCTCCCGGACGGCGCGGGGGCGCCCCGCCGAAGCCTGAGCCGCCAAGGCCCGCACCCGCGGGCCACGCCGTCGAAAGCGTCCCGAGCTGGACGTCGACGCGGCGCCGAACCCACGCGGCGATGGTGCGGCGAGTCGGGGGGATCAAGAGCAGCATGCCAGCGACGTCGGTGAGCACGCCGGGCGTGACCAGGAGCACACCACCGAGCAGGACCAGCATGCCGCTGATCACGCCTTCGTCCGGGACCCGCATCTCGCGCATCGCAGCTTGCCAGCGCCGCCACACGCGGAGCCCTTCGCGCTTCGCCAAAATGCCTCCGACGACCCCGGTCCCGACTGCGAGGCCCAGCGCGACCCAAAAGCTCGTAGCGCGAGCGATCAGCGTGAGCAGGTACAGCTCGAGGATGGGAACGACGATGAACAGGACCACCAGGCCGCGCAGCATCTCCCCAATCTAGTGCTGCGGGCGCCCTGCGGCCAGGTCGGCGCGAAATCAGGGAGCAGGCGGAGGTTCGAGCGGGTGGGGCTCCGGCGGGGCACCCAAGCGGAACGCTTGCACGAAGCTCAGAGACCCGCCCGCGGGAGCCGGAAACGTTAGCTCGCCCAGCTGGGCGACCACGCACTGGGACACTTCGCGATCGGGGAAGCGGCTCTCGTCTTCTCGGACGCTCTCGATCGCGCCGTCGTCGCCGAGATCGATGCGCAGCGCGAGGCGACCCCAAAGCGCCGGGTCGCGCTCGAGCCTGCGTGCGTAGCAAGCCTCGACCGCCGGGATCGCGGGTGCCAGCGCTCCGGCGACGACGTCGGGCTCGAGCCGCCCTGGGTTCTCGAACAGCACTCCCGGTGCCGGACCGGTCGCAGGCACCGGGGCGTCGCCGCGCCAAAACTTCACGGAGAGCTCGGCCGCCACGAGCCCTGCGGCGGGTGCCGGATCGTAGCTGAGGTTTTCGACCGCCAGCGACAAGCAGCGGCCCGCCTCGGCGTCGAGCGCCGTCTTCTGCAGTGTCGCTCGCGTCACCTTGCCGCTGCGCCCGATGCTGAGGCGCAAGCGCGTCTCACCAGACAGTTCGCTGTTGCGGCGCAGCGCATCCTCGTAGCAAAGCCGCAGCGGCCAGTAGCCACGGCTCCTCGATTGAGCGAGCAGTCCGCGCTGCGTGAGGCCGGGGCCCGACTTCGCAGGCAGCTGCCCGGCGATGAGCTCCGTGTCGACGACCACGCGTGCGCCTGGATGGAAACCCGCGCGGTTAGAGATGAAGCTCGGATCGCCTGTTCCGCCGAGGTTCCAGCGCGCGAGGGTTTCGTCCTCACCGGCGGCAAACACCGGACCCTGCGCGCGTGGCCGCTGGAACGTCTTGTACGGCCGCTCCACTTCGACTTGAGCCTCGATCGCCGGCGTTGGCGTGGGCGGCGGGGCTGCCAGCGCTTGGGGCGGGGCAGGAGGCGCCGGGTCCTGCGCTACCGCGCTGGCCGACGGCGGGGGGCTATCTCGGTGCATCCGCGCTTCTGCGATCGGGCGAGTGCTGACGACGCTGGCAGCCGCGAGAGGTGGGGTGAGCGGCGCCGGTGGCTGGTGCCCCGCGCACCCTGTGAGCAGCCCTGTGAGCAGCCCTGTGAGCGGCAGAGGCCAGAGGCAGGCGGGCAGCCGAGAGCTCATCGCCGACCTCGATACTGCGCTCGGCCCAGGCGCGCAAGCGCCGTGCTGAGCGACCGGCCTCGTGTAGGCGTTCGTGCGCACTCACGGACCCCGGAGAACGCGTCGGGCGACCATTGAAACGCGGGGAAGACCCGGTGATAGTGATTTGCGTTGGACCACGGAGGAGGAGCCCAGCCATGAGCGAAATCGAGAGCGCTGAGGGATTCGAGTTGCGCGAAGAGTTCCGCCACAGCCAAGTTTTCGGCAACCTCGGGTTGGGACCGCTGGAAACCCAGTACGAGGAGATCTTCGCCGAGGTGCTCGAGGACGGTGTGATCACCCAGGACGAGCGCGCGCGCCTCGACAAAGCCGCCGACAACCTGGGGCTCGATCGCGGCCGGCTTTACCGGCTCGAGCAGGCCATGGTCGCCGCCTATCAGCAACGCCACCACGTCAAGATCGTCGAGCACTTCGAGGAGCCCGCGGCGAGTCTGCAGCCGATCGACATGCAGGCGGCAGGTGGCGCAGGGCACGAGATGCTGCTGAGTCAGATCGAACAGCTGCGCGCGCGCGTGCGCGAACTCGAGGCGGAGCTCGTGCGCGTGCAAGCGAACGTGAACGTCGAGGTCGACTTGACCGATCTCGAGTCGGTCGCGGCGGACGCTACCGAAGACCCCGACGAGGCGTGGCGTCGCGTGCGGCGCGATCCGACGCAGCCTGCCCATATCCGCGCGCTCTACCGGGGTTACCGAGCGCGCGAAGAGCTGGACAAGGCCTGGTGCGTGGCGCAGGCGTTGGTGGCGCTCGGTGCAGCCACCGGGGACGAACGCGAGTGCTACGAGCGCTCGCGCAGCACCACGTTGATTGCCCCCCGCGGCGCCCTCTCGCACGAAGCGTGGCACCGCTACCTGTTTCATCCCGAGCAAGAGCCACTCACGGGTCAGATCTTCGCGCTGGTCGCGCCGGCAGCCCTGCTCGGTCGGGTGTCGGCCCTGCGCCGGCAGGGGCACTTGCACCAACCACCGCCGGAGACCCGTCAAGATCCGGCGAAGGCAACCATCACGGCGATCCGCGCGATCCCCTGGGCGGCCGCCTTGCTCGGGCTCGCGCCGCCTCCGATCTTCCTCGAGAAGGATCGCGACACCGGCTATGAGCACATTCCGGCGGTGCCGCCCCAAACCGTGGTCGGCAAGCGTGTACTCACTGGCCTGAAGCATGCCGATCTCGCGTTCTTGATCGGTCGGCACTTGGCCTATTATCGGCAAGAAAACTACGTGAAGGCCCTGTTCTCCGCGGTGCCCGACCTGGAAGACTTATTCCTTGCGGCCCTCACCGTGGGCAACCCGGGGCTGCCGATCGCCGCGGACATGAAGCAGCGAGTCGGGCCCATCGCGCGGGCGATCGAGGCGATCCTCGAGCCCGCCCAGACCGACGCGCTGCGCGCGTGCTTTTTGCGCTTCGTAGAGGAGGGCGGCCGGACCAACCTCCAACGCTGGAGCCAAGGAGTCGAAAAGACGGCTTGCCGCGCCGGCATGCTGCTGGCCAACGACCTGCCCGCGGCACACGCGCTGCTCGAACGCGAAGAGGGCAGGCACGGCGAGTACGCGAAAGATCTGATCGCGTTCTGCACCAGCGAACCCTACTTCGCGCTGCGCCGCGAGCTGGGCATCGCTATCGATCAGAACTAAGGGGCCGAGGCAGCTCCGACAGCACGTCCGGGTCGCTCGCCAAGAGCTGCCATACCAGTTCCGTGGCAGCAGCCGCTCCGATCGGCAACAGCACGATCTGACAGCCGCACGGGATCCAGAACAGCACCGCGAATGCGGCGCCGAAGCCGAGACAGGGGCCCTTGAAGCGGGTGAACAAGAGGTAGCGCTCTCGCATGCGGACACCCCGCAGCGTGAGCGGGTAGTCGAGCAGGTTCCATGCGAGCGCCAGGCTCGTCACGACGAGCTTGAGCGGCACCGTGATCACGACCAAGGGGGGCAGCAGAAGCTCGGCGAGCCATAGCGCCGCGAGCACGGGCACCACCCCGATCAGCACGAAGATCTGCGCGCGAAACCCACACCAAATTTCGGCGAAGAAACCGAGCGGCGCTCGCTCGGGGACCGCCAACGAGCGCTCGCGCAGCGTCACGATGCGCTCTAGTGCGGGGCCCGACAACGGCGGGGTAAGGGCAAACGCCAGGCTTGCCCCGAGCAGAAAAACGCCGACGGCCAGCAACCCGGAGGTGCCGGCCCACAGCACTTGGCCCGCGCTACTCTCGCCGCTCGGAAGCGCGGCCTGGATGGCTGGGAAAACCCAGCGCGTGGTGGACCAGCCCGCCGCGCCGAGCAGCAGCGTCAGGAGTAGCGCAGGCACGCAGGCGTATGGCCAGGTCTGAGGTGTTGCGAGCACGTAGTGGACGCCCCGAAACAGGGCGCGCACGCCCGTGGTGAAGCCGGGGGTTCGAGGCTGCGACAGAGGCGTGGCTGGTGTCATGGGCGCGTGACCGGGTGCGGGGGTTCGAGCGCTGAGGTGGCATTAACACTCCGTAGGTGGCAGCCGTCAATCGGCCGCAGCAGTCGCTCTCTGATCGCGCGAGCCCCGCGCCTCCGGCATTGCTGCGCTCGCCGCACAGCTGTATGGAGTTCAGTATGGCAAAAGCAAAAAGCCCTCGCGCTCCCGCTCGACGTGCCGGCGGTCGCGCGCGCGGCGCCGGCCCAGGGCGAGCTGCCGGTAAAGCGCTTGCCACCCGAAAAGTCGCCCGGGCGACTAGCAAGGGTGCACCTGATGGGGCGACGGCCGGGACCTCGGAGGCCAAGCAGTTGGTCCAGAGGCTGCGCCACGAAGGCATCGAGCGGGCCAAGATCGGTGGCTTCGATCTCGACGGGGTCTTGCGGGGCAAGTACGTTTCGCTCGAGAAGCTCGAGTCGGCGCTCGCCAAAGGTTTTGGATTTTGTGACGTCATTTTCGGTTGGGACATCGCCGACGCACTCTACGATCGCGCCACCCTGACCGGGTGGCACACGGGCTACCCGGACGTTCAGGCGGTGCTCGATCCCGAGACCGAACGGCGCATCCCCTGGGAGCCCGGCGTCGCCGCCCTTTTATGCGACTTTCGCGCGTCCAACGCCGAGCCTCATCCAGCCTGCCCGCGCTCGCTGCTGAAGCGAGTGATCGCCCACGCGCGCCGCTTGGGCTTCGAGCCCAAGGTGGGGGTCGAGTTCGAGTTCTTCGTCTTTCGCGAAACGCGCGACACGCTGCACGCGAAGCACTTTCAGGAGCTGGCCCCCCTCGATCCCGGCATGTTCGGTTACAGCTGGCTGCGCACCGGGCAAGACGCCGACCTGATGCAAGATCTGCAGCGGAGTCTGGCGGGCTTCGGAATCGAGATCGAGGGGCTGCACACCGAAACCGGTCCGGGCGTCTACGAAGCTGCCTTGGCTGCGCGCGATGCCTTGGGTGCCGCCGATCAGGCCGCGCTGTTCAAGACGGCCGTGAAGCAGATTGCCCACCGGCACGGCCTGAGCGCTTGCTTCATGGCGAAGTGGAGTGCGGCGTACCCTGGGTGCAGCGGCCACTTGCATCAAAGCCTGTGGCGAGCGGGGCAGAATGCCTTTCATGACGCGCGCGCCCAGGGCGGGATGTCCGCGGTCATGCGAAACTACCTTGCGGGTCAGCTCGCGCTGATGCAGGAGCTCACGTTGATGATGTCCCCCACGGTGAACAGCTACAAGCGCTACGTGCCAGGGTTGTGGGCCCCGCTCGTCGCCTCGTGGGGCGTCGAGAACCGCACTTGCGCCCTGCGCGTGATCGGCTGCGAGGATGCCAAAGCGGCGCGCATCGAACATCGCCAGGGCGCGGCGGACATCAACCCCTACGTCGCCATCGCGGCGAGCGTCGGCGCAGGTCTGTGGGGCATCGAGCAGGAGCTCACGCCGCCCGAGGCGACGCAGGGTGATCCCGGCGACAGCGGCCCGAACAGTGTCCCGCGCACCCTGCGCGAAGCCATCGACGCATTCGCAGCGAGCAAGGCCGCGCGACAGCTGTTCGGTGCCGAGTTCGTCGAGCACTACGCCATGACCCGCGAATGGGAGGCCCGCGCCTTCGAACGCGCAGTCACCACCTGGGAACTAGAACGCTACTTCGAGAGCATATGAAGCCATTGATCTGGAACTTTCCGACCCGCATCGTCTTCGGCGCCGGCGTCGTCGCCAGCCTGAGCGATGAAGCCAAGCGGCTGGGCATCCAACGACCGCTGGTCGTCACCGACGCCGGTTTGGTCGACGCTGGCGTTGCGCCGCGCGTCGCCAGCGCACTCTCCGGCGCGGGGCTCGTGGTCAGCGTTTTCTCGGGCGTGCTCGGGAATCCCACTGAAGTGAACATCGAAGAGGGGGCTACGGCGTACCGCGCACATCGAGCCGACGGCGTGATCGCTCTGGGGGGCGGCTCCCCGCTCGACGCCGGCAAGCTCATCGCCCTGCGCGCGGTGTGCACGCGGCCGTTCGAAGAGCTGGATGACGCGATCGGGGGCGACCAGTACATCCCGCCCAACGTCCCGCCCATCATTACGGTGCCCACGACCGCGGGTACCGGCAGTGAGGTGGGACGTTCCGGCGTCGTCACCGTGCGATCGAGCGGGCGCAAGACGGTCATCTTTTCACCGTTCTTACTGGCGAAAGTCGCGTTGCTCGATCCCGAGCTCACGCAGAGCATGCCGCCGTCGGTCACGGCCGCGACCGGCTTCGACGCCCTGACCCATTGCATCGAGGCCTATCTTTCAGTCGGCGATCACCCGATGGCGGACGCGATCGCACTCGGCGGGATCGATCTGGTCGCAAAGCACCTCGAGCGGGCCGTTGCTCGAGGCGACGACCTGGCCGCGCGCGGTGCCATGATGAAGGCGGCCATGATGGGCGCCGTCGCATTTCAGAAAGGGCTCGGGGCCTGCCACTCGCTGGCCCACCCACTCTCGAGCGAGCATGGCTTGCACCACGGGCTCGCCAACGCCCTGTGTCTGCCGGCGGTGATCGAGTTCAACGCGGCCGCAGTCCCCGAGAAGGTGCTGCACGTGGGCTTGCTGCTCGGAGGCGAAGCCGCCCCCGGCGCGTGCAGGGCACGGCTAGTGGCGCTGCGCGCCTCCGTGGGCCTTCCGTCGGGGCTCGCTGCCGCCGGTATTGGCGAAGCCGCGCTAGAGAAACTCTCGCGATTGGCCTTCCTCGACGCCTGTCACCAGTCCAATCCGCGGCCCTGCTCCGAAGCGGATCTACTCGCGCTGTACCGCGCCTCGCTCTAGCAGCGCTTCGCTCTAGCAGCGCCTCGCTCTGGGTGAGCAAACAGCCCGCTGCTGTGACGCGGTGCTTCCTGGTGTGACATTGCGATCGCGGGTGTGTGTCCGCCCTGCAATGCCCGCGTGGATCGTGTGACCCGGATTGAGGCGACTGCTGCAGCGAGTTGGAGACAGAAGCTCGTGGAGTCGCGCACTTTCGTGCAGCGCCACGAGATTTCGATTTCATGGCACAACTTTCGCTCCAACCGAGCGTATTAGCCAACGACTCATGGCAAGACGATTGAGACAACCTCGTAACGCAGCGACTCGTGGCGCGCCTCGCGAAGAAACACACCACGAAGCGCTGGTGCGCCGAGCGCGACGCTTTCGGCGGCGAGGTGAACATCGTCAGGCGATGTTGTCGCTGCGCGAGGCCTGCCACACCGGCGGGCAATGTCCGCGGCTGTGGACCCTCTACGCCGTCGCCTGCGTGCGAGTGCGTCGCGTCGATGACGCGAAGCACGCGCTCCAGCAAGCGCTCTGGCTGAGGCAACGCGCGAAGGACGGACGGCGAGTGCGGGTCATGGAGCGACTGCTGATCCAGCTGGAAGCGTCGCGCACCCCAGATCTACCGCTGCGCGCCGCCTGACTTCGGCCGCACTGAGCCGATTCACGTGGCGGGTTCGGTCGGCGGCATCGGTTCGCTGGCTTCGTGCCAGGCGAGCGCCGAGGTCGTGAACGAGCGCAGCGTGTTGCGGATGCAAAACGGGCAGAACCAGCCGATCTGAAACACCGCGCCGCCGCTGACCAGGTTCGCGGGCGCTGTCTCTGGCGCGCTCCGGATGGTCTTCCGAGCCCGTCCAGCGAGCACCCGAAGGTCGTCTCCGAGATCGGCTTCGAGTTTGGCTTGGCATTCGCAAACCGAACGAACTGTGGCGGCTTTCATCGAGGGCCCACCGTTTATCTCCGCCTCTCGGGCCGGTCAAGCCGGTCCCTGCCCAATGTCGCGGAATTGCTGTTTCCGCGCCTCTGAGGTGCGGTTCCCCATTGCGGAGCCTGTTCGACCGACTATGCTGGCCGAGTTCCGCGGGAGTAGCTCAGTTGGTAGAGCACGAGCTTCCCAAGCTCGGGGTCGAGGGTTCGAGCCCCTTTTCCCGCTCAACGAAAAGCCCTGGTAATGCCGGGGCTTTCGTCATTTGGGCGGACGCTACGAATTCGGCTGACCACCCTGCCCGAAAGCCAAAGCTTCTCCCCAACGCCACGAGGACAGCACCCGCGGCTCCGGACGTTTTTGTGCGGCTCCTCGGGCCGCAAACGCCTGGATAACGGTTCGCTCACACGTGAGTTCGTGGCCGGCGCGCAACCTCCTGAGATCCTACAATGTGTTGGCGTGTCGGTTTTGCCGAAGGTGGTTCGGCCCCGTGGCCCCGCGGGAGCTGCCCAAAACGCTTTCACTGAAAACGGGCCCTTGATGAACGCTGCGACGGATGTCGAAACGTGGCAGGATTGCATGGGATTCGACAAAGCGGAGGTGGGCGCTACAATTTCCTCCGACGCGCCGGTACCCCGTCGAATCGTTTCAGCGAGGTGGGGCGACGGTGAGAACGGACGGAAGGGACTGATGGCAGATTCGGAAAATCGAGTGAGCAGTGCGGGCGACGCGATTCCCATGAAGAAGACCGGCGTCACGACGTACCTTGCGATCGCGGGGGCAGTGGTCGCCGTCGGTGTCGTGGCTCTAGTCACTTCAGGCAAATCCGACGCCGAGGCCGAGCAGAAAGCAGCTGCGGCCATCAAAGCAGCGACGGCCAAGAAGAGCACCTCGTCCATGAGCGCGGAAGAGCAGCGCGAGCACATGAAGATGACCGCGCGAGCTTTCGAGCGCGCGGAAGCCGACGCCGCCGCCAAGGCCGCCGAGGCGCAACAACAGAAGGCAGCCGCAGCCGAGGCCCAGACGCAGGCCCAGGCGGCCGCCAACGCGACGCCGGCCGCGCCCGCCGAGGGTGGTGCCGCCCCGCCGCCGAAGCCGAAGGTCAGCGGGCAGGCTGCGAAGAAGCAGATCGACAGCCTCGACTCGATGGGCTCCGACATCGCCTCCGCCCTGGAGTAGGGGCGGGGACGGGTGTTTCGCGGAAGCTGGTAGTTTCGCGGAAGCTGGTAGTTTCGCGGAAGCTGGTAGTTTCGCGGAAGCTGGTAGCCTCGCGGAGGCTGGTAGCTTCGCGGACGCTGGTGGTTTCGTGGAAGCTGTGGGGGTTGTACTACCTGGGGGGCTACGGCCTATGCTTCACTGCGGCGATGGACTCGCTGACCGACGCCGCGATCGCGCGGCTCTTCACCGTAGGCTTTCATGGCACCTCGCCGAGCCGCGAGCTCGAGGCCCTGCTCGATCGCGGCGTTGGGGGGGTGATCCTATTCGCGCGCAACGTCGACACTCCCGAGCAAGTGCTCGACCTGACGCGCAGCATCAAGCGGCGAGCGGGGCGCCCCGTGTTCGTCGGGGTGGATCAGGAAGGCGGGCGCGTGCGGCGCTTGCGGAGTGGGTTCACCGACGTGCCGGCGATGCGCTCGTTGGGGCTCACGGGCGACGCTGCGCTGGCGCGCGGGGTCGGGCAGCTCTTGGGGCGTGAGCTGCGGGCCGTCGGGATCGACGTGAATTTCGCTCCCGTAGTGGACGTGGACACGAACCCGAATAACCCAGTGATCGGCGATCGCTCGCTGAGTTCGGAGGCAGGCGTGGTGGCGGAGCTCGGGGCGGCGCTGGTCGAAGGCTTGCAGGGCGCTGGGGTTGCCGCGTGCGCCAAGCACTTTCCCGGCCACGGTGACACCGAGCAGGACTCACACGCCACCTTGCCGCGGCTCGCGCATGGGCTCGAACGGATCGAACGCGTCGAGCTCGTGCCGTTCGCGCGAGTCGTCGACGCAGGCGTCGCATCGATCATGACGGCGCACGTGCTGATCGATGCGCTCGATGCGGAGCATCCGGCCACGCTGAGTCAGGCGGTCCTCTCGGACCTACTGCGGCGGCGCTCGAGGTTCGACGGCGTCGTCTTCAGCGACGACCTCGAGATGGCGGCCATTGCCGGCCGCTGCGAACCGGGCGTCGCCGCCGTACGCGCCCTCCAGGCGGGAGTCGACAACTTGCTGGTGTGTCACTCCTCGATCGTGGCGCACGCCATGATCGACGCGGTCGCAGGCGCTGTCCGGGACGGCACCCTGCCGGAGGCGCGGGTGCGCGAGGCGGCCCGGCGTGGCGCCGCCCTGAGCCAGCGATTTGCGGCGCCGCCACAGGTGTCTTCGGATCTGAGTATCCTCGCGTGCGAGGAGCACCGGCGGCTGGTCGAGCGGATCCGCAGGGGCACGCAAGGCGCCTCCGAGCTGGCGGCGGATCCCACGGACTACGCCCGGCGAGGTGACGCGTGAGCTCGCCGACGGCTGTGCGGAGGGTGCTGCTCGCTGGTGGCACCCACGGCAACGAGTGGATCGGTGCCTGGCTGGTGCGCAAGTGGCAGCATGACGCGCGGTCGATCCAACGGCAAGGCTTCGACACCGCGGTGTTGCTGGCCAATCCACCTGCCGTGGAGCGCGGTGTCCGCTACCTGGACCAAGACTTGAATCGCAGCTTCGACGACCCCCGCGCTGACGGCGCCTCGTGGGAGGAGCGGCGGGCGCGCGAGATCCTCGAAGACTTTGGGGCTGGCGGCCGCACGCCCGTGGACGTGGTGCTCGATCTGCACACGACCACCGCCAACATGGGTCTCAGCTACATCATCACCAATCTCGACCCGTTCAACCTGAGAATGGCGGCCTGGGTTGCACGGCGGGAACCCGGGCTGCGGGTGTACGCGTGGATCGACGAAACGCTGCCGAAGAGCGCGCTCAGCACCATCGTGCCGCGCGGAGCCACCATCGAAGTTGGTCCTACGGCGAACAACGTCGTGCGCGGCGACCTCTTGCTCGGGACCGAGCGCGTCGTGGGCCATTGCCTTGACTTCATCGAGGCCTCCGCGCGCGACGACTGGACGCCGCAGCCAGAAAAGCTCGAAGTTTTCATGCACTTGCGTTCCTACGATTACCCCCGCGACGCGAGCGGTGCGGTGACCGCGTTCGTGCACCCCAAGCTGCAGGACGCCGACTATCAGCCTCTTGGACCTGGCGACCCCATCTTCCAGTCGCTCGACGGCGAAACGCTCTTCTATGAAGGCGAAGCTCCCGTGTACCCGGTGTTCGTGAACGAGGCAGCCTATTACGAAAAAGCGATCGCGTTTTCGGTTACGCGACGCGAGATCCTCTGGGTCTGAGTCGGGCGCGTCATTGGAACGGCACGTACTCGAGGCTGAACGTTTCCGCCACAGCCGGGTGCGTGGCTCGGCCCTGGTGCACGTTGACGGCGCTCACGAGGTCGGGATCCTCGCGGGCAGCTTCGACCAAGCCGCGCCGGGCTACGTGTCGCACGTAGGGAAAGGTGACGTTACACAGCGCGTAGGTGCTGGTGCGGCTGACCGCTCCCGGCATGTTGGCGACGCAGTAGTGAACCACGTCGTCGATGACGTAGGTAGGCTCGCCGTGCGTGGTGGGGCGCGTGGTTTCCAGACAACCGCCTTGATCTACCGCCACGTCGACGATGACGGCGCCCGGTTTCATCAGTTTCAGGTCCTCGCGGCGTACCAACCTCGGCGCGCGCGCGCCGCGGATCAGGACGGCGCCAATCACGAGATCGGCGCGAGCCAGCTGATCGAGGATGGTGTAGCGATCGCTGAAGACCGTGGTGACGTTCTGCGGCATCACGTCATCGAGGTAGCGCAGGCGCTCGATGTTGTTATCGAGGACGAAGACGCTGGCTCCGAAGCCAGCCGCAATCTTTGCGGCGTTGCTGCCCACCACACCGCCGCCGAGGATGGTGATGTGTGCAGGCTCGACGCCGGGCACGCCACCCAGCAGCACGCCGCGGCCCAGCGCAGGCCGCTCCAAATACTTGGCGCCTTCCTGGATGCTCATACGCCCGGCGACCTCACTCATCGGTGTGAGGAGCGGCAGCTGACCGTCGTCTCCGCTCAGGGTCTCGTAGGCGAGCGCCGTGGCGCCGGAATCGAGGACGGCGCGCATCAGGGGTTCCGACGCAGCAAAGTGGAAATAGGTGAAGACGTGCTGACCGGGTCGCATCAGCGGCCACTCGCGCGCCTGCGGCTCCTTGACTTTGACGATGAGCTCGGCCCGCGCCCAGATCTCTTCGGCGGTGTCACACAGGCGAGCACCGGCTCGCTCGTACTCGGCATCCGCGATACCGCTGCCCACTCCAGCGCTGCGCTGCACCAGCACCTCGTGGCCCGAGCGGCTCAGATCCTCCACGCCCACGGGCAGCATGGCGACGCGGTATTCGTGTTCTTTGATCTCTTGGGGTACGCCGACTATCACCCGAAATAGTCTACGAGGTTCAGGGTTTCCGCGCCAAGCGCGGCTGTATGCGCTGCGGAAAGGCACGCCGCGGCCAAAGCCCGCGAGCGTCGGAACTGGGGCCGAGGCGTGCCGAGTCGATCAGACCCCGAGCCGGAGGGGCGGTGCCTCGTCCTTCACCACGTGCTCGAACTCGTCGCGGAAGGCAGCGACGCTGAGACCGACGGCGCTGGCGAGCTTGCGCAGCTGGTCGTCGTTGTCGAAGTCGTCTTTGCGCAGGCGCAGCATGTAGCGGCGTGCGATCTTGTAATACTCGGTCTCGATGTTCACGAGCCGCACGCGCGTCTTGCCCGTCTTGGGATCCACCATGTCGTCGAAGCGCTTGGGTTTGAAGACGCCGTTTTGGATCGTCACCATCGCGCCCGAACCCCCTTCCAACAAGTACTTCGCCGCGCAGTAACCGAGGTCGCGGGTGTACTCCATGTCGAACGGAATCGGGTCGGTGCAGCGCAGCTCGTAGCCGATGTCCTTGTCGACGATGGCGGTCGAGACGCCGAAGGCGGCCAGGCGCGCGCGCACCTGCTTCTTGATCAGGTCGCCGAAGTCGATTTCAGCCAAGCGGATGTGGTCGTGCTCGTCGCGCTCCACATCCGCGAACTTCGCGAGCTCTTCCGGATCGAGGTGTTCGACCAAGCCCTCGGCGAGGACGGCCACGCCATCGGAGCGCCCGTAGCTCAGCCGCTTGATGATGGCACCCGCGACGATGTCGACGATCTGATTCAAGCGGATGTTCCTGCCTGCGAATTCCTCCGGGATCACCGTCACGGTGGCGCCGGAGGCTTTACCGATGCCAAGCGCCAGGTGACCTGCGGTGCGGCCCATGGCGACCACGAAGTACCAGCGGTTGGTCGTGCGGGCGTCGACCAGCAGGTCCTTCACGATGTTGACGCCCACGTGGCGCGCGGTCTGATACCCGAAGGTGGGAATTCCCTCGGGCAGATCGAGATCGTTGTCGATGGTCTTCGGGACGTGCACCACGCGCAGCGACCCCTCGGAGTGTTTCGCGAGTGTGAGCGCGGAGAAAGCCGTATCGTCGCCGCCGATCGAGATCAATTTGTCCACACCGAGCTTACGCAAGCCGTCCAGCGTGTTTCGGATGTGTTCGGGCTTTTTGGTGGGGTTCGCCCGGGCAGTTCGCAAAATGGAGCCCCCGCGAAAATGGATGCGCGAGACGGACTCGATGTCGAGCTGGGTGACCTTGGAGGTATCCCCCAACATGATGTGACTGTATCCGTCGAGCAGGCCCAGCGTCTCGATGCCGGAGAGGTTTGCCCTGATCGAGGCGGCGCCGATCACGCTGTTGATGCCAGGAGCCGGCCCCCCACCGACGACGATTGCTAACTTGTTGTTTGTCATTTGGCGCGGGAGCCTAGGGAAAGAACTCGCGCCGGCCAAGTGCCATTTTCCGGAAGGTTACGCGGGGCGGTCGGAGCCAGCTCGCCTGCAAAGGGTCGCAGCGCGGCCGCGGCGTCAGCGGCAAATCAGACGTCGTTCCGCAGTGATCGGGCAATTGCTCTCGTTTTGAGGCACTACGCGGCTCGGCTGGTGTTCGGGTTCGTCACCAGAGCACGCCCCGTTTCGCCCGCATCGAAGAAGTGGACGCGGTTCATATCGAAGAACACGTCCAAGGTTTCGCCGGTTTCGAAGCGAGCGTAGGCATCGACCAGCGCCACTGAGCGCTCGTGCTCGGGGGTGGCCAGGTAGACGTCCTTGCGGTCGCCCAGAGGCTGCACCAGAAGCACCTTCATTTTTAGCGAATTATCGCTGGTATCGAAGCGTGCGGTGACGCGGTCGCTCATCGCTTCTGGGCGCACGCCCAGCGTGACGTGGCCCCCGACCTGCTCTTGCATGCCCTTCGACGCCCAGTCGGGGATGGGGAGCTTGCCGCTGCCTTCGTCGAACCACAGGCGATCGCCCTCGCGCACCACGGAGCCGCGAAAGAAGTTCATCGGGGGGCTGCCCAAGAAGCCGGCAACGAAGCGATTTCTTGGCTGGTGGTAAATCTCTAGTGCGGTTCCCACCTGCTGAATCACGCCGTCCTTCATCACCACCACGCGATCGCCGAGCGTCATGGCCTCTTCTTGATCGTGGGTCACGTAGAGCGTGGTGCTGGCGAGCCGCAGGTGCAGCTGCTTCAGTTCGGCGCGCATTTCCACGCGGAGCTTGGCGTCGAGGTTGCTGAGCGGCTCGTCGAAGAGGAAGCACTGGGGGTCGCGGACGATGGCACGCCCCACGGCCACCCGCTGACGTTGCCCGCCGGACAGGGCCTTGGGCTTACGATCCAAGAGATGTTCGATACCGAGCACTTGTGCGGCGCTCTTCACCTTCGCTTCGATCTCGGCCTTCGGGCGCTTGCGCAGCTTCAGCGCGAACGCCATGTTCTCGCGCACGGTCATGTGGGGGTACAAGGCGTAGCTCTGGAACACCATAGCGATGTCCCGGTCCTTCGGGGGCACGTCGTTGACGACCCGATCGCCGATCTGAATCGTACCGCCCGTCAGCTCTTCGAGCCCCGCCACCATGCGCAGCGTGGTCGACTTGCCGCAACCAGAAGGGCCGACCAGCACGATGAACTCGCCGTCCTCGACTTCCAAATTGAAGCCGGTGACGACGTTCACCTGGCCGTCGTAAGACTTGCTGACATCCTTGAGGATTACTTGCGCCATGTTCTTATTTCGCGCGACGCTCGCTCAAAAGGATAACGGGTGCCGGCGAAGCGGCGCGATGATACCGGCTGAGGGCGGCGCGGCAAGACCTGAGGGCAAGCCTGCGCGCTTTTTCGTGGTAGCCTGCGGCTTCGGCTTATGAACGCGCGTTCGAATCGATGCCAGCGCAGGTTGCTTCAGGGTTGGCTCGTAGCGAGCGCGCTGTGCGGGGCTGCCGGTTGTGGACGCACGGAGCTCTCCACGGCCGACCCGTGTTCCGCGGAGCGCGAGACACGCGCGTGCGCAGGCTTCTGTGGAGCGGGGACGCAAACATGCGTCGCGGGCTTCTGGCAGGCCTGCGAGGTGCCTGTCGTCGAGCGGCCCTGCGACAACGACTGCGGGAGCGGCACTCAGGTATGCAGCGACGGCGGCTGGGGTGCGTGCCAGGTGGCCCCGGTGACCGAAACTTGCGTCGATACCTGTGGCGCCGGCGAGCGAACCTGCCGCGATGATCGCTGGAGTGAGTGTCGCGTCGAGCCCGTGGTAGCCCCCTGCCAGAACGACTGCGGGGAAGGCGAGCAGGTGTGTCGCGACGATGCCTGGGGCGAGTGCGAGGTGGCACCCACGTCGCGGCCCTGCGCGACGGCTTGCGGTGAGGGGCTCGAGCGCTGCGAAGCGGGTCGCTGGCGCGCGTGCGATGCGCCGCAGCCGCGGCCGCCGCTGTTGCACACGACCGTGCGCGACCTCCGCGACACGCATCCTGATTTCGAGAATGACGAGTTTGCAGGCGGCGTGCTGCGTGGCTTGGTGGAGAAGTACCTGGGCCCCGACGACAAACCGGTACGGGTGGACGGGGCCCGCACGATCACGAGTGATGTGTCCTTCGTGAGTTGGTACAACCTAGTGCCAGGGGTCAACCTCGAGCAAGAGGTGCCGCTGCAACTGGTCGAGAACCAGACGGGTGACGCGCTCTTCGAGTACCGAAATCACGCCTTCTTCCCGATCGACGATCAGCTGTTCGGGAACGAAGGGCGCCGCCACAACTACCATTTCACTCTGGAGGCAGCGACGGAGTTCCGTTACGTGGGCGGCGAGATCTTCCGGTTCATCGGCGACGACGACCTGTGGGTGTTCATCAACCGCCGGCTCGCCATCGATCTCGGCAGTTTGCACATGACCGTCCAGGACGAGGTGTCGCTGGACGCCATCGCCGAAGACTTCGGGCTCGAACGCGGGGAAGTGTACCCCCTGCACATCTTTTTTGCGGAGCGTCACACGATCGCGTCGAACTTCGTGATCGAGACTTCGATCGCAGGGCCTCCCGAGTGTGACTGAGTAAATCCCGCAGGGGCTCAATTTTTCGGCGTCGCGGCGATTCGCCCGCGCCGCGCGGGGCCAGCGGCGGACGGCATTTGCTTTGCGAACCGCGCTGGCGTTAGGGTCCGCCCGCTCGATGCAGCAAAAAACAGTTCCGTGTAGGCAAATCGTTTGGGGCGCCTGTTTGACGGCGGCTTTCTTGATGCATGGCACGGCCAACGCTGCGGGCAATGACAAGGCCGCGCGTGCCCGTGGCGACGCCGCCATCGACAAGCACTACCTGGCGATGAACATGAAGGAGGCGGAGGACGAGCTCACGGCGGCGATCAAGATGTGCGCCGGCAAGCGCTGCTCTGCGCCCGTCGAAGCCAGCTTGCGCCGCGACCTTGCGATGATTTACGTCGCGGTCAAAAAGCAGGGGCCGGCGAAGCAGCAGATGCAGCAGGCGCTCGCGCTCGATCCGGCGCTCCCGCTCGATCCGGACCTCACCACCGACGAGCTGCGCAAGGTCTACAAGCAGGCGGGCGGCGGCAAGCCCCGATCCGCGAGCAAGCCAACCGCTGCCGGCAAGCCTGCAGCTGGACCCGAGCCCCACGTCGAAACGGTGGTGCTCGAGGAAGAGGCGGCGCCGGAATCTGACGACAGTGAGGACGAAGGGGACGAGGAGCAGGGGAGCAGCGGCCCGTTCAAGCATTGGGTCAGCGGTGCGTTGCAGCTCGACATGATGCTGCACAAGGAGACGAAGGACGCGTGTACCTCCTCGGGCGCCTATTTTTGCTACGACGAAGACGGTGAGCGTTACGGCTTCCGGGGCGAGCCAGAGCTGCGCGCTGACAAGGGGAACAAGGTCGACGGCGGGCTCGCGATGGCCACGGTGCGCGTGCTTTTGGGCTACGACTATCACCTGCTGCCCTCACTGACCGTCGGAGGCCGGCTCGGTTTCGCGTTCCGGGGAGGTCCGGTCGACGACGTCGCCGACAAGGAAGGGTTCTTCCCAGTGCACGTCGAGTTGCGCGCGCAGCGGTTGTTCGGTGGTACGGCGTATCGTCCGAAGGCGTTCACGCCCTACGTGGGTCTGTCGACGGGAATAGCGCAGGTGGATTCTGCCGTTGCCATCGACGTGTATCAGGTCGACGACCCTGCGCGTTACGGGCTCGAGGGCTACAGGAAGGCCGGCAAAGGCTTCGTCGGCCTCAGCGGCGGCACCTATTTTCTAGTCGACTCCAAGATCGCGCCGTTTGCCGAGCTGGTGTTCATGCAGATGCTGCCGGTATCGGCGCAAGTCTTCGCCCTGCGCGTGGGTGCCGCCTACGGGCTCGATCTCTAGGTCGCAGATCCGACAAACGAACGAGCCCCGAAACGCCTCGTGGCGATCGGGGCTCGTGTCAGGCCGCTTTGGCTCAGTAGAACGAGACGTTGTCGAGTGTGATGCTGAAGGCCATGGTGGGGTCGGTGATCTGCCACTGGAGTTGCACGATCTTAGAAGGATCCCAGGTGGCAGCTTCGCCCCAAGAAGGTTGCTCCAACATCGTGAACGGAGCCATGAACGTGCCGTTGGTGGCAGCCGGCACGCTGATACCATAATGCCCGCTGTCAGCAACGGTGCCAGGCAAGGCGATCTGGAACGTTACCTCGACATCGTTAGTGATGTCGAATTGGATGCCGGTGTGAATACTGGCATCGTAGGGGCAGGGCTCGCTGTTGGCGTTGTCGTTGTTGAGATCGACGCCGAAGCCGACGTACTCCGTGAACCCAGAACCACTCGAGCTCAACACACCGCCGGATCCCGGAGCGCCATCGAGGGGTGTGGTCGTCTGTGTGCCGTCGCTGTCGCCGTATTCGTACCAGTAACCGAGCCGGCCCTCGTTCGGCGAGATCGTGTGATCGTCATCCTCGAAGTCGTCGATGATCGGGGCAGTGCCGGCAGCGGGGGGAGCGTCGCAGGTGGCTCCGCCGCCGGTGGTGTTGCCGCCGCTCGTATTGTTGGCGGCTGTGGCGTTCGTGACACCGGCAACGGTCGCAGCCGTTACGCCGCCGACGGTCGCTGTGGTCGTGGTGGGGCCCGCGGCGCCGCCGGTGGTGCCGGTGGACGTCACCGCGCTTGCGTTCGTCACCGCAGCGGCGGTGTTGATGGTCGTGGTGTTCGACGGACCCACGCCGGCCGCTGTGTTGGTCACGTTGTTGTTGGCGTTGTTGTTCGCGGCGTTGCTGGTGGGCGAATCGGTGGTCTCTTCGGCGGCGCAGCCGGCGAACGCAACGCCAGCAGCAACGAGCCAGGTGGCGGCAGTGGTGATCGTCCGAATGTTCATGGTCAAGATCCCTTTGGCGACCGCGGCGCATGGCAGGCGCGGTCGGAAGCAATTCGATGCGGAAGAGGTTGGCTCGCCCCCGATCCGATGTTCTGACCCAGGTTCGCTGGACGAAGCCGAGCGTAAGTTAGCTCATCGGCCGCGAGTGCGCACAAGCGAAAACAGTTTGTATGGTGAGCGAATAGTTCCGAGCGCGCAGCAAGCGACAGCACGCAACGAGAGGTGAGAGGGCGTGCACCACCCGGCGATGGTCACGCGCGCCGCAGCGAGACTGGCGATCGCTCGGCGTCCGCTGGGCTCGCGCAGAGCGCCTACTGGGGCGAAGGCTTCGAGGGGCGAAGGCTTCGACCGGCGTCGGGTGTCCTCGGTTCGCCACGGACTGCGGGGCAGCTCGCCCATTGCCGCGTCGCCAGTTCTAGTCCCAAGGTAGTAATGCCGTCGAAGTGCTCGGCTGCGCGGCGCGCGGGTCCGCCGGCGGTCAAACAAAACTGAAGGGTTAGCGCGGCGCTCGGCATGCACCGGTGTGAAAGGTTCGAGGCTGGTTCCGGCTCACAACGCCCCCGCACGATTCCTTCAACCCGCCGGTCGGCTGCGCAGAACGCGCTCGGCGGCGGGTCGGGGACGGCAGCGGTCGCGGTTTCCAGCTCGGGTCGCGTGCCGCCGAGCGAAGCCTTGAAAAACGAAATGAGTATTTGGTAAGCACGGGGCGCCTTCGGCCGACCGTGCTCGGCTCGTCGAGGGCCAGGCAACCAAGCAAGACCATAGCTTCTACCCGTCGCCCGCCCGCCTGGAACGTTGATTGGTCTGATACCCGTGAGCAGAAGAAACAAAACACCTGGGAGATCCAAATGAGATTCGATTCTAAGGGCCCGATTTTGGCGTTCGCGCTCGGCAGCTTGCTCGCTGGGGGCTGCAGGAAGGGCGTGGTGCCGAACGACGAGAGCATGATGAGCAGCCCCGAGGGCAAGGCATGTCCGCCGGCAGAGGGCATGATCGACAACTGCGAGGACAATAACAATCAAGTCATGGTCCAGGCCGGCCGTGGCGGCTACATGTACACGTTCGTCGACAAAGAGGGGTCGACCGTGACTCCCAAGTCCGGAGAGGCCGGCGGTATCTTCGAATGCACGCCCGGCGGCGCACAGGGCTCGAAGTTCGGCTTGCGCATGACGGGTTCGATCGGCACCGCCGAGATCGTCTACGCCGGCATGGGTATGAACCTGGTCGAACCCAAGGGGCCCTACGACGCCTCCAAGTACGGTGGCATCGGGTTCTGGGCGAAGAAGGGGCCGGGCTCGACGGGCAAGGTTCGCATGAAGGTGCCCGACAAGAACACGGATCCCGCCGGCGGCATCTGTGGCGAATGCTTCAACGATTTCGGCATCGACCTGAGTTTCGGAGACGAGTGGGAATACTTCGTGGTTCCCTGGTACAAGATGAGCCAGCAAAAGGGCTGGGGTTCGCCGAAGGTGGCCGAGATCGACCCAAGCACGATCATGGGCATCCAGTTCCAGGTGAACGACAAGGGCCGGAACTACGATATCTGGATCGACGATCTTCAGTTCACGGGTTGCGGCGGTTGATGGCGCTCGGGTGCACCGAACCGCCCGGATTCGGTGCACCGCGAGTGCGAGGGTGGGGGCCTCCCTTCACTGGACCGGGCAACGCTCAGCGCTCGCAGCGCGCAGCACTTGGAACCAGGGCTTCGCGCTCAGGGGAATAAAATGAAACAGATGTCGCACGTTCGTTCTTACTTCTCGCTGGCCCTCAAGGCCGCGCTGGGCGGGTTTGCCGCGTTCGGTTGCTCGGCGCAGGCCGGCACCCCGGCGGAGAGCCCCCAGGGCGCTGTCGAGCCTCCGCCTGCCGGCGGGAACCTGCTAAAAAACTCCACGTTCGAAACTGGCGCGAGCCTGCCGTGGATGACTTCGTTCACCAACCCCGCAACGGGTGAGGCCGTCGTCGAGAACGGCGCGCTGTGTGTCGCCGTCGAGAAGAAGGGCAGCAACCCGTGGGACGCACAGGTGCGTCACCGCGAGATGATCGTGCAGAAGGGCCACACCTACTCGGTGAAGTTCAAGGCTTGGGCGGACAAGCCCACCAAGGTCCGACCGAAGGTGGGCCAAGCAGGCCCGCCCTATGGCGAGTACTGGGCTGGGACGCTCGACGTGACGACCGAGCCGCAAACGTTCGAGGGGACCTTCACGATGTCCGCCGACGACGACCGCACGGCTGAATTCGCCTTTCATTTCGGCGGCAACCTCGCGAGCGCCGAACCGCTGAAGTTCTGCATCGACGACGTCTATCTGACGGATCCTCAGTTCACGCCACCGCCCGATGCGTCACGAGCAGCGCTACCCAACGTGCGCGTCAACCAGGTGGGGTATTACCCCGGGCTCGCCAAATACGCGGTGGCCGTCAACACGGCGACCGAGCCGCTCGACTGGAAGCTGCTCGCTGCCGACGGCAAGGAAGTGCTGGCGGGTAAAACCAAGCCTCTCGGTATGGATGCCGATTCGGGCGACACACTGCACGCGATCGACTTCTCGGCGGCGAAGAACGAGGGTGAGGGGTACGTGCTCGAAGTGGGCGCGGACAAGAGCTACCCGTTCACGATCGGCAACGACATCTACAAGGACGTGAAGTACTCGGCGCTCGCCTACTTCTACCACAACCGCAGCGGCATCGAGATCAAGGCCGAGTACGTCGGCGACGCGAAATGGGCGCGCCCGGCGGGTCACCTTTCGGACAAAGAGGTCCCCTGCGCGCCTGAAGCGCAGTGCGACTACAAGCTCGACGTGAGCGGCGGCTGGTATGACGCCGGCGATCACGGCAAGTACGTGGTGAACGGCGGCATTTCGCTGTGGACCATGCTCAACCAGTACGAGCGCCTGAAAGACCTCGGCAGCACCGTCAAAGATTTCGGCGACGGCAAGCTCAAGATCCCCGAGAACGCGAATCAGAAGAACGATCTGCTCGACGAAGCGCGTTGGCAAATGGAGTGGATGCTGAAGATGCAGGTCCCGGCGGGCCAGAAGATGGCAGGGATGGTGCACCACAAGATGCACGACAAGGAATGGACCGCGCTCGGGATGAAACCGCCTACTCAGGCGGAAATGCTGCGTTTTCTGCGGCCAGTGAGCACCGCAGCCACGCTCAACCTGGCCGCCACGGCCGCGCAGGCCGCGCGCATCTACAAGCCGGTCGACGGGGCCTTCGCTGCCAAGTGCTTGAAGGCTGCCGAGACCGCTTACGCGGCAGCCAAGGCCAACCCCGCCGTCTTCGCCAAGAAAGAAGATACGATCGGCGGCGGCCCCTACGACGATGTGCACGTCGACGACGAGTTCTACTGGGCAGCTGCCGAGCTGTACGCGACCACCAAGAAGCCCGCGTACAAAACCGACCTGACAGCCTCGAAGTACTTCAAGGAGATCAGCACCAAGGAAGGCGATGTTCCCACGTCGATGACCTGGGCATTGACCGACGCGCTCGGCACCATCTCGCTGGCGACGGTACCCGGTGCGCTACCTAAGCCCGAGCAGGACGCGCTGCGTCAGCAAATCGTGGGTGCTGCTGACAAGTACCTCGCGTTGATCGCCAAGCAGGGCTACCACACCCCGTTCGCTTCGGCCGGCGGCAGCTACCCGTGGGGCTCGAATTCCTTCGTGCTCAACAATGCCATCATCCTGGCGTTGGCTTATGACTTCAGCAAAGACCAGAAGTACTTGCAGGGCACGGTCGAGGCGATGAACTACATCTTCGGCCTCAACCCGATGGTGCAGAGCTACGTGACGGGTTACGGCGAAAACGCCTTGAAGCATCCGCATCATCGTTTCTGGTCGCATCAGGTGAACGAGCAGTTCCCCGAGGCGCCCCCCGGCGCCGTGTCGGGAGGCCCGAACTCGAGCATCCAAGATCCGTACGCGAAGGCCGCTGGCCTCAAGGGCTGCAAGCCGCAGAAATGTTTCGTGGATCACAGCGAGGCCTGGAGCGTGAACGAGATCACGATCAACTGGAACGCGCCGCTCGCCTGGCTAGCTGCTTTCCTCGACGAGCAGGGCCCCAAAGCAGCGCCGCCCAAAGCGAATTAGCGCCAGCCTAAAACCCGGCACGTGCGCGGCATGCGCGTAGCACGTGCCACGACGATGTAGTAGGTTCCGGCACCCCTTCGTTCGCCGAGGGGACCCAACCCACGCCCCTTCGCGGAGACGTAGCCCAAGATGCAATTCGGCCACTTTGACGACTCGAACAAAGAATATGTGATCACGACTCCGAAGACTCCGTATCCGTGGATCAACTACCTCGGGTCAGAGAACTTCTTCGGGCTGGTGTCGAATCAGGCGGGTGGCTACTGCTTCTATCAAGACGCGCGGCTCAGGCGCCTCACCCGCTACCGCTACAACAACGTCCCCACGGACGTCGGCGGGCGCTACTTCTACATCCACGAGGCGGGCGACTACTGGACCCCGAGCTGGGGTCCGACCAAGAAGGAGCTCGACGCGTACGAGTGCCGGCACGGGCTCGGCTACACCAAAATCTCGGGAACGCGCGGCGGCCTCAGAGCTGACCTCTTGTTCTTCGTCCCGATGGGGGAGACCTGCGAGGTGCACCAGGTCACGTTGAAGAACGAGAGCCAGAAGCCCAAGAGCGTCAAGCTGTTCAGCTTCATCGAGTTCTGCCTGTGGAACGCGCAGGACGACGGCACCAACTTCCAGCGCAACTTTTCGACGGGCGAGGTCGAGGTGGTGGGCAGCACGCTGTACCACAAGACCGAGTACCGCGAACGCCGCAACCACTTCGCGTTCTACCACGTGAACGCCAAGGTCGCGGGCTTCGACACCGATCGCGAGACCTTCCTCGGGCTCTACAACGGATTTTCGGAGCCCGATGTCGTGAAGAATGGCAAGCCTGGCAACTCGGTGGCCAGCGGCTGGTCGCCCGTGGCGTCGCACTGCCTCGAGGCCGAACTCGCACCCGGCGAAGAGCGGACCTTCGTCTTCGTGCTCGGCTACGTCGAGAACCCACAGGCCGAAAAATGGGCGAGCCCCGGCGTCATCAACAAGGTGCGCGCCGAGCGGCTGATCGAGAAGTTCGCCACCACCCAACAGGTCTCGGCGGAGCTCTCGAAGCTCAAGCAGCATTGGAGCAATCTGCTCTCCGGCTACTCCATCAAGTCGAGCGACGAGAAGCTCGATCGCATGGTCAACATCTGGAACCAGTACCAGTGCATGGTCACCTTCAACATGTCGCGCAGCGCCTCGTACTTCGAGTCGGGCATCGGACGCGGCATGGGGTTCCGTGACTCGAACCAAGATCTGCTTGGGTTCGTGCACTTGGTGCCGGAGCGTGCTCGCGAGCGCATCCTGGACATCGCCGCGACGCAGTTCGAGGACGGCAGCGCGTACCACCAGTACCAACCGCTGACGAAGCGGGGCAACAACGAGGTCGGTTCGGGCTTCAACGATGACCCCCTGTGGCTGATTCTAGGCACGGCCGCCTACATCAAAGAAACCGGCGACGTCTCGATTCTCGACGAGCAGGTGCCGTTCGACAATGATGCCTCGAAAGCAGCGAGCTTGCTCGAGCACTGCAAGCGCTCGTTCGACCACGTGATCCTGAACCTCGGCCCCCACGGGTTGCCGCTGATCGGGCGTGCGGATTGGAACGACTGCCTCAATCTGAACTGCTTCTCCGAAACGCCGGGTGAATCGTTCCAGACGACCGAGAATCGCGAGGGGCGTACCGCGGAGTCGATCTTCATCGCAGGCATGTTCGTGGCGATCGGCCCCGAGTACGCAGCTCTAGCCGAGCTGAAAGGCCAAACCGCCGAAGCCGCGCGCGTACGCGGCGAGGTCGCGAAGATGTCCGAGGTGGTGCTGAAGCACGGTTGGGATGGCAACTGGTTCCTGCGCGCCTACGACTTCTTCGGCAACAAGGTGGGCAGCAAAGAGTGCAAGGACGGGCAGATCTTCATCGAGCCCCAGGGTTACTGCGTGATGGCCGGCATCGGCGTCGCCACGGGCGAAGCCAAGAAGGCCCTCGATTCGGTCAAGGAGCGGCTCGACACCAAGTACGGCATCGTTCTGAACAACCCGCCCTACGCCGAGTACCACCTCGAGCTCGGTGAGATCTCGAGCTACCCGCCCGGCTACAAAGAGAACGCGGGTATCTTCTGCCACAACAACCCCTGGATCATGATCGCCGAGACCGTGATCGGCCGCCCCGAGCGCGCTTGGGAGTACTACCGGAAGATCGCCCCCGCGTACCTCGAAGAGATCAGCGAAATCCATCGCACGGAACCGTACGTGTATTCGCAGATGATCGCGGGCAAGGACGCCGTGCGTCACGGCGAAGCCAAGAACTCATGGCTCACGGGCACAGCGGCTTGGAACTTCGTGGCGGTGTCGCAGTACCTGTTGGGGGTGCGCACGGATTTCACGGGGCTTCGTATCGAGCCCTGCCTCGACAAGAGTCTGAGCAGCTTCACCGTCACCCGCCGAGCGCGCGGTGCGACCTACGTGATCCGGGTCAAGAACCAGGGGACTGGCAAGGTCGCGCTGACGGTCGATGGGCGCGCGGTGGAAGGCACTCTGGTGCCTTACGCCAAGGCCGGCGCGACCGTTCAGGTCGAGTGCAGCGTCTGAGCTGACCCGCGCAAGAACGACAGCTCGAACCCGCCTACCGGGGAACGCCGACTCTTCGGTCAGCGTCGCCGCTCACGGCGGGTTTGACAGGGTGCCCGACTCGCGGCAACACTCATGCATGCGCAGGCGGGCCGCAGGGCATCTCCTGAAAACATCGGGGTTCCTCGTCGGCGTGGCGTCGGCGGGGACCGCATGGGGCTGGGCCAGCTCGGTGCTCTTCAGCGCTACCGTGTGGAACCACAAGTTCAGCGAAGTGTCGGTCGAGGCGAAGGACTGCGTCGTCAGCGTCCGCGTGAAATACGATGCGCCTGCGAACGCCTATCGGAGCCGCCTCGAGGGCATGAACCACTACCGCTTTCGGGCGCGAGCGCGCTTCGGCTCCGGCGCCAAGGCCGAGGGGCCCGTGTTCAGCAGCACCAAAGCGGGGCCGGGCCTGCACAGCTTCAGCATCGACACGGGGCAGGCCTGCTGGGCGCGTGACAAGCAGGCTTTGGTTGCGATGGACGTCGAAGGCTGCCGCGGCCAGAACTGCCAGGTCGAGCCCTTCAAGTAAGCCCACAAAACAGCTGCGCGCGGGGAGGGGATCACCCTGCGCCCGCGCGCTCGTCCTGTTGCTAGCCGGACCCCGGAGCGAGGCCCAGCTCAGCGAGCCGCCATCACCACCACATGGTCGCGGTGATGGAGACGGTGTTGATGTCCGGGCGGGTGCTTGGCGCCGCGCGCTCGGTCGCCTCGCCGTTGTTGCCGTGAGCGCCCCAGCCATCCGGGAGGGTGGGGTTGGCGGGAGGCTGCACGCAGTAGACGCGGCCCGGCAACCCACCCGGAGCGGCTGTGTTGAACTCGGTGTTGGGCGCGTCGGTCGTGAAGAAGGGGTCGTCCGCCGGGTTACCGTACTCGCACTCACGCTGCTCGTAAAAGTAGCGCGTGTACTGGATCGTAACGGCTTCGCGGGTCACGAAATCGGACCGGAAGGTGATGCGCGGAGAGACCACGGTGAAGCTCTGCTCGGGGACCTTGCTGTGCGGCTGCAGGCGGTCGGCGCGGAGCCCGGCGCTGAGCCAGGGCAGGGCGAAGTACTCGAAATCACCACCGTACTTGAGCTTGCGCGTGCCGTCTTGGCTGTGATCATCGGCGAGCGGGTCGTTCGCGAACGAAGCGCTGTCGTCGACGCTGATGAAGTTCATGACGCCGAAGAACTTCATCTTCAGATCTTGACCGCCCTCGAAGAGGCCGAAGTTTGCCAGTCTGATTTCGTACTGAGCGAGCAAGTTGTTGACGGTACCGGTGCCGTTGCTGCAGGTGCTGCTGATGTTTTGGGGCAGACCGGGGGCGATGTCGCCGTAGCCGTGGTTCCGGCAGAAGGGCGACTCGAGGTAGTTGTCGATGACGCCACCGGTGAATTCGCCGCCGCCGAAGGAGTGCATCACCTCGATGGCGGGTGCCACCGTCATGGCCGTCTTCGCTCGAATTTGCGAGAAGCCGGCGTACAGGTAACCCGCCATGTCGAGATCGAGACGAGCGTCGACACCCCAGACGCTGAGCTTGCCGTCGGGTGTCGTATCGTCGACCGTGTTTTCGGCGTAGAGCAACGGGGCACCATTCGGGCGCGTCGCAGCCTCGTCCAACGCAGCCCCTTCCACCATCGCACCCTGCTCCGTTTGCGAGAAGCTGTGCAGGAAGTGACCGCTGAACTGCACCTCGTCGACCCAATTGATGTCGGCGTGGGCGTGCGCCAACATGGTGAAGCGGGCGCGGTTGAAGATGCTGGGATCCGGCCGCCGCCCGCCGAGGCCGCCTTCGACACCGAGCGTGTACTCCTCGTCGAGCCCAATTTCTACGCGGGAGGCTGCGCCGAGCGTGTGGGTCCGGCCGAACAGGTAGGTGTCGTATTCGCCGGCGTCGTACTTGCCGGCCATACCGTAGCGGCTCCAGAAGCTACCGGCTTTGGCGTTGAAGTGGATGTTCTCGTAGCCGAGATCGCTGTTGAACTCGACCCAGCCCTGGCCGATGCCGAACTGTGCCGTGTTGTTCTTCCAGGAAGCGTCGGTGAACTGAAAGCCCTGGATCGCCAGGGTGCCGCTGACGGTGTCGTTGCCCATCGAAAAGAACATTTCGGCCCAGCTGCCCTTTTGGTGCCCGCTGTACTGCCAGCTCAGGTACTGGCCGTCGGGGACGAGCGGCTGGTGGAAGGTCGTGCTGCTTTGACCATCCGCGGTAGGCGTTTCCTCCGCGGTGCACTCCCGCGTGCGACCGTCCGTTTCATAATTATTGGTGACGTTCAAGCAGTAGCGGTTGTTGCGGGACCCGATGCCAACGCTGAAGGGCGCGCGGAGATAGCCGTGGTAGTCGAAGGTCCATTCTTTTCCGGACGTGTCTTCACCGCCGCGCGACACCGGGTTAGGGCGCGAGGGGGCCGATTGAGGCCCGGCGGCGGGAGCCGCTGGCGCTTGAGCGCCCACGGCGGGCTCCTCGACAGCGGCCGCCGCCACCCCTTCGTTCGCCGGCGGCTCGGGCGCGGGAGCAGGCTCCTCGGCGGTAGGAGCTTCTTCCGGGGCGGCCGCTGCTTCGGCCTCGGGCTCCTCTTGAGCATAAGCGGGGGCGGCGCTGACAAGGGCCGACAAGAAGACAAACGATTTGAAAGTCCGCATGCGTAATTTTCCCTGCGATCGATGGGGTGGTAGTCGCTTCGAGTGGGTGATCGCCAAGCGTGGCGGCCTCTCTTACCAGGGGAATGTCCAGACTGGAAGTCGATCATCAGTTTTTCATGCCTGCTCCGTACCTCGCATCCTGGGCGGATTCGGCGTGCGTGGAAACGATCCGAGGCAGGTTTCCTGGTGCCGCGGCCAATACCGGCGTTAGAAGAAATTTGGTCTCGAGCGAGAACGCTCTCCCCGGCTGCTAACAGCCCCCGCGCGCCGGAGGGGACATTTCAGGCCCTTCGCCAGCCGCGCGATCCCGGCTATGGGCTACTGCTGGGCGAGCCCTGGGCAGCCAGCGCCTTGGCCAGCCGCGCTTGCGCGTCCCCTGCCTGCACGGCGTTAGCGTGGCCGCCCGGCTGCGACTCGTAGCCTGCAACCTCAGCGCGCAGCGTTTCGATTTGCTCCGATCGCCGCCCGAGCTTTTCGAGCAAACGCGCGCGCTGTGCCAGGTACCTGAGCCGGCGCGGGCCGTAAGCGCGGGCGATCGCGACATCGAGCGTTGCGAGCGCGGCCTCGTTCCTTCCGAGTCGCTCTTGCACGCTCGCTAGCCTGCCGGCGGGCTCGTACGAATCGGGGAGCTCTTGCATGCGTGCCTGGAGCATCTGCACAGCCGCATCGCCGCGCCCCAGCGCGAGGTAGGTGTCAGCGCGCGCGGCGTCGAAGGTGGCCTTCGCCTGCGGTGTCTTGGCCGCGTCTGCGGCGGCTTCGAGCACCTTCAGCCGCTCGAGACGGGCCTGGTGTGCCTCGGCGCGTTTGCCGGCGGCGAGGTATGCGTCGCTGAGGATGCGCCAGGTGTCTTCACGGTCGTCCGCGGACATCGTGGCTTCGGGCGACGCCAAGAGCTGGCTGAGGCGCTCGATGACTTGTTCGCGCAGCTGTGCGCGTCGCTGGCGATTGGGCTCGTGTTCGAGGCAGCTCAAGAAAATGCTGGCGAAGAACGCCGGCAGCGATGAACCGGTCACCTGGCTCAGGTGCCGCTCGCCAAAGCGATTGCAGGCGGCGATCTGCCGCGACTGGGCGAGGCTCCAAAGTCTGCCGTGCAGCGCTTCGCTGCGCCGAGGCCAATCGGCGGGGGCCCTCGCCAGCGCCTGTTCGTAGAGGGCCGCAGCGCGCGTTGCATCCCCTTGCGTCTGGCTCGTCTTCGCCTGAATCAAGAGCGCCACGGGGCTCTTCGGATCGAGCCTGGCTTGACCCATGGCCTCCTGCGCGTCGAGCGATTGTTGCACGAAGTCGCGGAGCTCGGCCAGCGACGCCGACCCTGGCCAATAGCCGATCAGCCGCTTCGAGCCCGGGTCGATCGCGAAGAACGAGGGCCACACGCTGACTTCGTATTGCTCCAGGAACGGCGCGTTCTCGGGCTTGTCGGTGTCGAGTGCGAGGAACAGCACGCGATCGGCCAGCGGCGCCAGCACCGGCTCGGTGAACACGAACGCCTGCATGCTCTTGCAGGTGTGGCACCACTCGGCCCAGGCATCGACGAACAAGAGCTTCTGCTCGGTCTTCGCCTGGGCGAGCGCGCCGTCGAAGTCGTCGTGCAGAAACGGAACGGCGGCGGGCGGGTGCGCCGAGCTCGCGGCGGGAGCCGTCGCCTGTGTGGGGGACGCGGGCGCGGGCGCGGCCGGGGCGATGGGTTTCGCTTCGCTCTGGGTTGCCCCGCGTGCCGTGCTGGGACTTACGGGCGGCGCCGCCGGGGAGCTCTGACAAGCCGTGAGCAAGCAGAAAACGCCGACGCCGAGAGTCCGCAGGTAACGCACGCGCTGACTTTACCCCAGACCACCGGCGCTGACCACGCGCGGGTTTAGGGCCCACCCGAGAGTACGACGTAAGCGATCGGAGCTGCTGCGCCGAGCGTCGCCAGGATGGCTCCCCGCCCGATCAACCCTTTTTTTCCGCGAATCATGAAGAGCCCGGAGCTCGCGAGGAACAGCAAGAACACGGCATAGCCATCCGCGATGTAAGTCCAAGCTTTCTTGCCGCGGTTCAGATGTAGCCAGTTCGCCGTTCGCAGCAACAGCCGGGGCCGCTGCCCCTCTTCGTTGACGACGCCGGTCTTCGGATTCAGATGATAGGTCACGTCGCCGGCGACGATCTCGAAGTCGCTGTCGCTCACACGATACACGTCCTCGGCCGGTGTCGTGACACCGAGCTCTGCCAGGGCTCTCGCCGCGGCGGCTTTCTCGTCCCCGGGGAATGGCCCCGTGAGCTGGTGCGTGCGCTTAACTTGCGTGAAGTTCGGATCCCAATCTTGGATGTGGTTCACGGCGATGCCCGAGAGCGCGTACACGAACGTGAGCCCGACCGCGAGGTAACCGATGTCGCGGTGCGCCGCGCGCAGCCAGGCCCGTACGCGGATCGATCGCTCAGGCGTAGCGCTCTTCTTTCCAGGGGTCTGCATGATTGTGATACCCGCGTGTTTCCCAGTAGCCCGGCTCGTCTTTCGCGACGAAGCGAATGCCGGTGAGCCACTTCGCGCTCTTCCAAAAGTACAGGTCGGGAACCAGCGCCCGCACGGGCCCGCCGTGGGTTCGCCGCAGCGGCTCGGCGCCGAGCGCGTGCGTGACGAGTACGTTGGGCGCGAGCGCTTCGGCGAGCCGCACGTTCGCCGTGTAGCCGTGCGCTGCCTCGAAGACCACGTGGCGTGCCTCCCGCTTGACCTTGGCTTTCTCGGCCAGCGCCCGCACCTGCACCCCGTTGAACTGCGCGTCGAGCACGGACCAGCCCGTGACGCAGTGGACGTCGCAGGTCTGGCTGGTCTGAGGCAGGGCGAGCAACTCGCGGAAGTCGACTTCGAAGGGGCGCTCGACTTCGCCGTGCACCCGCAGCCGGAACTGGCTGCGGCGCGGATCGCCCTCGGCGCCGCCCATGGGGCGGAGCGCGCTCAGCACGCGCTGCCCCGGCGGCAGACGCGGTCTGCCATCCTTGCGTTCGGCGGCCCGTGCCTCGCGCGTGAGATCGTCGCTCAGCGCGTATAGCCCGCCGCCGAGCGCCACGATCAGCGTACCGCTGAGCGCTTCACGAATGAACTGGCGGCGCTGCAGGTGGGCGGCGATTTTCGGGTGTTCGTACATGCGGGGTGTCTCCGGACTCGTAAGGACATACGGCCGTGACCGGG
Organism: Polyangiaceae bacterium; assembly: GCA_025937785.1. Taxonomy (GTDB): domain Bacteria; phylum Myxococcota_A; class Polyangia; order Polyangiales; family Polyangiaceae; genus JAICQQ01. The sequence goes on from JAICQQ010000012.1 coordinate 70,971, forward strand.
AGTGGTTACACGCCCTCGAGCATTCCTCAGGCGCCGATTCGAAGCAACCGGCGCGCACCCTGGCCGATACGAGCTCACCTGTGCTATTTTTCGGAGTACCGTCATGGTCACGCAAGAAGTGCCCCGGATCCGTCCGCTGTTACGCACCGAGTACGACAAACTCGCCGCGCTCGGCGCCTTCGAAGACGAACGGCTCGAGCTGCTCGAAGGGGCGCTGGTCGAGATGAGTCCAATCGGTCCGCCTCACAGCTCGACCGTGGACAAGCTCACCATGCTGTTCGCTCCTGCGTTGGTCGGGCGTGCCATCGTGCGCGTGCAGGGGCCGTTTGCTGCCGAGAACATCTCCGAGCCGGAGCCGGATCTGATGGTGATGCCGCTGGGCGACTACACGAGCGGTCACCCCGAGCAGGCCCTGCTCGTCATCGAGGTGTCCGAATCGTCGCTGCGGAAAGATCGCGGCATCAAGCAGCGCATCTACGCGCGCAACGGAGCTCGAGACTATTGGATCGTCAACCTGGTCGAGCGCGTCGTCGAGGTGTATCGGGAGCCGCAAGCTGAGCGTTACACCTTGGTGCAGCGTTTCGCACCCGGCGACAGCGTCACGCCGCTCGCATTCCCGGACTTGGCCGTCCCCGTGAACGCGGTGCTCTAGCCTACGCTGCCGGCCGCGTCAGGGGTTCGGCGTCATCACGAAGCCGTAGTCGTAGCCAGCGAGCTGACTCGTGAGGTCGGCGCTTTCGTCGTCGTCGGAGAGCACGAGCGGCTGAACCGAGACGACCTTGGCCGCGAACCGGCGCTGGAGGCGGCTCGGGATGGCCGATCGATGACAGTGAGCCATGCCCGCCAAGATCACGAGCTGGCGTGCTGGAAAGCGTTCGCTCAGCCAGCTAGCGGCATTCTGAGCCATGCTTTCGTCCCACAGGACTTGGGCCGCGTACATCTGGTCGACAGAGCCCGATTGAGGATGTCCCTGCATCAGCTTGTCGAACTGCGCGCGGTGCTCGGCGTCTTCGAGGTCGTAGGCCCCCAGCAGCCGAAGCTCGCGATCGGAGAGCGCCGAGAACCCGCCGTGGGCGACGGTCTTGACCTGTTCGCGAGAGGCGTTCAGCGCCACCAGCGCGCTGCCCTGGTCGACGGCATGCACGATCTGCGGCTCGTAATACTGAAAGGGGTAACCCCAGCGGGCTTCGTAGTCGGTGCTCTGGAGCAGGGCCTCGGTGTCGAGCTTACCTGAGGCGTAGTGAGTCAACGTATCTTGGAAGCGCGCCTCGAACATCTCGAAACCGACCCCGAGTTCGCGCCCGGAGCTCTTGCTGCGCCGAGCGAGCTCCTGAATCACGAAGAGCTGCGCCCAGTGGTGGTGAGGATTGTCGTGATGCTCGGCGACGCACACCACGTCATTCGTGGCGAGCTCGTCGAAAAACTCGTGCTGATCGAGCGACACTCGATTGGCTGCTCGTAGGGCATGAAACGGCAGCGCTGCGCGTTCCACGACGTCGTCGGGCACGGGCGCGGAGGGCGGATGCTGCTCCGGCTCGGGGGCGCGGTCCGGGGCCTCCACCGGCGCGTCGGAGGCGCCCACCATTTTGGGCGGAGCCGACGGTGCGCAGGCAGGCGCGCTGAGCGCCAGCGCACCCCATAGGCTCATGCTCGCGGCGATGGAGCCGAGGCGGCGGGAAGCTGGTCGCGAGCCTTCAGTAGCCGCGGTCGCGCAGGTCGTCCGGCAAGAGCTGGCTGGGACGGCCGCTGCACGACACCCACAGCTGGTGTGCCGCTCGCGTGGCGGCAATGTGGAGCAGGTGTCGGGCTTCATCATCGGCAGGATAGGAAGCTTCGGATACCTCGACCAGGATCACGTAGTCAAACTCCAAACCCTTGACCTGTCGCACGTCCGTGACGTCCACCCCCGGCCGGAACACGAAGTCCTGGTCGGCGACGCGCCGAAGGAAGGGAACTTCGCCCGTTCGCAGCCCCTGGTAGTAGAGGTCCGCCTGCTCGGGAAAGCGCGCGATCACGGCCACGGAGGCGCGGGGCTCCGCCTGCATCAGCTCGCGCAGGGCCTCGCCCAGGAAGGCGACGGCCTCGCCGCTGTGGCCGAAGGGAAACAGTTCGACCGGAGCGCCGGAGCGGGTCGCCACCGGGGGATCGGCGGGAGCCAGCGGCCCGAGCACGCTGCGGGCAAGGTCCAAGATTTCGGCGGTGGAGCGATAGCTGAGCTTCAGCGGCTCCACCTCGACGTGATCGAGGCCGAGCTCACCGAGCAAGCTCTTCCAGTCACGGAAGCCGTTGTCCATGTGTAGCCGCTGAGCGACGTCCCCCGCCAGAGTCACGCTCTGCCCGCGGCTTACCGTGTTCATCACGACGGACATTTCGACGGGGCTCAGGTCTTGTGCCTCGTCGACGAGCACATGTTCGTAGACGAGCGCTTCCTTCGTATTCTGTCCGCGCTTGAGCGGGCCCCGCAAGCGCTGCAAGAGCCTGAGGAGCAGCGTGTCGTCCTCGCGATCGAGGGTCGCACCTTCTTCGACGTCGCGGCCGTCGATCCCGGAGCGGCTGATGTCGCCCGCGTCGTGTTCCGGCGGATTCGCTTCGCGCTTCGACTTTCTGGGCCGCACGCCTTCTTCCAGCTGCTCTTCGGACTCGAGCATCGCCAAGGCCGCCTGCCCGGCGCACCACTTGTGGGCGCGATCGAGCTGAGCTTCGGTAAATTCGCCGGGCGCGTGCGCGGCAAAAGCGGCGCCGAGCAGCGTGCGATCGCTCACGAGCTCAGCCCAGATCGCCACCACGTCGTCGGCGCGCTTCAAGCCCTCGCGCACGGTGCGCTCGACCCCGACGCGCGCGTCGGTGCTCAGCGACTTGCCGCCGCCTTCGAGCCAGCTCGAGAGGGCATGCAGGCGGTACGCGAGCGGCCGATTCGCGCTGCCCTCCCATGCGCGCTTCGCGAGCTCACGCACTTCGGAGCCGTCCACGGCCACCGCGGCGAGCGTCGCCTCGAGGATCTTCGCTTCTTCTGCGGCAACGCGCGCCTCGATAGCGCGCAGCATGGCGGGGTGCTTCTTCAAGCGCGTGACGAGCGTGGGCGTTTCTTCGCTGTAGCGGCGGGGCAGGGTCGGTAGATGGGTCGCCCGCAACCGCGCCGCCCAGTCTTCGTAGGTGCGAATCGTCACGCCGCTGAGCCCCAAGGCCGGCAACACTTGCGAGACATACCGCGCCAGCGCTTCGTTGAAGACCACCACCAGCATGCGGTCCGGGCGGAACCGGCGTTTGTCGTGGAACGCGAGGTAAGCCAGGCGATGCAGACCTATCGTCGTCTTGCCGCTGCCGGCACCGCCCTGGATCACCACCAGACCCGAATCGGGTCGCGTGATCAACTCGAACTGACGCTTGTCGATGAGCGGCGTGATCTCTTTGAGATGCTTGTCGTCTCCACCGATCAGCTCATCGCCGACGCCGAGCTTGCCCGGCCGCTGATGACGTTCTGCACGCACCGCCGTGCCCTGTCCCCCGGTGAGTCGGGTGGCATTCTCGTCGAGCCGGAGCCAGCCGCGCTGGCGACTCTGGACGAACGTACCCTGCGGCGCGTTGATGCGCTGCAGCCGCCCTTCGGAGATGGTGACGCTGCGCCGGACCAGGAGTTCGCCGCTGACCTCGCGCTCGCCGAAGACCTCGTCGTACTCTGCGCCCTCGTCGTAGCGGTAGTAGAGCCGGCTGACGGGTGCGTCGCGCCAATCGACGATGCGCACGCCGCTCTTCGTGTCGAGGTACGTGCCGCGCCCGATCAGCACTTCGCGGCGGCGCTCGCCCTCTTGCAGGACCATGCGGCCGAAGTAGGGGGACATGGGGTCGACGTAGCCCTCGACGGTGTCGCGCTTGCGACGCGCCAGGTGCTGCAGGCGCTCCATCTCTTCCAAGAGCGGAGGAACGTCTTCGAGTCGCGCAGCCGCGATCTCGTCGCGCAAAGCGAGCATTTCGCGGTCGTAGTCAGCCAGGGCGCGTTCACCCGTGCTGGACGTGCGCCGCTCGGCCAAGTGCTGCTGGACGCGGGCCAGGCACTCGCTCTCCTCGCGCACGATGCGCTCGAGTTCAGGATCCGCCGACGGGTCGGTCGCAGGGGCTTGTTCTTGGGTGGTCACGGGTAATTTCGAGCCGAGGCCGTGCCGGAGATTCCAGGCTTCGGCTGGCGCCGAGCCGACCGACCTAGCACCTTTTTCGGGACCGAGCATGGCCGAGTTGCTAGAGGGCCTTGCTTTTGCTCGCGCGCGGGGATCTGGCTGGCTATCTCAAGACGTCACCGAGGAAAGCTCGCGCGCCACGCAGGGCGTCAGCGGCGATGCCGTGCCCGCCGTCGAAGGGCACCCAGCGGGCCTGCCACCCGCGCGACCCGAACTCGCGGTGCAATTGTTCGGCCAGAGGGAAGGGCAAAATGGGATCTTGGCGGCCGTGACTCTGGAACACGGGCAGCGGCGAGCGCTCTTCGAAGCGCCTGAGCCAGTCTGCCCGCGCAATGATTGACCCGCTGAACAGTAACAGACCCGCAAAGCGACGAGCGCTGTGCAGCGCCACATCGCACGTCAGCATGGCCCCTTGTGAGAACCCGCCGAGAACGAGTGGGACTTCGGCGAGTCCCAGCTGCACGTCGAGCGCGTCCAGGAATGCTTCCAGTGTCGTGCGCGCGCGCACGAGACCTTCGGGGACGTGCTCGGCGAGCGCGTCCCAGTTCCGTCCCATCACCGCGAGCTGCAGGTTCAGCATGTCGATCTGCCACCAGGCACGGCCTTCGTGCGGGGGAGGCGTGCCGACGTCGGCAACCTCGGGCGCCTCGGGAAACACGAATCGGGTACTTTGCCGCGCCCCGAGTTGCTCGGCGAGGCCGACGAGGTCCGTGCCAGGTGCGCCAAAACCGTGCAGCAAGACCACGACCGGACCGTCGCCGCCGGCGTTACCGTCGTTGCCCGCAGTGAGGTGAGCCCTGAGCGGGCCGATCGTCTGTGTCAACATGGGGAACTCTTTTGTCTCGAAGCGTCCGAACCGAACCACCAGCAACCACGACTTACCATGCCGGCGCCAGCTTTCATTCGCCGAGACGATCGAATCGGAAAACTGCTTTTGAAACCCTCGCGGGTTACGCTACTAAACCCCCTCCCATGCACTTATCCTTGACCCGAGCGGCGGGGTGGTCGCTCTTCGGCGGCGTCATCATGGCGGCCTGCACCAACGCCGAGCCGCCCGATCCCAGTGTCAGCAGTGGTTCCACCGCGACCGGGTCGGCAATGGCGACGGGGAACGGCACCCAAGGGGCTGCGGTGACCGCGACCGGCGCAACCGGCGCAACCGGCGTCAGCGTGACTGGCGGCGGCAGGTCGACCAGCGCGGTGACGAACGGGAACAGCGCAACCGAGGGCAGCGAATCCGCCAGTAGCGGGGGTGGGGGCGGCATGCCGAACCTGGTCGTGCCCGGCACCGAAGGCTTCGAGTGTGCGCCCGGCGACGGCTCCGAAGTGAACCTGAAGCTGACGCATCTCGTCGGCGGTCTCGCGGCGCCGACCGGCGTCTATCAGCCCCCGGGCGAGACCCAGCGCCTGTTCGTGACGCTCCAAGGCGGGCGCATCGAGATCTTGGAGGACGGGGCCATCACGGGCACCTTCCTCGATCTGAGCGAACGCGTCGACGCGGACGAGACCTCGTACGACGAGCGCGGTCTCTTGGCGCTGGCCTTCCACCCGGAGTTCGAGTCGAACGGGAAGTTCTTCGTCACTTACACCACCGGGAACGCCGACTACGACGACTTGACGGAGTACGTCTCCGAGTTCACCTCCGACGGCGAGAGCGCGGACGTCGACTCCGAACGCGTCTTCATTTCCTTCCCGCATCCGGAGAACAATCACAACGGTTCGGGCATGGCGATCGGTCTCGACGGCAACCTGTACGTCTCGATGGGCGACGGCGGCTGGGAGGCCCCCGCCGCGGACATGTACGAGAACGCGCAGAACCCAGCCAGCGTGCTGGGTGCCATCCTTCGCTTCACGCTCGAGGGCGAACCGGCGCCGGGCAACATGTCCGGTGCCGCGCCGGAGGTCTGGGACAAGGGGCTGCGCAATCCCTGGCGCATCACCACGGACGGTTGCACCGGCGATCTGTACATCGCGGACGTCGGGTACGAAGAAGAAGACGAGGACAGCTCGCCCCCTACCGAGGAGATCAACGTCGAGCCAGCAGGCGCAGGCCACAAGAACTACGGCTGGCCGTTGATGGAAGGTGGGGTGTGTCGCGAGGAGGGTTGCGACACGACGGATCTGGTCGTCCCCGTGGATTCGTATCCGACGATTCCGGGCAACGCGATCATCGGCGGCTACGTGTACCGCGGCCGGCAGATCCCAGGCCTGCGCGGCACCTACATCTACGCAGACTGGGGAATGGCCGCCTTTTGGAGCTTTCGCTACGAGAACGGAGCGGCGGTCGATAGCCGAGAAATCACGGATGACATCAACCCCGACGGCTTCAGCACGGGGAGCATCGTGTCCTTCGGCCAGGACAGCTCTGGCGAAATCTACGTGATTGCCTGGACCCAGGAGGACGCGGAAGGCGCTCCGCACCTCGGCGACATCTATCGGATCGACTCGGAATAGTCTCGGCGCAAATGTGGTAGGCTGGGCCCCCCGCGCGGTGCGGGTAGCTTCCAGGAGCGGTGCGACATGCGCAACACTTACGGGTGGTTGATCGTGGGGTCAGGGCTTCTGATCGCGTGCAATGGGGATGACGATGGCCCCAGCGACAGCTCGACCAGCGGCGGCGGTTCGGCGGGCTCGGGGATGGGCGGCACCGCGCCGACCAGCACCGCGTCGGGCGGCTCGACGAGCGGGCAGGGCGGAGCGGGCGGCTCGGCCACCGGGGGCAGCGCAAACGGCGGCAGCACCAGCGCGAGCGGCGGCAGCGGCGGAGCACCGGGGGGCCACGCGGGCGCCAGCGGCGGCGACGCCGGTGCCAGCGGTGCCGCAGGCGCCGGAGCGGACCCGACCCCCGTTCCTGGAACCGAGGGCTTCAACTGCGAGGCGGCCGTGGGCGAAGTCCCGCTGTTACGTACGGTCACCGTTGCGGACGACTTCACGCGTCCGCTGCTCGTGACGTTCGCGCCTGGCGATCCGACGCGCCTGTTCGTCGTGGAACAAGGTGGCACCATTCGAGTCATCGAGGACGGTGTCACCGCCGAAGAGCCGTTCCTGGACTTGACCGCCAACGTGGAGACCCAGGGGAACGAGCAGGGCCTGCTCGGTCTCGCCTTCCATCCCGACTACGCCGACAACGGTCGCTTCTATGTCAACTACACGGCCAACGCGGGCGTGCCGGACATCACTGCCAACGGCACCATGGTGGTCGAGTACACGGTCAGCGACGATCCCAACGTGGCCGAAGGCGAGAGCGAACGGGTGATCCTCACGCAGGGGCAGCCGGCGCGTAATCACAACGGCGGCATGCTCGCCTTCGGTCCCGACGGCTACCTCTACATTGGGCTGGGTGATGGCGGAGGCTCCAACGATCCCAGGGAAAACGGGCAAGATTTATCCATAAAGCTCGGCAAGATGCTGCGCATCGACGTCGACGCTTCCGATGCTGGTGAATACGGCATCCCCTCCGGAAACATGCCGAGCCCGGCGCTGCCCGAGATCTTCCACTACGGGCTGAGGAACCCATGGCGCTTCA
>JAICQQ010000043.1 GCA_025937785.1 Polyangiaceae bacterium
AACGACGTCGGTCGCAGGCTCTTTCGCCGCGCCTCGAGCAGAGAGAGGCAAGACGCATGCCCAGGTTCCGCGCCAGCGCGGCGCGGCTTCGGTGCGACGTGAGGTGCGCGAGCGGGATGGGCTGCAGTGTGCCTTTGTCGATGAGTTCGGACAGCGCTGTCGCGAAACACGGTTTCTAGAGCTCCACCACGAACTCGCCCACGCGCTGGGTGGTCGCGAGACCGTGGGAAACCTCAGGATGTACTGCCGGGCCCACAATGCGCTGGCTGCTGAGCAAGACTTCGGACGCGAGCTCATCCTCGAGCGCATCTCGGGGCGCTTTCGCCGACGCCGTTGATCGTGTCTGCGCGGCTTCAGCGTGCTTGTCGCTGACCAGGGTCAGGCTCAGGCATCGGGGTGGATCAGGTTCTGGATCAGGGACAGGACCAGGACTGGATCAGGTTCTGGAGCAGGGGACAGGACCAGCAGGAAAGCGTACCTCTCGCCTCGAAGACGCTTGTCAATTCTGCTCGTGAAACCATGATGGCGCTCCGGTTGGCGGGCGCTCGTTGTTACTTGTCCTCTGCCGAAGCTCAGGCCGGCGTCTGGGTGCTCGACGGCATCATTGCCGTCCTGTGGACCCTGGCTTCTCTCCGCTGAGCCACCAGCTTGGGGTCGGCTCGCCACCGGGGCGAGGCTCAGCTACCAAACAAGAAGGCCCGCAAGCTGCTCTTCCGTCAACGCGGGCATGTTTCCAAGCCGATTCATTCTATTGACTCATTGACAGCTCACGCATTGCTTCGGCGGACATCGAGTGCGCTATTGCGCTGGCTCGCCGCGCAGCTGCTATCAGGCGCGCGACACCAAGCGTCGCCAGCCTCGTGGGGCCGGTTCATTGCGGCAGGGCGATGCCGCCTTCGAGCTGGGGTACGCCGTCGAAGAACTCGACGACACCGGTGGTCAGCGAGTACTCGGCGCCCACCACTAGCAAGCCGTCGTCCATGATCAGCTGCTCGAGGATGGTCGAACCGTGTCGCAGGTGGCTTGCCGAAGCTTGGATGTTTGCGCGCACCGCGTGGTGAATCAGCGCCTCTTGGTCGTCCTTCAAGTCGGTCGCCATGAGCGGTTCGACCGAAGGCCGCACGCGCTCGACGATGGACCGCAGATTGGGGGACTGCGCGTTCGACGGCTGCCGAAGCTGCTCGATAGTCGCCGAGATTGCGCCGCAGTTCGAGTGACCGAGCACGACTACCAGGCGAGTGCGGAAGCGATCGGCCGCGAACTCTACGCTGCCGACCTGAGACGGCGCCACGATGTTGCCCGCGACCCGAATCACGAACAGGTCGCCCAAGCCCTGATCGAAAACCAGTTCAGCCGGCACCCGCGAATCCGAGCAGCCCAGGATGATCGCGAAGGGGTCCTGGCGTTGAATCAGCTCGGTGCGCCGGCGTTCGCTCTTGAGCGACTTGTGATCCCTCAAATCGTCAGCGAAGCGGCGGTTACCTTCCTGAAGCCGGGCGAGGGCTTCGATTGCCGAGAGTGTCACCTACACCTACTTTCTTTCGTGAAGCATGGGCCGGCTGCGTTTCTTGATACTTTCAAGCGGTTCTAGAACGGGGTGCCTAGAAAGCCTTGGGCAGCTCGAGCACACGGTGCGAGACATAGCTCAGCAGCATGTTGTTGAACACGAAGACCGTACACTCTCTCAACTTTCGCTCGATGTGCATTTCTGACGCGAGTGCCCAGCCCCCGAACGCAGTCAGGGCCGCGCGCGCCATTTCCCAGGCGGCCTCGGACGCCAAGATTTTCGCCAGCGCCGAACGTCCGCCGGCATCGGAACCGGAACGCAGCTCTCTCAGCGCGTCCCAGCGCATCAGATCCGCGGCCTCGATCTTCGCGTAGGCCTGGGCGAGCGGGTACTGGACGCCCTGATTTTGCCCGATCGGGCGGTTGAAGGTGTGGCGAGACTTCGCTTGTTCCAGGCTCTTGTCCAGCAAAAACCGCGCGTTACCGATCGACTCGGCCGCCGCGAGAATCCTGCGCAGCGCGAAGCCACGCATCAAGCAAGCGAGCCCCTCACCCGGGGCACCGACGCGAGCGGAGTCGGGAACCCAGAGCCCGTCCACGAAGAGCGACGTGGTCATGCGGTTCACGACCATCGGCATGGGGCGCACTTCGATGTGGTGTTTCGCCTCGGCGACGTCGATCAGGAACAAGGTGGGTCCTACCTCGGAATTCACGAGCAGCAGCAGGAGTTCCGTGTGCTCGGCCATCGAGATGAACATCTTCTTGGCTTCCAGCACCCATCCGTCGCCCTGGCGCTTGGCGGAGCTCTCGAGCTGGCTCATGTCCGCCCCGCTATCGCTCTCGGTCGCGGCCACAGCCAGACACTTGAGCTTCCCCTTTGCAATCTGCTCCAGCCGAGCGCGCTGTGCCTCGCTCCCGCTGCGAACGATCACCCCCGAGATGGCCATCTGCGCGTTGATGGCCGCCGCGTCCCCGCCTTGTCGGTTGATCTCCTCGACGATGACGCTCGCGACCTCGGGACCGGCGTCGCTGCCCCCGTAAGCTTCCGGAATCAGTGTCCCGAAGTAGCCGGCCTCGGCCATGGCGTCGAAGAACTCGGAAGGAAACTGCTTTTGTTCGTCGAGACGCCTCCAGTAGTCGGCATCGTAGCGGCGCATGATGCCACGAACTGCCTGACGAACCGCTGCGAGCTCTGCTCCTTCTACCGACACGCCCTCGAGTGTTGCATGTCGAGCGCGTCCCGGAAACGGTAACCGCCGCCCTCCGTGCATCCCGGCGTTGCAAGCCGGCCCCGATCGAGTAAAAGCCGGGTTCCGACCTAGAGATTCCGACCTAGAGATTCCGACCCATAGAGAGCAGCGACCCGTGGACGACCTGGACACACTGGCGGTAGACCGCGAGCTCCGCAAATGTTGCGAGCGCTGGGTCGGGTATCGTCGCGCGCTGCAGGCGGGTCGCGTTCCTGCGAGCGATCCGTTCACTCCGTCTCGCTGGGTCCTCGGGCGCAAGACCTTCTACGAACTCGGCGAGCTCGAACACGATCCAATCGCGCCTGCCGTCAGGCGCTGGGTCTACCGTTTGACCGAGCAGCGGGTGAACAGCGACCTCAGCCTCGAATTGTCCAAGCGGCTTTATCGCGACGAGCACGCCATTGCCGAACCCGAAGACGGTCGCTTCACGCTCGCCGCGCTGCTGCGACAGGGCCTCGCCGTCGGTCCCAAGCCTGCGCTGTGGCTCGGACAAGCGTTGAAGCACACCGAGCAAGTACAAGAGACCGTGCTGCAGCTGTGGGAGCGCCGCCAAGAGCTCGCGGCCCGCTTCGCGCTGAGCTCGCCCGACGCGCTCAGCGCGCCTTGTGAGAACCTCTACGAGCACGCCGAACGCTGGGTCACGGCGTCCGAAGCGCCTTGGCAAACCTCAGCGATCATCACCCCTGCGGCGCTCATCGAACAAGCGCTGGGCGACCCCGGACGACTCGAGTGGCCCGCGCGGCTCGTGCCACGCGTACTCCTCGATTTCTTTGCGGACACACGCCTGCTCGAAGCGCTCGAACTCGACCCTGGGCGGCTGCCCGCGGCGCTCGCGCCCACCAGCTACATGCGCGCCCTGGCGCGTCTGGGTGCGGCTTTCTGCGACGCCAACGCGCCCAAGGACCAACCGTTCTCCATCGCTCACGACGCCTGGGGCCTCGAGCGGCGGCGACACGGCGCCATCTTCGGCCTGTTGTTGCTGAATGCGGAGTTTCTACGGCGCCACTTCGGAGCCAGCCGAGAAGCGATCCGCCAAGCACGCCGCAGCCTCGGTACGAGCCTGCTCATCGCAAGTAGAATCGCGGCCTTGCGCGTGCTTTCGAGGCGAGCGGCGCTGAGCGGCAGGAAGGCGTTTCTGGAGTCCTTCGAGGAGCGAACGGTGCGAGTGTGCCGGGTCGAGCTACCGCTGCGAACGGCCGGAGTGTTCATGCGCCTGCACGACGACGACCCGCAGCGCTTCGCGGGCCTCTTGCTCGGAGCTGCAGCAAGTCAGCGCCTGACCGAAAGCCATGACGAAGATTGGTTCCGGAATCCTCGCGCCGTGGATCAGCTGCGCAGCGAAGCCGCCTTGCCTCCGTGCTTCGATGCCAATCCGGACGAGCTCGCGCGCGGCGCTGACGTGCTCGGTCGCCTGATCGAAGGCAGCGTCGTGTGATACTCGCTAGAACTCGTTGGACGGGCTGGGGGTGAGCCCGCTCGTCTCGAGGTGCAGCGTCAGCCCGAAAACGATGGCGGTCGCCTCTTCACCGCTGACGTAGCGGCGCACGGCAACGTCGGCGGAGAAGCTGCGATCGGTGTAGCCCACCCCTGCGCTCACAGCGTGTGATTCGAGACCGGTGTCGTAGCGATAGCCCGCGCGAATCGGCACCGCGCCCCCGATGAGGTACTCCACGCCGCCCATGCCGCGCACGGTGGTTTCGTCCCAGGTCGTGAAATCGAACACGACATCGGCCTCGATACCGAAGTCGTTGGTGGCGAAGCCGACCGCACCGCCCGCGGTGAGCGGCTGAAAGCCGCTGCCGGGGTCGCTGAGGTTGTTGCCGACCACGGCGATGTAGAACGAGTCAGTCGGCTTGATGGTGACGCCTGCATCGAAGCTGAACCCCTCGACGATGCGTTCGTCTTCGAGGCCTCCGGAAGCAAGGCTGTCGCCGAGCGGTCCTTCCCCATCCTGTGCGAGCCACAAGTAGCGACCTCCGAGGCCCAAAAAGAACTTGTTCTGGAGCGGAAGCGCGAGCGCGAACCTGAGATCGTTGTACTGGCGATCCAGCGTGTCTTTATCCTGTTGATTCCAGGTGTAGCCCACGCCCCCAGCGATACCCTTGGTGTTCACGATGGAATCCACCGCCGCGCCACCGAAGCTCACGCGCTTCGCCTCCGGCCAGATCTCGGAGAACCCGCCCAGGTGATACACCTGAGTGCGAGCCATGTTCGCAGGGTTCATGAACAAGCCCCCTACCGAATAGCTGGTCGCTCGCTGTGCCCCACCGAGCGCCATGGTCCGCGGCGTTTCGGACTCACCATAGTTATAGCCGACCTCGGGCGGTAGCTCGGTCTCTGCCTTGGCTGCTTTGCTCGGACACGAGAGCGCAAGACAAGCAACCATGCCGCAAGTCGCGCGACCGCTCCGCGAGGCACAGGACGCAGCGAGTTGACGAGTTCGCGATCGTAACGTTGGGGTGATGCGGTGTAGAAGCGCGTCGGGCATGGTGAGGTGCGGCTCGATAACAGCGCGTACCCTCAGGCAGGCAAGAAGGCCAAAAAATCAATGCTGAAAATTTTTGGAGAAAATCTTCGTTTTCTTGTCCCACGACTCTTGACCTACAAAACCAAGGAAGTTGCCGCGCGATGAAATTCACGAGCCAGCGGCGACTCACGAACATAGCTATTCCATGCCGGTTCAGTGACGCGCGCCAAAAACCCTTTTCCTCAATCCCTCAAGCACGTCGAGCGGCGACGCACGAACCAGCGTCTTTTTCCCCAAGAAGCCCGCGCGAGAAATTGTGGACTTGAACTCCGCCAAAGACCGGTGCTAGCTGCCCAACTCTAGCGCACGGGAGCACTCTCCTTCTGGGCCGCGCGCCCTATTTCGTGAAGGCGAGCAAGATAGTCACGCCCTTCGATCTCAAGTTGATGCACGCTTCAGACAACTTCACCCCGCATCGGTGCATGCCCCCCTCGTTGACCGCGTGTCAGCGAGTCACGGCTGCAAGCTCGGCTTCTCCAGAGCGCCCCGTGTACCAGCTAGAATCTGTGGTTGGTGAACCTTCGACATGAAGCTTTTTGTCCGAGTTCACGCCAAGCCAGCGCAGCAACCACAGTCACAGATGCGTAGTCACCCCGCTACCCAGTCCGTAGAGACCCCGTCCCGCATCCGCACGTAGGCGCGCCGTTCGATCCATTGTCCACAGTGTTGTGGATAACCTGGGGGGGTTGCTCTTTTTGTCGAGCCACCCGGTTCGCCGAGTTTCCGAGGACGCCCACTCATCCAACCCTAGAACCGATGCTGAGTAATCTAGACGTGATCACCCATTGGAATAAGGCCATCGAGTACACCCGCAGTCGCTCGCCTGCATCATTCGAGCAGTGGTTCTCGAGCATTCAGTTTGACCAGCTGGACGAGGGCGTGTTGAGACTCACAGCGCGCGACGGCTTCGTGCGGGACTGGGTCAAGGCACACTTCCTGCCCGACCTGCTGACGCAACTGGACAAACTTCTGGGCCAACCGGGCGCGCAAGGGATACGAGTGCAGTGGAGCATCAACAGCGACTTGGAGAACCCAGTCTGCGCGGCTAAGGTGAGCCGCACCATCCCACCCCCACCTCCAACTTCGCGCCCCGTCGAGCGTCTCGCTTCCGTGCCCCCGTCTCGCCCTCCAGCCCTCACGGTCAACCTCAACCCGAAGTACACCTTCTCCAACTTCGTGGTGGGGCCATCGAACGAGCTTGCCCACGCTGCAGCGCTGGCTTCTGCTGGCGGCGGCGGCCCGCGCTACAATCCACTCTTCATCGCCGGCGGCACCGGCCTCGGCAAGACGCACTTGATGCATGCCATCGCGCACAAGGTGCTCGAAGGTCGACCCGTCGCGCGCATCGTCTACGTCTCCGCGGAACATTTCACGAACGAGTTCATCGAAGCGTTGCAGCACCACAAGATGGACGACTTCCGCACGCGGTATCGGACCGATTGTGACTTGCTGCTACTCGACGATATCCAATTCCTGGCCGGCCGCGAACAGACGCAGGAAGAGTTCTTCCACACGTTCAATGCGCTGCACGACGCCGACAAGCCGATCATCGTCACCAGCGACAAGTATCCGCAGCAGTTGCAGCGGATGCCAGAGCGCTTGGTATCGCGGTTCACGTCGGGGCTGGTGGCCGACATTCAGGTGCCGCAGCTCGAAACCCGCGTCGCCATCGTGAAGAAGAAGGCCTACCTCGAAGGTATCAAGCTGGACGACGAGGTGGCGGTGTTGCTCGCACAAAATGTGCAAAGCAACGTGCGCGAGCTCGAAGGTGCCCTCATTCGCCTGGCGGCCAAGTCGTCGCTCACCGGCAGGCCCATCGATCAAGAGTTCACGTTGAGCGAGCTGGCCAAAGCAGCCCCCGCCCAGCGCGACATCATGAGCGTCGAGGACATCCAGCGCGCCGTGTGCGGGCACTTTCGCCTGAGCAACGCGGAGCTCTTGAGCAAGGACCGGCACAAGAGCATCGCGTTCGCTCGCCAGGTCGCCATGTACCTATGCCGCCAGCGGCTGAAGTGCAGCTTCCCAGAGCTGGGGCGCGCCTTCGGCAACCGCGATCACACGACGGTGATGAGCGCCGTGCGTCGTGTCGAAGCCCTGCGCGCCAAAGATCCGCAAGTGAACGCGCATCTCGAGGCGATCGAGCAGCGGCTCGCCGCGTCCGAAGAATGACCCCCGCGCGTCATTGCTAGGGCGCCGAGGGGCCGCCCTTTGCGTTGCGCGCCGCTGCGGGCGCGGGCATCGACGGCGCGGGCTCCTTCGCCGCCTGCGTTTCGGAGTCCGGCGACGACGAGCGATCCGGAGCATAGCTGTTCTTCAGCACGACCGGCGGCAGTGGCACCGGTTGCCGAGGCGCTGGTTCGGGAAGCCTCACGACGACCCCCGCGATGTGCGCTGCCACAGCGTCCACGACTTCACCCGCCGCCTGCCCGAGGCCGCTTCCGTAAGCAAAGTCGCCGCGCGACCGCGTGCTGAGACTTTCACCCTCGAGCGGAAGGCCATCGCGGACGACACGCCAGCGCCCCTTGGCAGCCGCTGACCACCCGTAGCGGGAAGCGTCGGGGGGCAGCGCGTCGAGCTTCAACTCGACCTGCACCAGGTAGTCGCCGGGGGCGAGCTCATCCCCGTGCCGTCGCACCGTTACTTCGGGAAAGCTGGGCCAGAGCAAATCGGCGAGCGAGTCCTCGATGGCGCTCCGCACCCCGACGAAGCAAAGCGTCTGGTACTGCTCGTAGGCAACGCACTGCGAATCTGCCACTCCTTCGGGCGCGAGCTGAATCACCAGGCGCCCCGCGTGGCGCGTGATGGGATCGGGCAACGGGGGCAGCTGGCTCCGCTGCACCTCGGCGGTATGTCCGCCAAAACAGCCGGAGAGTGCGAGCGGCAGCGCGCCCGCCAAAATCGCGTGCTTGCGTGGTTCCATGCTCGCGAAACGATAGCGTCAGCCCTGGCACGATCGCCAAGTTTCTGGCGCAGGAACCGCTCGGATATGCTGAGTTCGCCCACCTGTCGTGCGCTGACGTGGGGTGCAGGCACCCATGACCCGTGCCGGAGGGTCCGGCCAAAAGCTGACAAATCACCAGCTGAGGCGTTACACTGTCCTGATGGTCATGAGTCTCCGGCATCTGCACAGATGCATGACGGACCGCCGCAGGGTGGCGCTCGACGACGGGCGCCTCGCCAGAATCCTGCGGATAGACACTGAATTCCCGGCCAATCAGAGCACCGTGTCGGTGTGGACGGACACGCCGAAGGGGCCGAGTGTGACCAAAGTCGATCTCACCCGCATCGTCGGCCTGGCGCCGGATACCGAAGCGCCGCCCGCAGCCGAGTCGGCATAGCGCCGATCACTGGCAGGCTTTGGCAGGCGCGCCCATCGGCGGCAGCACCCCTCCACGGGGCACGCCAGCGGGCGCTTAGACCCGCCCGTTCGGCGCTATCGGGACAGGTACGAGCGGAGAGGTGCCATCGGATCGGAGCGAATCCCGATTTTTCTCAGGGACTCGTCTGGCCCTACGTCTGGCGGGGCGTCGGCCGCGCTCTCGGTGGGGTGTCCGGGGGAGCCGGCGCTGAACTCCCCGCGCGGCTCGCACACCCCGTGTCAACGGTTGGGTGAACGAACGAAGCTACTCGCACTCACCGATGTGTGCGAACGCTCGTGGCGGGCAGCTCTCGAGCGCAACGAACGTTTCGCCATCGCAACCACACCAAGCAACCACTTCGCCACCGCCTGCCTCGCAGTCGGCTTCGGGATGGCACTGCCATTCAGCTTCACACGAAGTTCCAAAGCATAAGCCCGAACACTCGGCTCCGTCGGACGTGCAGGCAGAGTTACCCGGGCTGATGCCGCCGGTGCTCACGGTGGTGATTGTCTCGTTCGACCCCACCACACCGAACGAGCCACCAGCCCCACCGCTGCTCGTCCAGCCGGCGCTCGTGTCGTTACAAGGACTCGTGGTGCTGACCGACGCCACAGAGCCGTCGGAGCCCACGCTGGAGGTAGAGACGTTTTCGCACTGCACCTCGCCGGCCCCCCCGAAACCGCCTTCGGAACCCACACCGCCGCTGCCGGTCACGCTCGCTTCGCTGGTTACTTCGCCTTCTCTGCCGTCCGAGCCGCCGCTGCCAGAACTGGCCGAGCCAACGCGCTGCCCGGTCGTGCCCTGGGTATCGCCGTCGCTCGTACCCTCATCGCCTTCGCTCGCGGTCCCGCCATCGTCACCATTCGCCGACGAGTCGCCAGGGCCACCACCACCGCCCTCGACTTCGCCGAGCTCCGTCGCACCCGAGCACGCGATCGCAGCCGACAGCAACCAGACTCCGAGCCATCCCAACTGAATCCTCATCTGCCACCTTTCGTGCTGCTAGCGTGGTGAATCTTTGATTCGCCACGAAAATAAACAACGCTTTCCTAGTCTCAATAGGACGCCAGAGTCCGAAATTCGCGCGGCCTCGCAGAGGCCGGGCCGCGCGAATTTCGGGACGAACTATGGAGACAGGACACTAGTGGGCACCCTCCCGCCGCCATCCCATCTTGCGTTGCGCCCGTACTTCGAACGGTACATGGCCTGACACCACTCGTTTGATCGCGCTCACTCGACCGCAGCCTGAACTTCACGTGCCGCTTTTGCGTGAGGACCGTTCGGATTCAGCTCGAGCAAAGCCTTCGCTTCGGCCTCGGCGCGCGCGCTGTCTCCCCGGTGGCGTGCTGCTTGCATGTTGAGGTAGCGCGCCTCCTGCTCCAGCCTTCCCCGTGGGTAGTCCGCAAGATAGCGAGCCGTGATGCCGTCCACGTCGGCGTAGCGCCCTTGGTTGAGCGCGCGGCGCGCATGATCCAAGAGGGCCAGCTCCTGCTCGATGCGCTCACCCTGGACCGGCCAAGAAGTCGACTGCCGCGTCCTCGCCGGCCCGGGCGCGCTGACCGGCGGCGGACTCGGCCCGGGCGCGCTGACCGGCGGCGGACTCGGCGCGGTCTCGGGCGGCAGTGCGTCGGGAAAGGCCACGACATTTTCGGTGCCGGCAGGTGGTTCGCTTCGGGCAGCGGATCGAGCGTGCTTGCCCGGAACGCTCACGCCGTGATTGATGGTCGCGCCGGCCGCGACCGTCGCGACCCCGCGCTCGCGAAGCACGCCGCTGCTCTCCACGCCGGCCACACCCCCGCCCACGACCACCGCGCTGAGCAGCGTCCACTTCACGGCCAACTTGGCCAGGGACGCAGCGGTAGTTCCTGCGATGGCGGCGCCTGCAGTCGCTTGCCCTCCAACGACGCTGGCAGCCGTGGCCGCCGCGAGCAAGGTGCTGTTCAGCGCCCGGCGCCGGGGTAGTTCGCGGCCCGCAGCCGACAGCATTTCGCTGATCAGCGGGTTGTGCGACCGGTCACGCAAGCGGGGGGGATCGTTCATGCTCTGCTACCGTCCTTGACTCTCTGCGTAGCCCAATGGACTCGGCTGTCCGTCGTAGTTGGCTGCTCCGCTTGATAACGCACCACTGCTGATTCGAAGCGAGTCCGCGCTCGCTTCAAGCGCGAAGCCACCGTACCCGGTGACAGTTCCAACGCTTCTGCGATCTCGCGCATCGTCAGCCCTTCGACCTCGTAGAGCACGAACACTGCACGCGCGTCCTGGTCGAGCTCTTCGAGAAACGTATCGAGCAACGCGCAGACTTGCTGCCGGTCGAGCGCCTGTTCCGGGTCGGGGCGTGGATCAGTGGCATCGCTCAAGGCTGCCTCCGGCTCGAGGCGCCGCCGCCTGTGAGCGCGACGTGCGTCCGACGCCACGCGCAGGGCGACGCCGAGCAGGAAACTTCGTTCACGGTCGGGGTCCACGGCGTCTAGTTTTCTGGCGAAGGTCAAGAACACCTGTTGGGCTCCGTCGTCGGCGTCTGCTTCGGACAGACCCAGCCGCCGCAAGTAGCGCCACACCAAACCGAAATGCGCGCGCACCATTCGATCGACCCGCGCGCGCCGAGCGACAGCGTCCGGCGCTGCCACGGCCGTCCGCCCGAAAGTCGCTTCCATCGTTCGCTTCATGGCCGCACCTGATCGGCTTTGATCAGAACGCGTAGCAAATGCTCAAGCGAGCGCGAGCGGCGACCTTGGGAAACTCGTGTAACTCTTCGTCACTATTGACGAAATAGAAGCGGCGCTGCGTCAGGGGAAACTGCACACCGAGATCCAGACCCAAACTCAGCGCCTGCGTGAGCGGCGCCTCGGCCCCCGCAACCACACCGATCGCCCAGTACGGCACCCAGGCTGCTGCCGTCCGGACGACGTCGGTGCTCTCCACGCCCTCGGCGTGCACCCCGCTGAGCTCGACCAAGCCGCAGCCCTTCATCCAGAAACGGTCGGGGAGCGGCCAGCGCACGCACGGAGTGAGTCGCCCCCCTACCACCCAAAACTCCGCGGTTTGCTGGCCGTTGCCCGCGCGATTCTCGACGCCGAGGAACGCCTCCAGCTCGACGGCGAAGCGATGGTTCTGCGCCACCATGGCCAGGCTAGGTCCAAAGCTGGGGTCGGGCGCATAGCCCGTCGCACCAAACGCACCCAGACGTAATGCAAGCGCTGGTGCCGCGGGGTCGCGTGGCGCCGCTCCCGGATCGGACGGCGGAGCATCCGGGCCCACGGGAGGCGGCGCCGCAGGTGCGGGCAGGACGGCGAGGCTGGCAGGCGGCACCGGCGAGGGGATGCCCGCTGGCGCCGGCGCAGGCGCGGCCGCCGCGACCGGCGAGGGTGAGGCCGCCGGCACCGGCGCGACCCCGGGCCCCGCGGGGGCGCCCGCAGCTGCCGTCGGGGGCGGCTGCACCGCGCCGGGGGCGGGTACCTCCTGCGCATCTTCCGGGATGCCTTTCGCCTCACGGTAGCGCGCGTCGAGAGCCAAAGCGGCACCGAGCGCCAAAGCGCGCACTGCGTCCTCGCAGACCTCGGCAGTCAGCGTGCGGCTGACCGGCGGCTGCCCGGGCTCTACGATCACGAAGCTTGCCTCGTAGCTTTGCTGGCGGCGTACTGTCACTTGCAAACGCTCGACCGTGCTTTGCTCCGCCGGATAACGCAGCCGGCTCCGCACTTCGCTGAAGAATGCTTCGCGATCGGGACACGAGTCAGGAGCGTCGTAGTCGTACTCTAGCGCGAGGAGCGGGCTCGAATACAACAGGCCACTCAGCGCGAACCCAAGCATCCAACCCGCTCGGCCGCACGGACCACCCGCCCACGATTCACCGAAAGCTCTCAATCTGGTCCTGGATGTAGCATCCTCATCCTCCAACTAGCCACCCCGTTTCGACGGGCTGACCGCTTCGCCAGCAACGATGGACCTGGCTCAGCGCTCGTCACGCAGGGCCGACACGACTCGGGCCTCCAGCTCGCTCACTCGCGATTCGGCCGCGCGCCGCGCAGCCGCTCGTTGCTGGCGTGCCTCGAGCCGCAGCGTTGCGGCCCCGCTCGATGGGGCACGCTGACCCAGGTGCCCAGCTATGGGTAGTACAAGATTTCTAGCTGGTGGGTGCGAGCCTCGGTGCCAGCGCTGAAGCGCAGGTTCTCGTTCCGGCTCTCCGAAACGTTGTTAACTTTCACACCCACAGCGAAGTCACCACCGAGCGCCTGGAGCACGTCGACGCGCGCATTGCTGTTGAGCGTCGTGACGGTCACCGTGCCTACGTCACCCGCGTCGACGACTGACGAGCCGTACGAGTCACCGAAGCCGAGGTCGTCGAAAATGAACAAGCCGTTGGAGCTCACGACGGTGTCGATCGCCGTGGTCACGTCCCAGACCGACATGGTCTCCGAGGCATCGGCGGAATCCCAACGCTCCAGCTCCAGACGCAGCTTCACGTCGAGCACCGCTCCGGCGGAAATGTCGCTCAAGTCGAACACGAAGAAGCTCCGATACTCGCCGCCTGGGATCGTCCCGGTCAGGGTATTGCCGACGCTGTGCGTCACGTATGTATTCAGGTGATAGCCGCGCTGCGGTGTGCCGCTCACGGTCTTTACGTTGATCCGAACGAGCTCCTCGCAGTCATCCGGGTAGGAGTTGGAATTGCCGTCGTCGTTGTCATCCCCCCCGGAACAAATGTCGCAACCGTTGGGCACGCCGTCGTCATCGCTGTCGTTATTGTCGTTGCTACCGGCACATACATCGCAGCCGTTCGGAACGTCGTCGTTGTCGCTGTCGACGTTGTCGTTGCTGCCGGGACACACATCGCAGCCGTTGGCTACGCCGTCTCCGTCGCTGTCAGCCGCGTCGTTACTACCTGGACACGCGTCACAGCCGTTGGGGACGCCGTCATTGTCGCTATCGGCGTTGTCGTCGTTGCCCGAGCAGATGTCGCAGCCGTTCGGGACGCCGTCGTTGTCGCTATCGGTGTTGTCGTTGCTTCCGGCGCACACGTCGCAGCCATCCGGCACGGCATCACCATCGGCGTCCGCCTCGTCGTTACTGCCCGGGCACTCGTCGCAACCGTTCGCGACCCCATCCTCGTCGTCGTCCGCTTCGTCATCGCTGCCCGGGCATTCGTCGCAATCGTTCGGAACGCCGTCGCCGTCGCTGTCGGACGTGCTGCCCACGCACGAATCGCAGCCGTTCGGGACGCCGTCTTCGTCGCTATCCATGCTGTCGTCGCTACCCTCGCACTCGTCGCAGCCATCGGGGACGCCGTCACCGTCGCCGTCAGCCTCGTCGTCACTACCCGGGCAAGCGTCGCAGCCATTCGGGACGTCGTCGCCATCGCTATCGTTGGCGTCGTTGCTTCCAGCACAGGTGTCGCAGCCGTCCGGCACACCGTCGCCGTCAGCGTCGGCCTTGTCGTTGCTGCCGGCACACACGTCGCAACCATTGGGAACGGCGTCGCCGTCGGCATCGGCCGCGTCATTGCTCCCCGAGCAGATGTCACACCCGTTCGGCACGTCGTCGTCGTCAGCATCCGCGCTATCGTCGTTCCCGGCGCACACGTCGCAGCCGTTCGGAACGCCGTCGCCATCGGCATCCAAGGCATCGTCGTCTCCGGGGCAAACGTCACAGTCATCGGGAACGCCGTCGTCGTCGCCGTCCTCGGTGCTGCCCGCGCACTCGTCGCAACCGTTGGGCACGCCGTCGCCATCGCTGTCGGTGTCGTCGTCGCTCCCCTCACACTCGTCGCAGCCGTCGGGGACGTCGTCACTGTCGGCGTCGGCTCGATCATCGCTACCCGGGCACACGTCGCAACCGTCCGGAACGGCGTCGGAGTCCGCGTCGGCAGCGTCGTCGCTTCCGGGGCATACGTCACAGACATCCGCGACGGCATCACCGTCCTCGTCACTCCCCGTGCACTCGTCACACGCGTTCGGTACACCGTTGCCGTCACTGTCGACGCGATCGTCTCCCTGCGCGCACACGTCGCAAGCATCGGGAACGCTGTCCCCGTCCTGATCGGCGCCATTGTCGCCAGCGAGGCAGCTATCGCACTCGTCGGGAATGCCGTCAGCGTCCGCGTCCAGCCGATCGTTGCCGGCCGGGCAAATATCCTGACTGTCGCACACACCATCAGCGTCCGTGTCCGGATCGGCCGTCGAGCAGTCGCCGCCCACGTCGCCACCAGCGCCGGTGACGGTCGCGGCGGTGGCTCCTCCGCTGCTGGTCGTTCCGTTCGCACTGGTGGAACCAAGCCCCCCGCTGCCTGCCGAGCCCCCTGTGCTCGTAGCCTGCTGATTGACGGCGCCCGTCGCGGACCCATCGCCAGCGGTGACGCCTCCGCTGCCCTCGTCTCCGCTGTCAGCGTACTGCTTGCTGCTCGTGCACGAGGCGACCGTCGCCCCGTAAAGCAGCGCGACACCCATCACCCACGTCAACCGTCGCCTTGTTCGCACGTCCGTACTCCTTCTGAAGCGCAAGCCCAACCTCGAACGACGAGGGGACAAATCAGACCAAAGGTAGGTTGCGAGTATCGACGAGTCAACGTCGACGGCCACGCTGGCCAGCGCAAACCAGTGCCAACCCGTGCTCGAGTCGCGACACGCTCACGATCGCAACGACGCGTTCACGATCGCGCTGCGGCGGTTTCGCCAGCACTCCGAAGATTTAACGATGGGGCCCGCGCCAACGTAAACTCGGGCAACACGGGCACGACCGCCAGGGCGAGCAGCGGTCTTGGTACGCTTGTTTCAGGCGCTCGGCGAACGGCCCGCGCAAGCGTGCACTCGATCGGCTCGACCACTTACTTGAACAGCGTGAGATCGACGGCGTTACCCATCGCTTCGTAGCCCGCAGCGCTGGGGTGCAGGCCGTCGTTGTTCATCGAAGTCTGGATCGACTCCGGATTGCTTCCCTGCTGCAGCAACACGGCGGAGAAGTCTATGACCTCGTCGAAGATGTCGCCGGCCCGCACGGCCGTATTCACCAGCGTGCGCGCGTCGTTCTTTTGGCTGTCCGAGGTGTTGGCTCCGAACGGGGTAATGGGAGAGCCGTATACCTTGATGCCCGCCGCCCTGCACGCCTCGACGATGTCCTGGTAGCCGCCGACGATGTCGTCGGCCATGCCCTGAGCACCGCTGGACGGGAAGGTGCCGTAGAGGATGTCGTTGACCCCGAACAGCACGATCACGTGCTTTACCTTGGGGCGAGCCAAGATGTCGCGGGCGACACGGTCGACCCCCGCATCCATGTAGCCGTCACCATCGAGCAGTGCGTTCCCGCCGTTGCCAGCGTCGATCACGGAGACCAGGTCTTTGAGGTCATCGTCTGCGTTGATGGCCGCGGTCAGGTAGTCGGGCCAGCGCTTGAACTCGTCGTGGATGCCGTAGCCGTCAGTGATCGAGTCGCCGAGCGCCACGATCGCGAAAGCCTCCGACGGTGCCATCACTTCTATGGCGTTGATGAAATACCAGCGTTCGTACTTGCTGCCGGTGATGTTGGCCTCGGACACCACGTCGCCGGTCGCGACGTACGAGTTGGTGCGCGCCCCGGGGTGGCCGGTGATGCCTGTGTTGCCGGGTACGGTAGCGCCGAACAGCATCGTCACCGCGGTAGGCTGCATTTCTTGCAGGTCGAATGCGACGGGATCGGACCACACCGTTTCACCCTGCGGGATCGTGACGCCAGCGCTGCCGCTAAAAGTGAACTCGACATCCGTGCTGGCGTCGATCGCTCCGTTGCCGAGCGGGTTGGCCTTCGCGATGTGGACCTTGCTGATCTCCACCGGTCCGGTGCCCTTCTCGTTGCTGAGCTGAATACGGATCTCGTCGCCGGTGTAGGTGGGAAACACGAACTGACGCAACGTCCTGTTGGCCAGGCTCTCGGTCGGCGCGTTGCGATCCTCGGTCAGCTGAATCGAAGTCGCCCACGAAGGCAGCCATTCCATGCCCCCGGAGCTCCCTGTCGTCGACGTTGGCGTCGCTGCGGTACTGCCGCCGACCCCGTCCGTGGTGACCGAAGCGGTCGTCGCCCCACCCGCCGTCGCCCCACCGGTGGTCGCCACACCCGTGGTCGCCGTGGTCACGCCACCGGTAGTCGCGCTCGACGTGGTAGCAGCGCTCATGGAACCGGTTCCACTCGCGGTGGAGTCCGTCGCACCCGTCGAGCTCATGCCGCCACCTATGGTGGCAGCTCCGTTCGTCGGACTACCCCCCGTCAATGTATTGGTCGATCCCACACCGCCGATTGGTGCGCCATTCGAAGCAGCATCATCACCACAAGCAGCCAACAGCAGAGCGCTCGAGGCGCAGAGCAAGATCTTTCGCAACGTTTCCAGCCTGCACGCGTAGATCTTTCGCAACGTTTCCAACCTGCATTCGTAGGGATCCGACAAGTGAGCCGGCAACCGGGAGCTTAGACGCGGGTTCTGGCCTCGCAAGCTCGATTCGTAGCCGAGGCGAACTCTTGCAGCGAAGCCATAGGACTCGATCCGGATTCCATTGTGGATGCGCCTTCGCCGCAACACTTCACCTCATCCCCGAAAACACGACTTCTGATTTTTTGAGGACGCGGAGCACCACCAATGCGGAGCTGTTGTGCCAAGATTCTCCCGTCATGCGTTACTTCGTTTGTTTCTCGATCTGCTTGAGTGCGTGCAGTGGCGGCGGCCCCGATGAGCCCGCGAACGACTCCAATTCCGACTTCGGCCCGACCAACGCCACCAGCACCGGGAGTGGCGGGAACACCACGACCGGCGGTGGGCCGAGCGGTGTGCAATCTGCAACCATCGGCGGCATCGATCTCCCCGATAACCCAGATAATCCAGTGCCTGCGGGCTGCGGCGACGGCGTGTTGGCAGAGGACGAAGCTTGCGACGATGGCAATCTCGAATCCAGCGACGGTTGCACCGCCAATTGCCTCGCGCTCGAGCCTGGCTTCAGCTGCGCCGAACCTGGCAAGCCCTGCATCGTGATCGCCCGTTGCGGCGACGGCGTGGTGGCCCCCTCCGAGCAATGCGACGACGCCAACCTCGAGTCCGGAGATGGTTGTTCCAATCGTTGCCGCGTCGAGCTCGGCAGCAAATGCGAAGGCACCCCCAGCACGTGCACCGCCACCGTCTGCGGCGACGGCGTGCCCGAAGGCGCTGAGGCTTGCGACGACGGCAATACCGCACCCTTCGACGGCTGCACGGCGCTCTGCCTGCGAGAGCCAAACTGCGAGGGGCTGTCGTGCACTTCGGAGTGCGGCGACGGTCTGTTGATCAACGAGGAGTGCGACGACGGCAACGTCGTCGACGGCGACGGTTGTTCTTCGACATGCACCGTCGAGACTGGGTTTACCTGTACGCAGGAGTCGACTTGCGAGAAGATCAATGACGTTTGCATCCTGCGTGTGCCCGCCATTTTCAGGGATTTCTCCGAAGCTCATCCAGACTTCGGCGACAACGCCGCGTGTGACGCGCTGGTGCTGGGTGCGGTCGCCGCTCAACTGGACGAAAACGGGCGACCGCGCATCGGTGATGCCACGATAGCAGAGGAAGGCTGCCTCAGGGGTGATGAAAACTTCCTCCAGTGGTACGCGGATTCGGAGCTGAGCCAGGCCCTGATCAGCGAGCTGGTGCTGTTCGACAACGGCGCCGGCGGCTACGTCAACCGCTTTGGCGCCGAGGGCGAACAGTTCATGGGCGTCGCGCCGGGCACAGAGGTCCGCGCGGGAAACAGCGAGGCTGCCTGCACCATGGAGTGTGAAGAGCTGGCCATCAACGGCGGGCCGCCCCTGTTCGACTCACCACTCCCGTGCGCCGACGAATGCGGTTCGCTCCAACAAGAGCGCACGGATCTCGAACGCGAACTTGCCAACTTGGAGGACGATCTCGCCGACGCCATGGATCAAAATCCGCCCGACGCGGGGCTCGTCGCGGAACTCGAGGCAGAGGTCGAAGCCGTCGAAGCGGAGATCGCAGATCTCGATGCAGCGATCACTAGCTGCGAAGCCGATTGTGGTCCCGAGCTCGACGAACGCACGGAGCTCTGCGCTGCCACCTGCAAGCCCTGTAGCGACAGCCCCAACCAGTGGTGTCTCGGGGGCGAGATGGTCGGGTTCGACGGCAACCCGCTGTTCTTCCCCGTCGACTCGATCACGGGCCCCACCGCCAACGCAGAACCCGCGCTGATCCCCTCGGCATACGGCTACTCCTGGGTTCCCGAAAGCAACGTGTTTCCGGACGCGCCCCTGCACAACTTCTACTTCACGAGCGAGGTGCAGTACTGGTTGCGCTACGACATGAACACCAACGCGACCCTCGACTTTCTGGGCGATGACGACGTGTGGGTGTTCCTGAACGGCAAGCTGGTCGTCGATCTGGGTGGCGTGCATGGGCCTGCCTCGGGCTCCTTCACCATCGATGGTGCCGCGGGCACCGTGGTCTCCAATGTCTCGGACGGGCGAATGAACGGAGTCACCGCCATGTCGAACAGCACCGCCGCAGACTTCGGGTTGGTCGACGGCAACGTCTACAAGATCAGCGTGTTCCAGGCCGAACGCAGGCTGAGCGGATCTTCGTACAAGCTTACGCTCAGCGGCTTCGAAGCCACGCCCAGTGATTGCGAAGCCGACTGCGGCGACGGCATCTTGAGCTTCGGCGAGGAATGCGACGACGGCGTCAACGACGGCGGCTACGGCAAGTGTGCGCCCGAGTGCAAGCTCGGTCCCTTCTGCGGCGACGGCATCGTGCAAGAACCGGAGGACTGCGACACCGGCCCCGGCGGCGGCATGGGTTGCCCGAATTGCCGCGACATTCCCATCAAGTAGCGGCAAGCACGCGCCAAAGCCATGGTGGAGCGTGCCGGGCGACGCGCTCCACCTATTCGTCGAACGTTAGCTCCGACGACGGCGCATGAAGACCGCACCGAGCCCCGCGAGCGCGGTCACCAGCAACCCGCCCGCCGGCGTTCCCGCTGCGCCCACGGAACAGCCCGGATGTCCTGGCCAGCCCGGCTTCCAGGGACCGTGGCCATGACCGCCTCCGTGGTGACCACCCCCATGACCGTTGCCGTTGCCCCCGCTCGGACCGCCGTTGCCGCTGACCGGACCGCCGTCACCGCCGCTCGGACCCCCGTTGCCGCCGCCACCGCTGCCGGAGCCCAGCCCGGTGGTGCCTGTGGAGCTGGGGCCTTCCCCCGTATTCCCGTCGTCCGAACCCGTCGTCTCTTCCCCACCAGCTCCCGCGCCGCCGTCGGTCGCGGACCCTCCATCGGTACCCGATGAGGTGGTTCCGAGCAGCTGGCAGGTCCCATCGTAGTTCATGCCGCCCGTCGTGCTGCCCGTCAAAGTACCGGTCACCGACACGCCGCCACCCTCGTCGTCGCAGTAGAAGCCGGGCGCGCATTCCTCGTCTTCGTTGCAGAGCTGGGACGCGACCTGGCAGGTCCGGTCCAGGCTGCAGTCTTGAGGGCAGTTCTCTTCCGTCTCGCCGGCATCACAGTGGTCGTCGCCACATACCGGCCCGGGGCCACCACCCACACTCGAGTTGCTTTCGCCAGCCCAGGCGCATTCGAAACCGGGCGCGCAATCGGCATCAACGGCACACTCTTGCGCGTGCACAGTCGTGGCGGCGAACAGGAGCGCAGCGGCTGCCGGTACGGCGATCAACAGCTGCCTCAGGCGGGAAGACGAAGGTTCAGGTTGAAAAATTTCCATGCTCAAACTCCTTAGCTGGGAGCTCGCAGAGCAAGTGGTGTGCCGCGAATGCGTGGACGGATGAGCGCTCGGGGCGTGAAAATCGGGACGGTAAGCCCACATGAAAGCGCCAGAGCGTGCCCCTCTGCGCCAGGTTGCGCCGCGCTTCAGCGCGGTCGCTCGGCGGCCAACTCCTCCGCTGCGGAAGGCTGCGCAGTCGGCTGTTGCAGGGCGGCGTCGCATTCGGCGACGAGCAAGCGGTGACCGATCGCGAGCGCGACCTGCCGCGCCAGCTGAAGCTCGCGCACAGCCGCCGACTCGTTCATGTCGGCCCGCTCGAGCAAGCCCAAGAGCAGGCGTCCCTTGGCCACGTCCTGTGTTTCGTGGCGCCGTTCGGCCAGCACCAGACACTCGCCGACTCGTTGCCGCGCGCGCGCGATGTCTTCGCGGCCTTCCAGATACGCGAGAAGCATGCGGTTTCTGTTGATCCAGCGCTGCGAGCCGAGCTCGCGAGCCAAGGCCAGCGAGCTCCGGAACGCGGCGTAGGCCCGCGGGTACTCGCCCAGATACGACAGCGCTTCGCCCTCGTAGTGCCGATACGCCGTCTCTTGCTGGTGTCTGCCGAGGGAACGCGCCAAGTTCGCGGCTGTCGTCGCGGCCGCACCGCTGGCGTGCCACTCGCTGCTCAAGGCATGCACCAGCGCGCGGACCTGCGCCCGGCGGAGCGCGCGGGCTTCATCGTGCGCCAGCTGATCGAGGGCGGCCGCAGTTTCGAGCAGCTGCAGCGCCCTGGCTCGATCCCCCTTCTGCGCGTGGGCGTGCGCTGAAATCACCAACGCCTCGTGGCGCTCGGCCTGCGGCGGCTGGGAAACCACCTGATCGAAGCGACGCAGCGTGTCGACCGCCTGCTCGAAGTCCCCCAGTGCGAGCTGAGTATCCGCCAGCTGCAGCAGCACCTTCGAAAGCTTCCCGGGACGCTTCTTCGCGAGAGACTGGGTCTTCAGCAGCAGCTGTTGGGCTTCGTGAAAATGCAACGTGGCGCGCTGGATCCGCACCAGATCGAGCAGGCCATCGACCAGCGTGTCCCGCTCTACGTCCGGGCGAGCCAAGAGGTGTGCGGCGAGCCGCCTTACCATTTCGACCAGCTTCGCTGGTTCGCCCCCGACCGGTGAATCCGCGAGCAGTTGCACGGCGGCGAGCACCGTGGCCGCCGAGCGCGTCTCCAGCGGGATCAGCTCGAGCGCCTTCAGCATCAGCGGGATGGTTCGTTCCGGGCGCGCATTTTCGGCGCGAGCGCGGGCGGCGCGCTCGTAGTTTTCGGAGGCACGCTCCGGCTCGCCTGCGGCCTCCATCCGGATCGCCGCTTGCTCCAACAAGCGGGCATCATCGGCGCCATCTTCGAGCAACGCCTCCGCGGCCCTGGCTTCGAGGGCTGCGCGCTGATCCGGAGTGGCATCCACGAGCAGCGCCTCTTCGATCAGGCGCGTGGGCAGCCGCGCGCGCCCGTGTTCCACGACCAGCAAAGTCCGGTCCTCCAGACTGGCGAGCAGGGCCTCGGCTTCCGCCCTCGGAAGGCGCAGTGAACGCGCGATGCGCTCGACATCCGCCCACTCGTCGAGCCGCGCCACCAGGCGCAACGCCTCGAGCTCGAGGTCGGTCAAGCGCCTGACTCGATTCGCGAGCAACGTCTCCACCGTCTCGGGAACCGCGCCAATGCGCTCGAGGTCGAGCGCCGCGACGCTCTCTCCGCTGGTGACGATGGCCCCGCTCGTCGCGCCTTCGCGCAAGATCTCTTCGGCGAACAGCGGGTTGCCCCAAGAGCGGTTGCGCACCAGATCTTCGAGTTCAGCGGGCACCTCGCGAACGCCGAGTCGCACTTGGACCAAGCGACTCAGCGCGCTCGAGTCGAGACCTTCGAGGCGCATCTCCGCGAATGGCTCGATGTCACGCACGAACACGCTCGGCGCACTGCGCGCGGCAAACAACAGGGCGATGCGCTTGTTCGCCAGCACTTCCGACGCCGCAGCCAGCAGTTGCGCGCTCGGGTCGTCGAGTTCGTCCGCGTCATCCCAAGCGAACACGTGCATGCGATCGTCGGCTAGACGCGAAAAGATCTGCTCGACCGCGGCGCTGAGCGGCGGCGCAGCCGAGTCGGTTTCCGGGCTGGCACCGAGTTCGCACAAAACCGCGTCCGCCTTGGGACCGGACAATCCGAGCGTGCGCAGAGCTACCACGAGCGACTCACGATCGACGCTGGAAGCACCCACCACTCCGAACAGTGCCCGCAGCATGGCAACGACCGCGCTGTACGCCTGCTGGCGACCGCCCACAGGGCAGCGCACCACGTGAAACGCCAGGTTCAGACCGCCTCGCTGCAACCGACGGCGCAGCTCGAGGATGAACCGGCTCTTTCCGATGCCGGGGGCACCGATGATGGCAACGGCTTGCAACTGACGGCGCGTCACCTGCGCCAGCCGGATGCCGACCTGCTTGGTTTCGACGGCGCGTCCCACGAACGGGCGAAAATCTCCAAGGACCTGCGCTGTATTCTTGTCGTCGAGCTGAACCGCCGGGGGCACCGAAGAAGGGATGCCAACGAGCGGTGGCGGATAGCTCTCTTGCGGTAGAGCGGGCGTCGTCGCGCGCCATTCGCTCACGAGCTGACCCACCTGCTCGGCCCCCACCCAATCGCGACAGGCATAGGCGTGCATCAGAATCTGCTCGTGCGCCTCGGCAGCATCCAGATCAGGGTCTCCCAGCAGCAAGCGACCGATCAGGTCGTCGATCGGTGGACCGAAACCGGTGAGCGCAGGTGCGCTCGTGGGTGGGGCGGTGAGCTTCAGCATCTCGTACGACAAGGCCCCGAGCGCCGGCAGGTCGGGGACGACGCCTGCATCCCCGCCGGGCGCTCCGGCGGCAAGCGCTGCGGTGCAGAAATCCGCGACCTTCACCTCGCCCTCGTCGCTGATGAAGATGTTCGCGGGCGTGAGCTTACCGTGCTGGATGCTGAGAGATCCCCCTAGCGCGTCTCGACGCCGGTGAGCGTGATCGAGCGCCCGGCACACCTCGGCGGAAATGTGCAGCGCCATCTCCAGCGCGAACGGGCGCTCGCGGATGCGTGCGAGCGCGAGCAACTCCGCCAGCGTTACGCCGGAAACCAGCTCCGTCGCCAGAAAATACGACTTGCCCGAAGCCAGCTCGACCTCACCCAGGTCGAGCACGTGCACGACGTTGGAATGGCTCAACCGCAGCGCCAGCTGTCCCTGGCGAATGAAGCGACTGACGAACACCTCGTCGCGAGCCCAGTGATCGAGCAGGCGCTTCACGACGAGGGTCTTTTCGAATCCTTCGACCCCATAGCGCTTGGCCCTGAACACCTCCGTCAGGTCCCCCTGCCCAATGCACTCGAAGAGCTGGTAGCGACCGTACTCAGTCACGCACGATTACCCGCGAGTGTGGTGAATCTGCGATTCGCCACACGAAATCAACGACGCTTTCTTTGATCTCAATACGATTCCAGAGCCCGAAAATTGCGCGGCCTCGTAGAGGCCGGCCGCGCAATTTTCGATGCGAATCATGGAGACAGGACACTAGGACGCGGCGCCTTTGTCGTTCTCTCCCCCGTACATGGCTTCGGCAATTTCGTACGTCGCGTTCTCCAAACTCGCATAGCAATCGCGGATCGATGCTAGGTCTGCCCCGCTCTCCAGCATGACTTTCAGCGTCGCAACCCCGTCCCGGACGCCGTCGACCTTCTCGGGAGGAAGGAGATCGGCGTAGGCTTCGAGCGCCTGCTCCGTCGTGTAGATCAGCGTCTCGGCCTGGTTCTTCAGCTCTGCGAGCTCGCGGCGAAGCTCGTCGGCCTCTTTGAACTGCTCGCCTTCGCGCACCAAGGAGTCGACCTCCGCCTGACTCAAGCCGCTCGCCGGGGTGACGCTCACCGATTGCGAGCGGTTGGTACCGAGGTCGGTCGCCTGCACCGACAGGATGCCGTTCGCGTCCACACGAAAGCTCACCTTGATCTTGGGAACGCCCCGCGGTGCCGGCGGGATACCCGTCAACTCGAAGCGAGCGAGGCTGCGGTTGTCGCCGGCCATTTCGCGTTCGCCTTGCAGCACGTGGATCGGTACGAACGGTTGGTTGTCCATGCTGGTGGTGAAGACTTCGCTCTTCTCGGTGGGGACCGTCGTGCTGCGTGGAATGAGCCTGGTAAACACGCCACCGCCCGTTTCCACCCCAATCGAGAGCGGGGTCACATCGAGCAACAGCACCTCGTCGATCTGGCCCGTGAGTGCCGCACCCTGAATCGCTGCACCCACGGCCACCACCTCGTCGGGATTGACGCCCTTGTTCGGATCTTTGCCGAACAGCACCCTGACCGCTTTTTGCACGGCAGGCATACGCGTCATCCCGCCCACGAGCACGACTTGGTCGATGTCGCGCTGCGAAAGGCCGGCTTCTTTCATCACCGCCTGACACGCATCGATGGTCCGCTGAATCAGATCTTTGGTCAGGATCTCGAGCTCGCTCCGCTTCAGGGCGCGCTCGAGGTGCAACGGCCCCGTGGGTCCCGTCGCGATGAACGGGATATTGATTTCGGTTTGCAGCGAAGACGAAAGTTCGTGCTTGGCTTTCTCCGCGGCTTCGCGAAGCCGCTGAAGACTCATGCGGTCCTTGCGTAGGTCGACGCCATGCACCTTCTTGAACTCGTCCGCCAGCTTGTCGATCAGCCGCACGTCGAAATCTTCGCCGCCCAGATGCGTGTCACCGCCGGTGGCCTTGACGTTGAAGACTCCTCCGGCAATCTCGAGGACCGAAATGTCGAACGTACCGCCGCCAAGGTCATAGACAGCGATCTTTTCGGCCTGGCGCTTGTCGAGTCCATAGGCCAGCGCAGCGGCCGTGGGCTCGTTCAGGATGCGCTTGATGGTGAGCCCGGCGATGGCGCCCGCATCCTTGGTGGCCTGCCGTTGCGCATCGTCGAAGTACGCAGGCACCGTCACGATCGCCTCTTCGATCTTCTCGCCCAGATAGGTCTCCGCGATCTCCTTCATCTGCAGCAGGATCATGCTCGAAATCTCGGGTGGAGACATGAGCCTGTCCTGCACCTTCACCCAGGCATCCCCGTTGGTGTGTGGGACGATCTCGTAGGAAACACTGGCAGTCTGCTTCTGCACCTCGGGCAGATCGACCTTTTGACCCATCAAACGTTTGACGGCGTGCACCGTGTTTTCTGGGTTCGTCGTCGCTTGGCGCTTGGCCACTTGCCCCACCAGGCGCTCGCCCTTGGCGGTGAACGCGACGATGGACGGCGTGGTGCGAGCGCCTTCGGCGTTGGGAATGACGGTCACCTCCGGCTCGCCCTTGGCATTGGTGCCGTCGACGATCGTGACGCACGAATTAGTGGTGCCGAGATCGATACCTATGACCTTGCCCATCGAGCGACCAGCATAACCCCTCGCGGGGCCTAACGCGAAGCTAACGTGCAGTGCGGAACGCGCAGCAGTAGGAGCAGGTAGGCGCACAACTGAACGCTAGAGAGGCCCTGTCGAACAGCGGCGAAACGCCGCGATCCGGCGCGTCGTTTCCGATTTCGACGAGGGGTTGAGTCACCCCGTATTTTCGACTAAGCGGCCGATACGAGCGCGACGAGCTCCGCCAACTCGACGCTGCAGTCCCGGCGAGTCAGGCCGGCAAAGTTCATTGGACGGTCGGTGCCTTGGCGACGACGACCATACAGGGGCGGACCAACCGGCCTCCCATCTTGTAACCCGATTGCACCTGATGCGCGACGCTGCCCGGAGCTACCTCGTCGGTCTCGAGCTGCTGAATCGCCTCGTGCACGGAAGGATCGAAGGCTTGCCCGCGAGCGTCGAGTTTTTCGACCCCGATCTTGGCGAGTGTGTCGACGAACTGCTTGATCACCAGCTCGATTCCGTCGACGAGCGCGCCCACTTCGGTGGCGCCCTTGGCGTGATCGGCAGCGCGTTCGAGATTGTCGAAGACGGGCAGCAGCTCTTTCAAGATTTCTTCGCGCCCGCGTTCGCCAGCTTCGCTCACCTCACGCCGGCTGCGTTTGCGGAAGTTGTCGAAATCTGCAGCCGTGCGCAGCAGCTGATCGCGGGTGCGCTTGATTTCCTCGAGAGCCTCGGCGAGGGGATCACGGGCCTCGGCCTCCACTCGTTCGGCACCGCCTTCTGCTTCCGCGTCTGCCGCGGCGGGGGTTCCCGCGTCTGGCTCTTCGGCTCGCTGAGTGGGGGAGTCTTCTTTGGGTTCGGTAACGTCTTCGGACACGACGGGCGCAGTATAACCACGGAAGGCCGCTTGCCAACTCGCGATCCGACGCCCCCGGAGATCCAGCGCGGGTTTGCGCAATTAGGTCTAAGAGAACCCGCGATTTCTGGAATTCAGGGGGGCGCACCGGCGGCGCAAGGCGCCTGCCGCAGCGCGATCAGACGTCCTCCGCTCGAGCGGTCATCGTCCAGCGCCGGCAGCGGGCTTGGCGCGAACCAGGTATCGACGGACTCACGCAGGGCCCAGAACCCGACCCCCCGCGCCAGCTCCACACGGGGCGGTCCAACCGGCTTCTGACGTCCGTAGCTGGTGAATTCCAACCAAAAGCAAGTGTCGGGACTCGCCGGGGCGTACAGGTGCTGCGCCCCCCCCACCAGCACGACCTCGCGCTCGAACAGCAAGCTGCCCTCCCGTGAGATTGCGCCGAGGCGGCGCGAACCGGCACCCAAGCGAAACTCACGCCCCGCCTCGGGGCTCTCGGCGCTGGTCCGTTCGACCTTGCCCAACACACGACCGTCGATGAGCAGTGTGAACTCCGAATCGGTGAGGTTCAACACCCGGAGCGTGGCCGTATTGAAGACGATGGAAGCAGGCAACGCGATGAGTGTCGTCAGCGGGCCAACCAGATACCACGAGCTGAAGCGCGGCAGCAGGGGTCGCTCGGGGACGAGGTCGAGCCGGTTGCTGCGGGCCGCACCGCGGGCGTAGCGGGCGTTCTCGCAATAGAGCCGCTCGGCCTTCCACCACCACACGGCTTCGCCGCGACAAGCGTGTCCGACGGCAGGCTGCCGCCGCCAGACGATCGCCAGCGCGATCGGTGCGCTAGCCAGGCCGAGCGCGGCGAAGATCAACCAACCCGCGCTCACGCTCGGCAGCACCACCGGCGTCGCCAGCGCCACGGTGACCCCGAGGATCAGCGAAGCGAGGCAGGCTGACAACGTCCGTGTGCGCGCCGCCGAAGCATGCCGCAAGCACTCTTCACAATAGTTCACGGACACGCTTTCGCCAGCACCCCCGCGCACCACGAGCGACTGTGCCGCGACTCCCAGGCAACACGCGCACGCGGCGGGCGCCAGGAACAACTCGGCGCTGGGCAACAGGAGCACGTGGGGCGACGCGCCGCCGCGCCAATCATCCTCGCGATCAGGCACGGCGGCCCCAACCTGACCTTCGCCGGAGCTTGCCGCTTGTGGGTGCGGCGTCGAAGCGCTAAAGCCAGACGCGGTCGACGCCACTGCCCAACCCATGGACGAACTGAACCAGCCCCAAGCCGAAGCGGTAGCCCACACGAACGGGCCGCTGCTCATCTTCGCGGGGGCAGGCAGCGGTAAGACCCGAACCATCACCTATCGCATCGCCAATCTGCTGGCCACGCACCATGTGGCACCTTATCGCATTTTGGCGGTCACGTTCACCAATAAAGCCGCCGGCGAAATGCGCGCACGGCTGGTCAAGCTGGCGGGGGAGGACATCGTTCGGGATCTGTGGGTCGGTACGTTCCATTCGATCTGCGCACGCCTGCTGCGGCGCCATGCCGTGGACGCGGGCCTCTCGCCGAACTTCGTGATTTACGACGACGCCGATCAGAAAGCGGTGATGAGCCGCATTCTGAAGGAGCAGGCGATCGACGAGAAGATGTATCCACCGCGCTTCGTGCTCTCGAAGATCCACAAAGAGAAGCAAGAGGCGAAGGGCCCCGGCGAATCGGGTCGAGAACGTGGGTTCGACCCCACCTTGCAAATGCTGTACGAGGTGTACGAGCGCGCGTTGTCGCTCGCGAACGCCGTCGATTTCGAAGACCTGTTGCTCAAGGCCATGCGCCTCAGCGAAGATCCGAAGAGCGGCGCCGCCCGGCTCTTGCGCGAACGCTTCGAACACGTGCTGGTCGACGAGTTCCAGGACACCAATCAGGTGCAGTATCGCTTGGTTCGGGCGCTGAGCGCTCGCACGCGGAACCTGTGCGTCGTGGGCGACGACGACCAATCGATCTATCGCTGGCGCGGCGCCGACGTGCGCATCATCCGGGGTTTCCAGACGGACTTCTCGGACGCAAAGGTAGTCAAGCTGGAGCAGAACTATCGTTCGACGGCCAACATCGTCGCAGCCGCGCTGGGGGTCATCGAGCCGGCGCTGCAGCGCGAGCCGAAAGAGCTCTGGACGGCAGAAGGACCGGGCGCGAAGGTCACCGTGCGCTACGGGCAAGACGAACGCGACGAGGCGGCCTGGGTCGCCAGCGCGATTCAGCGGGCCAGGAACGAGGGCGTCGACTTGAAAGAGTTCGCGGTATTCTACCGCGTGCACGCGCAGTCACGCGTGCTCGAGGAAGCGCTGCGCGCGCGCTCCGTGCCGTATCAGATCATCGGAGGCATGAAGTTCTTCGAGCGCGCCGAGGTCAAGGACGTGCTCTGCTATTTGCGGCTGCTCGACAACCCCGCTTCCGACGCCGACTTGCTTCGGATCATCAACGTGCCCACGCGTGGCATCGGCGGAAAAACCGTCGAAAAGGTGCTCGAGACGGCGCAAGAGTCCACGCTCAGCGCCTACGACGCCGTCGAAGCCTGCCTCACCCGCGGCGAACTCGGATCGGCTGCGCAAAAGAAGCTGGCGGCGTTTCGCGACCTGATCGAAGAGCTCCGCGCGCTCAAGGAGCAACTCCGCCCGAGCGAGCTGGCGGACCGCGTGCTCGAGCTGACACAGTACCGCGAAGTTCTGCGTAACGCCGATACCGCCGAATCCGACGCCCGCCTCGAGAACCTGGAAGAACTCGTCGGGTCGCTGCAAGAGTACGAACAGGACGCGGCAGCCGTGGGTGAAGAGGCAACGCTCAGCGGCTACCTCGAGCGCGTTTCGCTGGTCGCGGCCGTCGATACCATGCGCGACGTCCCCAGCGTGTCGCTGATGACGGTTCACAGCGCGAAGGGGCTCGAGTTCGACACGGTCTGGCTCACGGGTATGGAAGAAGAGGTGTTCCCTTACAAAGGGCTCGACGCGTCCGAACCCGAGGAACTCGACGAAGAGCGCCGCCTCGCCTACGTCGCCGTGACGCGTGCCCGCCAAAAGCTGAACATCAGCCATGTGGGGATCCGCAATCTGTTCGGCCAAACCCGTTACCTCGCCGCCAGCCGCTTCCTCGCCGATCTGCCGGAAGCAGTCATCGAACGTCAAGGAGGCTTCTCGCCGCGCCCGCGGCTCGGCAGCTTCAACCCCGCCTACCCGCCGTCGCGGCCGCCACCTGCGTCACGCTATCCCTCGGGTCGTCCAGGCGCCCTGCGCCAGCCGGGTGAGCGCTTCGTCGAC
This sequence comes from Polyangiaceae bacterium, assembly GCA_025937785.1. GTDB lineage: Bacteria > Myxococcota_A > Polyangia > Polyangiales > Polyangiaceae > JAICQQ01. The sequence continues at coordinate 29,928 of JAICQQ010000043.1, forward strand.
GCCGACGCTTTCGACGACGTGCCTTCCGAAGAGGGCGGCGTGCGCCTGCGGCCCGGCATGAAGGTGAGCCACAAGCGCTTCGGACGGGGCATCGTCGAGCAGGTCGAACCGGGGGACAACCCCAAAGTCACCGCGCGCTTCCCGCGCTTCGGCACCAAACAAATCCTCGCCGAGTTTCTCCAGCCCGGCTGACACCGCCGGGCGACTGGCCCCCGAAAGCACTCCATGAACAAGCGTCTAGAAATGCTCGAAAAGCTCACCAGTTCGGGTCAGGCCGAAGCCTTTGCCTGGTACGGCCTTGCGATGGAATACCGAAAGCTGGGGCGCGTGGACGAAGCGCTCGCCACTTTCCGAACCCTGCGCAGCAACGACCCCGAGTACATCGCCATGTATCTGATGGCAGGTCAGATGCTCCTCGAAAGCAGTCGCGCTGCCGACGCGCGCGAGTGGCTCGAACAAGGCATCACCATCGCCCAGAAACGCGGCGACTTCAAAGCGCTCGGCGAGCTGGAAGACGCCCTGTCGAACTGTTGATCCCTCAATCGTCTCGGGCGATCCGGTAGAAGGTCCATCGCTCGAGCCACCGCTGCGCCGAGTGCAACACCCGCCAGAACGGCAATTGGCCGGGTCGAGCAAGCCACGGGCCCGTGCTCACTATGGCTCGATACGTTCGCTCGGGCGTTGCTCCGCGAGCACATCGGCGACGGGGATGCGATTGACGAACATCGCACGGAACTGACGATCCCGGATGCCCTCGAGCAGGGCGCTCGCGTATCTGCCGGCGCGCGTACGCATTTCGTCCGCTTGGGGAGAGCCCGCGCGCCGCAAGGCTTCGCAGCACAAAGACCGCGTTTGCAGCCCGTATTCCGAGCCTTGCAGGGTTTCGATCGCGCCCATGGCAGTGGTCGCGAGCAAGATGCCCGTGTGCACTTCACCCACTTCGACGCGCGCCACCGCCTCCACCGCCATGGCGTAAAAGTGGAAGGCCACGTAAGCCTGAGCTTCCGCGGCCTGCCGCGCCTCGAACGCCTTCATCACCGCGGTACCAGAGTCACCCGCGATGCGCGAGAGGACCGCACGCAGAATCTTTTCGTGAATGGAATCGTAAGCGCTGCCCGTCACCTGCGTCAGGGCCCCGGCGTCACCGACGAGCACCGCCGCGCCCGTGCTGTCTCCGGCTTCGATCAGCACTTCGGCGGTCGCCAGCAACGTGTCGGCGCGCGAATCTTGATCGCCGTAACGCTCGTGCGCCTCGCGCGCGCGCTTCAGGTAAGCGAGCCCGCGTTCGAGATCGCCCAGCCCGGCGTAGCACTGGCCGATGTTGCTCAAGGTCCTGGCGATCTGAAAGCGGCCGCCGATCGCCAGATCGATCTGAATCGAGTCGAGCGCCAAGGCGACGCCGTCCTCGAACTTGCCGAGCACGTACATCGCGAAAGCAAGCGAGCTCTTCGCCTGAGCTTCCAGCCGGCGCGCACCCACCTTCTTGAAGACGGCGATCGCCTCGGCGTGGGCCTGCACCGATTCGTGCACGCGTCCCATGCGGCGCAACAGCGTCCCGCGCGAGCGCAGCACTTCCGCTCGCAGCCGCACGCTGACGTCACCGCCGGAGGCGGTGTTCAGCGCGCGGTCCACGGCGGCGAGCGCCCCTTGCATATCCCCGAGATCACGAAGAATTTCTGAGGTCAACGCCTGGGCCTCCACAGCAATGTAGGAGGCCTCGGCGGAAGCGGACACGCGCTCGGCGCGCTGCGCGGAGCTCAACGCGCGCGCCAGGTGCCCCGCGTCGAACTCGAAGCGCGCAGTACCCAAGAGCGCCGTGGCGACCCAGAAGGGCTTCTGGCTTTGCTTCGCCAGCTGCCTGAGCGCCCTCAGGTGTTTGCGGCGCTCGCGCCAGCGGCCGCGGTTGCGACAGATGGCCTCCATCGCTTCGTGCGCCTCGAGCAGTCGCAGGTCGTCGTCGTCGAGCAGCGCGATCGCGCGCCGGTAACAGCGCGTGGCGAGTCGCGTCTGATAGTTCGCGCGGGCCGCCTGTGCAGCTTCGAGATACAGCTTGGCAGCTTCGGGCCGGCGATCGCCGCGGGCTAGATGCCGCGCCACCACCGCCGCAGTCAGCCCCTTGCCGAGCGGTGTCTTCGCCAGGTACACCCCGAGCGCAGCGTGCATCTTCGCGCGCTGTTCACGCCCTAGCAGCCGATACGCCACGTCACGCGTCAAGGGATGACGCACGTCGACGATCTGCTCGTTGTAGTCGCACAGGCCGCGCGCGCACAGGCGCGCCACGGCCTCCGCGCTCTGCTCGCCGTTCAGCACGGTGAGATCGGTGTCGCTGAGTGGACCGCCGGCAACCGAAAGCCAATCGATGACCGCTTGCTCTGCGTCGGGCAATTCGCTGAGCCGGTCGGCGATGAGCTGCTCGAGCGTCGACGGCAGCCCGTCCGCCGCTTCGTCGGGGCGCTCGACGCGCACGAGCTCGTGCGAATTGCCCGCACCTTCGCGAATTTCGAGCAGGCCGCGTTCGAGCAACGCATCCACCATCTCTAGCAAGAAGAATGGGTTACCTGCGGCGCGCGGCAGCAAGTCCGAGCAGACCTGAGCCACGCTGGCCCCGACGCCCAAGCGCGCCTGCAACAGCCGGATCTGGTTGTCGCTGGAAAGCCCCTTGATCTCGATGCGCACCAAGCCGCGCACGTATGGGTCGACGCGTTCTTCCGGGCGCGTCACCAGGATCGTGAACAGCGGAAGCGTCCCGAAGTTCCGCACCAGCTCGCTGATCAGCTCCAAGCTGGCCCGGTCGCACCATTGCAACCCGTCCACCAGCACCACCAGCGGCGCTTGCGACGCTGCGCGCGCGAAGAAACGCGAAAGGCCGGTGGTGATGAGGTAGCGATTGTGAACGTCGTCGGCCTCGCTCATCACGGACGCGACTCGACCGGTCGAGAGCTCGGCGAGCCGGTTGACGATCTCGGCGCCGTCGCGTTCGGTCGCGGATGCGTCGAGCGCGTCGGCGATGCGCTGGCGCGCGATGTCGAGCGCTTGACCGGGCTTGGTGCCCGTCAACTCGCGCACGAACTCGTTGATGGTCGCCAGCGGGACCTCGCTCTTGGCGGGCGAGCACTCGACCCTGAGGATGCGCGCGTCCGGCGGCAGCTCACTCAGGAACGACGAAACCAGCGCCGTTTTCCCGATGCCCATTTCGCCCGAGACGACACGCGCCGTGGCCTGCCCCTGCACCGCGCCGGCTCCGACGACGCTGTAGTAGCCAGCGTGCAAATCCGCGAGCTCGGCGTCACGACCGATCAGATCGGTGGGCGCGAGCGCCATTTCTTGCAGCTTTTCTTCGCGGGTGAGCGGGCGCAGCAGCGAGTAGATGCGCATGTTGCGGGGCAGCGCGCGCCGCTCGGCGTCGGGGATATCGATGGTGGGAGCGTCGCCCCAGAGGAAATCCTTGCGCACGAGCCGGTACAGGCCACCGGCGACCAAACTCACACCCGCCCCTGCCTCACGGCTGAGCAGCTCCGCCAGGTAAAACGCCGGCGGGCGTAGGGTGTGATGGATCAGGTTGCCCGCCTTGTCGCGTTCACCCACGGCGATGCCGCGCACGATCCCGATACCGACGCGCAGCTTGACGGGCAAGTCGCCGCTCGCTGCAGATATGACTTCGTGCACGTCCACCGCGAACCAGACAGAGTCGGCAGCCGCGCGCGCAGGGTTGGCGCTGAGCCCGACCACGACGCGCGCGCACGCCATCTGTGCCGCCAGATCGCCAGGCGCTGCTTGCTGCCACGACAAACGCGCGTTGCGCTTGAACGCGATTTCTTCGATGGTCGACCGCAGCTGATCGAGGGCTTGCACGGCGGCCCCGCGACCCGCAGCATCGATCAGAGCGTCCAGGCCGTGGAACGCCAGCTGGATCACGGCGACGTGGCGCACCTCTTTCCCGGCGCTGCGCCCCCGCGCGACGTGGTGCCCCTGCCCGACCCCCGTGTCTTCACCCGTCCCGATCGTGGGACCGAGCACGGACTCCGAGCCTTGGCTGCTACCGTGCTGAGATCCATGACCGCTCGTCATCGCGTCGAGCGGGACGCGTTCGGCCCCGACGAACTCCGCGATGACGTTCTCGAGGACGTGCGAGTCGACCACCTCTTGTTTGTGGAACAAGGCCCGCGTCACGGCGGTAGCCAGATCGCGCGCCGTCTGAAAGCGAGCTTCCGGGTCGCGCTCGAGCGCCCGCATCACGATCGCCTCGAGATCGCCCGGCACACCGCGCGCGAAGGTGCTGGGCGGTTCGACCTGGCCGCTGCGCACCGCCGAGAGCAGCTCCTTCTCGTCCTCCAGCGTGTGCAACGGGCGCCCGGCGAGCAGCTCGTGAAATACCACGCCGAGCGAATAGATGTCGGTGCGGCGATCGACGCGTTCGCCGCGGGCCTGCTCCGGCGACATGAAAGCCGTCTTACCCTTCAGCACGCCAGGCTCTTCGCGGAACAGGTTCGCCGACGCGATACCGAAGTCGGCGATCTTGACGCCGCCTTCATAGCTCAGCAGGATGTTTTGCGGCGATACGTCGCGGTGCACGATGTCGAGTGGTGTGCCGCCTTCGTCTTTGCGCTCGTGCGCGTAGTGCAGCCCCTTCGCGACCTCACCCACGATGTAGGCCGCGACATATGGCGGCAAGCGGGCCTCCTTGGCGCGCGCCGCGCGGCTCAAGCGCCTGAGGTCGGGCCCCTCGACGTACTCCATACTGAGCAGTTGCCCCTCGTCACCGTAATCCTGGAACTCGTAGACCTGGACGATGTTGGGGTGATTCAGCCGCGTCGCCAGCTGCGCTTCCTCCGCGAACATGGCGCGAAAGCGTCGCGAGGAGCCGTGCGAGGGTAACACGCGTTTGACGACCAGCACCTTGTAGGTGCCTTCTGCTCCGCGCTTCTTGGCGAGGAACACCTCTGCCATACCGCCAACCCCCAACCGCCGAATGATCTCGAATTCGGCGAGGCGCGTAGGTGTGTCGCGAACGTCGGGGTTCATGCCTGATTAGCCATCCGAAAGTTACCAGAGGTCCAGGCCCTCGGTCCTAAGAACTGCGCAGTGGGTGACAACTTGCGGCAAAAATATGCTCTGTTACTGGATCCAGTCGCCCAAAAACTTGGACTCACGCCCAGGGCCCCGCGTGCTAACGTCCGGCCGCTCATGCTGGGGACGCGGAAGTTCTCCAAGCCCCAAACATCTCACGGAGACGAGTAATGCGATACAGCTTGGCCGCTGCTCTAGTGGCTCTTTCCTTCTCGGTTCAAGCCACCGCCCAGGGCGGTAAAAAGAACAACAAGAAGGAGCCTGCCGGCCCTTCGCTAGCGGAGGGCGGCGATCCCGTAGATGAGGAAACGAGCGACGACGGCCGGTTCACTCCGAAGGGCAAGACGGGAAAGCTCAAGGCGACCACGAAGAAGAAGACGAAGCCCGACGTGATCGAAGAGATCCCCCGCAAGAAGATCAACGTCTTCGCTGACATCTTGGCCGTCTGGGGCACGCCGCCGGATCCCGACTACCAGCCTGTCTGGAGCGAAGACGAGAACGTCACCGCCTACGGGTTCGTCATCGGAGGCACGTACGACGTGAAGCCGGAGTTCAGCCTCGGCCTGCGCATCCCGTTTTCGCGGGCAGACTTCGAAAACACGATGCGCATGTATACGATCCCGCTCGATGGGACGAGCAACGCGCTCGGCAACCCGGAGGTCATCGGTCAATACCGCAAGCGCCTCTCCCCCGGCGTGTTCATCCCGATCGACTTCGGGCTGGGCATCCCGTTCGCCCAAGGCGATCCCGATCCCACCAGCGCCGACCACCCCGCCGCCGCTAAGGCGATGGTGAACCGCACGATGGACGCCGGCACCGGCTGGCACGATAGCGAGCTCTACTACGTGGGCCGCGTCCCGGTGAAAGTGGGCGTGGGGTATTTGCGACAACGCCTGACGTATAACTTTCACGTCAGCACCAAGTTCGTCGCTGCTCCGAAGATCCGGGGCGCTCTGGAAACCGAAGGGGAGCTCCCCGCCGGCAACGACGCTGACATTCAGGAATACAAGTACAATCCCGTCGCGCTCCGTAGCATCACGGAGGTCGGCGCTGGCTGGAACCCCTGGGCAGGCCTGTGGATCGGGCTCGATGCCTGGCTGGGCATCGACATCATCGACGAAATCGAGCGCGTCTCCCAAGCCACGCCTCCCTCGGCATTCAATTGGGTACTGGAGCCCGGGCTCGGCTACGATTTCGAGTTCCTGAAGGTGAACCTCAGCTACATCAAGCCACTCGGTGGGCGGCTCGAAGACATCCAGGGCGCTCGCCTCACCGCCGAGATGGGTTTCTGACCGGGCCAAAGGCACGCCCGAGGCCGGGCGAGCCCGAGGCCGGGCGAGCCCGGGCCCAGGCCTCCTGGCGGCCGAGCCACGCATCCTAGGTCCGAGCCACGCATCCTAGGTCCGAGCCGCGCGTCCGAGGATCCGAGCCGGCACGTCCGACCCGCAGTTCGGCGGAGAAACGGCAGTGTGCACTCTCAGTCAACCTGAGTAGACTTCCCGGAAATGCGAGTCCTTGGTCTGATTGCCGCCTTGCTGGTGTGCGTACCGGCGTGTGGCGGCGCGGGCGCGAATCAGCCCGCCACCACAGCGGACGCACTTCAGGGTCCGGTGCATCCGGTCCCCGTCAGCGACAAAGAGTTCGCGGGCTACCTCGAGCGGCTGCTCACCGACGGACAGCCCAGCGCTGAACGCAACAATCTCTTGGCCGGCGTCGTTCAGCACCAGATGGAGCGAGCCACCGCCCGCTTCAAGGCTGGGCACACCGAAGCGGCCCTACAAACCCTGAACGGAGCCTTCTACCTGATGCGGGCCGGGGAGCTCCAGCTCACGACGCTCGCCTGCTGCACCGAAGCCCTGCACTACGGCGCCACCGAAGCCGCCCGCGTGGGCAACGAAGGCCGGGCGCTGGCTCTGTACGGCATGCTCGAGTCGCTGCTGCCCGCCGGCAAGACCAAGACCGACGTGCAGGAGCATCTGAAGGCGATGCGCGACTTTCGCGGCGCGACCCAGAGCCAGGGAAAGATGCAAGCCACTGGCGCCGATCAGCGCGCCGCCACGCAGCAGGCGTTGGTCGATGCCCGCGTGAAAACCCTCGAAAGCGCTCGTGATCGCACGATCGAATGGATGCAAGCTGCGCTGACCACCGGCGACGGCCCGATCCGCTCCAGCTTCGAACGCGACGAGGCGGTCGAAGCCTACCGGGCCGTGCGCACGGGCGGCGCCGTGATCGCGTCGCTCTACCTGCGCCACGGTGATCCCCGCGGCGCCCTGGCGGCGCTCGAGCAAGGCGACCTGACGCGCGTGGTGCCACCCGGCCTGCGCGATCGCCTCGAAGCCGCCGCTGACGACGACAACCCGGAAGCCTGGGCCGACCTGTTCCGACTGGTCGACGCGGCTGTCGCCAACGAACGGCCCGAAACCGCCATCGATCCCGACCTCGCGCGCGGGGCGGCCTGGGGCGCCGCCGTCGGCCTGTACCGCAGCGAACCTCAGTCGTTCCGCGGCACCATGCCGATCTCGGTGATGCTGCTCGAACTCGGCATGTCCGAGGCTACCCCGCTCTTGCTAGCCCGCAACGTCAGCGACAAGTCCTCGGTCGAAGAGCTCAGCTGGGCCCTGGCGTTGGTGCTGCGCGCCATCGTCACCGAAGACGAAACCGGCGACATCGAAGCCGCCCGGCGCATCTTCGCCGCGTCCGAGCCGATGCTGACGCTCGCCCGCCAAAAGCCTTTCCTCGGTCAAACGCGCCCGACCGCCGGCCGGCTCGAGTACGTGATGGGCGCCCTCGAAACCCGCGCCGGCGACCTCGTGCGCGCACGGCCGCACCTCGTAGCCGCCGTCAGCGAAGAGCCCACGCACGAGTCGCTGAACACGCTCGCCGCCATCGACCGCCAGCGTGGCGCCAAGAAAGAGGCGCTGCAAACCCTGCGCGCCGTCGCCGAGCTCGCCAAGAAGAACGCCGAGCCCCTCAACGAGGCCGAGGCCCAGCTTCAGATCTTCCAGCTTCAGCGTGACCTAGGCAGCGCCTCCGCCGCTCAGGAGGCGCTCTCCGACGCCCTCACGCGCGCCCTCGACGCCCGCGAGCTCGCCCGCAGCGACCAGGAGCAAGCCCGCGCCGAACGCCTACTCGCCCGCGTTCTCGAGAACTACGACGACCGCGACGCCGTCCGCCGCGCCACCCAACGCGCCTACGACGCTTCCGCCTCCGATCTCGACCAGCTCACCGCCACCGTCATCGACTCCTCGCGCCGCGCCCTCACCCGCCGCGACATCAAGGCCGCGCGCGACGCCGTGCGCCAAGCCGTCGACGCGCAGCTCGCCGACGAAGACGTGATCTACGTCGCCCTGTGGCTGCGCCTGCTCGAGAAGCAGCTGAACATGCCCAGCGACGGCACCGCCGAAGAGGCCTTCGCCACCATCAGCGACGCCTCCGGCTGGCCCGCGATGCTGCGTGCCTGGGGTCGCGGCCGCCTCGACGACGACGCACTGATCAAGGCCGCCAGGGGCACCGCTCAGCAAACCGAAGCCAAGTTCTACGCCGCCATGGCCAAACACGCGACGGGCAAGACCGACGCCCTCCCGCAACTCAAAGAGGTCGCGCAAAGCGCCGCCGTCGACCTCGTCGAAGTCACCATCGCCAAAGACCTGGTCGCCAGCCAGCAAGGCGAAGCCCAGCTGAAGCTGCCGCCGAACGTCGCGATTCCGTAGATCGCCCGGAGCTCCGATCGACCAGACAGGGGCGCCTACGCTGACACGCTGCACGGCCACGACGCCGCAGCACGTTCCTTACCGGTTCTTGCCGTCGTACTCCTGCACCTTGAGCGCCGTCAAATCGACGTCGTCGAGGCAGCGGGTGTTGATGGCCACGGTGTCGGAGCCGTCCTTGGCCTTGCCGCGGGCGAAGGACTTGATGCCGCAGGTCTTGCAGAAAAGGTGGTCGATGATGTGGTTGTTGAACTTGTAGCTCGTGATGGAGTCGGCGCCGGACTCGAGCGTGAATTTGTCGGCGGGGACGAAGGCGAGCAGCGTGCCTGAGCGCCCGCACATGGAGCAGTTGCAGCTGATGACGGGCTGGCTGAGGTCGAGCTCGGTGCTGTAGCGGACGGCACCGCAGTGACAGCCGCCCGAGTGTGTTTTGGTTGCCATGGAGTAGTCGTACACTCGGCGACCGGGCCGCGTCCAGTGCCTGCGAAGTGACACGTTTGCCCCACAAAACGCTGCTGCGTAGGGCCGGAGAGTTCCTTGGGACGAATGATGATTGCGGCCGTAGCAACGCGGCCCGAGAGTTGGGCGATGCACCAGGTATTCTTGATTCCGGGCTTCTTCGGATTCAGCAGTCTGGGACGCCTGAAGTACTTCAACGGGGTCGGCGACATCATCGGGGCTGAGTTCGAACGTCGAGGCATCCCCGCGCGCGTCGTGGAGATCGACACGCTGCCCACCGCCTCGATCCGCAGGCGCGCCGCCAGTTTGCTCGAATTCGTCAACCGCATGAGCGACAAATCGTCGGGGCCCATTCATCTCGTGGGCCATTCGACCGGGGGCCTGGATGCAAGGCTCTTGGTGTGCCCCAACGCGGACCTGCAATCACACGAGAAGCAAGCGCTGATCCAACGGGTCGAGTCCGTGGTGACCGTCGCCTGTCCACACTTCGGAACGCCGCTCGCCAACACCTTCGGCGGTGCCCTCGGCAGGCCCGCGCTCAAGCTCGGGGCGCTGGCGTTATTTTGCCTGCTCACCTACGGGCGGTTGCCGCTCGGCGTCGCGCTGCAGCTGGTGCGCTTGGTGACGAAGCTCGACGATCTGGTGGGGCTCCGACGCACGGTCGCAGACGAGGTCTTCGAAAAACTGTTGAGCGAGCTGGGGGACCAAGAGCAACGGCAGCTGCTCGGTTTCTTGGATGGCGTGAGCAACGACCAGTCGCTCTTGTTCCAGCTGACGGAGGCGGGCTGTGACTTGCTGAATGCCACGACGGGGAAACCCGAGCGCTTGCGGTACGGCTGCGTGCTCACGTGCGGCGCGCGGGCCAGCTTGCGGACGGCGTGGTCACACTCGCTCGACGTTTACGCCCAGTCGCTGCATGCGCTGTACGGCACGCTCCATTGGCGTGCTTCTCGGGCGGACCCGAGCTGGTTCGGGATGGTGCCCGCGGCGACGCTGAGCGCGATCGAACGAGACCTCGGGCGGCGTGCTCAGCTGAGTGACAACGATGGCATCGTGCCCACGCTGTCGCAGCTCTGGGGGGACTATCTCGGTGCGGTACAGGCCGACCATTTGGATGTGGTAGGTCATTTCGGATACTCCGAGGAAGGCACGGGCGCCGATTGGCTGCCGAGCGGGTCGGGGTTTGGCCAGCGCGACTTCGAGCAGCTGTGGCGCCGCGTCGCCGTATACCTCGCGGAATCGACCGAGATGGGCGCGACGGCGCCGCGCATGGACGTTCCCATGGAGGCCCCGCGTCCGGAGAACGAAGTGCGCGGCGCGGTACTGAGCGGGAAGGTCACGGACACGCGCGTCTGAGCGGTTCCGCTCAGCTCCCGGTCCGTGCTACGGAAACGACGATGCCGCCGATCCTCAGCGTCAAGGGACTCACTAAGACCTATGCTTCTGGACTCGTTGCTCTCAAGGGTATCGATCTCGAGATCGAGCGCGGCGAGATCTTCGCGCTGCTCGGGCCCAACGGCGCCGGCAAGACCACGCTCATCAGCATCGTCTGCGGCATCGTGACGCCGAGCGCCGGCGTGGTGCTGGCGGACGGACATGATATCGTGCGCGAGTACCGCAAGGCGCGCTACAAGGTCGGGCTGGTGCCTCAGGAGCTCACCGCCGACATGTTCGAGACGGTGTGGGCCACCGTCAGCTTCAGCCGCGGCCTCTTCGGGCGGCCCAAGGACTCTGCGTACCTGGAGCGCATCTTGCGCGACTTGTCTTTGTGGGAAAAGCGTGACGATCGCCTGATGACGCTGTCGGGGGGCATGAAGCGACGCGTGCTGATCGCCAAGGCGCTGGCGCACGAACCCGAGCTCCTGTTTCTGGACGAGCCCACGGCGGGCGTGGACGTGAACCTGCGCCGCGACATGTGGGCGCTGGTGCGACGCCTGCGCGAGACCGGCGTCACGATCATCCTCACGACACATTACATCGAAGAGGCCGAGCAAATGGCGGATCGTATCGGCGTCATCAATGGCGGACAGTTGATCCTCGCCGAGCGCAAAGCCGAGCTCATGAAAAAACTCGGCAAGAAACGCATCACACTGCACCTGACGGGGCCACTGACCGACGTGCCGCCGGAGCTCTCCGAATGGGGCCTGCAGCTCCAGGCGGGGGGGCGAGAGCTCGTCTACACCTTCGGCGGCAGCGAGGAGAACGCCAGCATTCCGCAGCTGCTCGCCGAGCTCGCGCGGCTCGGCATCGAGTACAAGGACCTCGACACCCGACAGAGCTCGCTCGAAGAGATCTTCGTCAACCTGGTGAACCACACCAGCGAGTCCGAGGGGGCACGCTCATGAACGGCTCGCACTTCAACCGTCATGGCGTGTGGGCGATCTACCGTTTCGAGATGGCCCGGGCCATGCGCACGCTCTGGCAGAGCTTGGTGACACCGGTCATCACGACCTCGCTCTACTTCGTGGTGTTCGGCTCGGCGATCGGGTCCCGCATGACCGAAGTCGGTGGCGTCAGCTACGGGGCGTTCATCGTGCCCGGGCTCATCATGCTATCGCTGTTCACCGAAAGCTTGTCGAACGCTTCGTTCGGCATCTACTTCCCCAAGTTCACAGGCACCATCTACGAGCTTCTGTCAGCGCCCATCTCGTCGTTCGAGATCGTACTGGCGTACGTGGGCGCCGCCGCCACCAAGTCGATTGTGCTGGGGCTCGTCATTCTCGCGACGGCCACGGCCTTCGTGCCGCTCACGGTAGCGCACCCGATCACCATGGTCGGTTTTCTGGTGCTCACCGCGACGACGTTCAGCCTGTTCGGCTTCATCATCGGCATTTGGGCCAATAGCTTCGAACAGTTGCAATTCATCCCCATGCTCGTGATCACCCCGCTCACCTTCCTGGGCGGCGCCTTCTACTCGATCGAGATGCTGCCGCCCGTCTGGCGCACCGTCACCCTGTTCAACCCCTTGGTGTACCTGATCAACGGTTTTCGCTGGAGCTTCTTCGGCAACTCGGACGTGAGCGTCGAGGTGAGCCTCATGGTCACCCTCGGCTTCTTGGGTGCCTGCCTGGTCGCCGTTTGGTGGACCTTCAAGACCGGCTACCGGCTGAAGACGTGACGTCGAGCGAACCCAGAGCCGCGCCCGTCAGCCAGTACTACTGGACGCCGAACGATGAGGCGTCACAAAGCCCAAGTTCGTCGCTCGATGCCCGGGTTGCCCGACTTCAGACGAGCGGCGCGCTTCGGCGGTACTTGCTGGAGTATGCCGCCAGTTCGTTGCGTTCGGAGTGGAAGACAAGTGTGTGACTCGTGAGAGCACGTCACGAGTGACTTGAGTGCCGTGCAATGGGCAGCGGCGCTCACTATGCGATACTGATACACGATGCTACCAACCGAGCGCCTACCAGCCGAGCGCCGGCGAACGAAAGCCGAAGTGCGCTCGGAAGGATGCTCGAGACCCACGTCGTCCGCGCGAGCGCGGCGGGGGCGAGGCGCGTCAGTGATGGTGATGGCCGCCGGGGCCGTGCACGTGCCCGTGAGCGAGCTCTTGCGGTGTCGACGGGCGAATGCCCAACACCTTCACCGAGAAGTGCAGCGTTTCGCCGGCGAGCTCGTGGTTGGCGTCCAAGCGCACGCTCTCGGCCGAGACGGAACGGATCCACACAGGCACGGTCTCGCCTTCCTCGGAGCTCATGCCGAGTTGCATCCCCACTTCTGGCTCGAGGTCCTGCGGCAGGTTCTTGCGAGGCACGTCGAAAATCAAGGTCTCGTCGCGCACGCCGTAGCCCTGCTCGGGGGCGACCGAAACATCGAGCGAGTCGCCGACGGATCGGCCGGCGAGCGCCGTTTCGAGCCCCTCGACGATGTTTCCGTGACCGTGCAGGTAGTGGAGCGGGCCGGCCTCGTCGTTGGCGTCGAGGATTTCCCCTGCGTCGTTCTTGAGGGTGTACTCGATGCTCACGACCATGTCTGTTTGGATCTGCATCGGCCTCGCGTAACGCAGTTCGCTTCTCGACGCCAGCACGACGCCACACCCGCCGCGAGCGGGGCTAGGTGGGCTCGCGAAAACAGCCGGTTTCTGAAACTTTGGACTCACAGAGGAGGCTTTGATTGAACAAATCGAATACGGGTTGCGCCAGATTGCGTTCGGTAAACGAGAGCGGCGAGTTTCCCTGCGTTCCAGCAGGCGCCTCGGGTGATGCTGCTCCGAGTTCGAGGGGCGTCCGCCGCTACGGAGAACTGGTCGGCTGTTCCAGCGCGATGGCCGAGCTTTTCGCCGTGCTCGCACGTTTGGAGAAGAGCCTGGCTACCGTGCTGCTTCATGGCGAATCGGGAACCGGAAAGGAGCTTTGTGCGCGGGCAATTCATCAGCACTCGCGGGTGAGCACGGGACCCTTTCTGTCCGTGAACTGTGGCGTCTTGGATCGCACGCTGGCCCGGAGCGAGCTCTTCGGTCACGAACGCGGCTCTTTCACCGGGGCTTCCGAGAAGCGGAGGGGCTACTTTCAGGAAGCCTCCGGCGGTACTCTGTTCTTGGACGAGATCGGGGAGCTCCCGCTCGATGTTCAGCCCGTGTTGTTGCGGGCGCTCGAGACACGATCGGTCACACCGGTGGGCGGCACCAGCGAGGTTCCGGTCGACGTGCGCATCGTCGCTGCGTCCAATCGGCGTCTCGACGAAGAGGTAGCCGCGGGCCGCTTCCGAGAAGATCTGTACTATCGGATTCGAGTCGTCCAGCTCGAGCTGCCGCCGCTGCGGGAGCGACCGCTGGACGTGCGCGTGCTCGCGAAGATCATGGCGACGCGACAGGGCGCCGGCCCCCTCCCCGACGCGATGCTCGATCGCCTCGCCGCACACCCATGGCCGGGCAACGTGCGAGAGCTCAGGAACGCCGTCGAAACCTATCTAGCGGTAGGCAAGCTGCAGCTTCGGGAACCGGCCAAGTCGTCGAACCTCGAAGGGTCGCTCTCGCGCTTCGTGGATCCCAAGCTGCCCTACGCAGATCAGAAAGAACGGCTGCTGGCGCAGTTCTCGCGCATTTATCTGACCGAGCTCCTGAAGAGTACCGCGGGCAATCAATCGGAAGCCGCGCGCGTCTCCGGCTTGGAGCGCAGCTATCTCGGTAAGCTGCTGGCGAAGCTGGATGTCCCGCGCGCGACCAGCACCTGACGCCGGCGCTCAGCGCGGCGCATGCGCGGACTACGGCGCGTTGTGGGGCTTTCTACCCAAGAGCTTGGTCGCCAGGTGTTCACCGAGTTCGCTCGTGAGCAGCGCTTCGACGGCGGCTTCTTTCTCGACGCGCTCTTGGTCGTTCGTGTACTGAAACTCGATGCCCATTCCTGCAGGGTTGGCCTTGGTCGCATCGGCGGTGCTGGTGGTCCAGATCACCTTACCGCGGAGGCGGAGAGGCTTTTCCATGTTGGGCACGCCGAGCGCGAACACGAACTCGGTCCCGACGGGCAAGGGGCGGACGGTACCGATGAACGTGCCGCCGCGCGAAATATTGCGCGTGTAGTCTGCAAAGAACGTGTTCAGCCGCTTGTACTCGACCTTGAGCTCAATCGGCATTCTGTCTGCAGCTCGACGATCGTCCTCGCTAGAACTCACTCCTCAAGACTAGCGGGGCTCTCTCGAACGACGCAAGGGGTCGTGGTGGGAAACACGGGGCCAGCGTGCGAGAGCGCGTTCCCCCTTGGTTTTTCGTGGGTCGCAAAGCTCTTGCGGCCCGCTTGCGTTTCGCGGGCGTTCCGAACGGTGCACAATCCGTCAAAATGCTAACGTCAGGAAAAGTGCGCAATCCGTACGAGGTACTCGAGCTCCCCTCCAACGCCACTCCCGAGGAGATCCGCGCGGCCTTTCGCCGCCTCGGCGCCAAACATCACCCCGATCGGCATCAAGACAGCTCGACCGCACACGCTCGCTTCAAAGAGATCAACGCGGCCTATCAAATCTTGAACGACCCGAAGAAGCGCGCCGCGTTCGACCGATTTGGCAGCGTCGCCTTCCAGCCGGGCGGGAACGCGGGCTTCGACGGCGTGGGTCTCGACACCGTGGTTGCTGATTTGTTGCGAGCGATGGGGCTGGGTCGTTCCGATGGCACCGTGAGCCTCGACCTCGAGCTGACGTTTACCGAGGCCGCTGAAGGGTGCACCAAAGAGGTCCACTACGAACGCATCGACCACTGCCGCATCTGCGATGGGTCCGCGGCGGCCGCAGGCGCCACCACGACCACCTGCACGGCCTGCGGCGGCAAGGGCCGCGTGCGTTTCCGCGAAGGCTTGCTGTCGCTGCTCAGCGAGCGGCCCTGCTCCAAATGCCGCGGCAGCGGGCGCATGCCCTCGCGCCCCTGCGCCGCGTGCGAAGGCCGTGGCCTCACTAAGCTGCCCCACTCGGTCAACGTGGCCATACCGCCGGCGGTGGACAACGGCTCGCTCCAGTCGGTAGCGCGCGCGGGGCACCGCCTGATCCCCAACGGCAAGCACGGCAAGCTCGACGTCACCGTCAAGGTCTTGCCGCACCCGTTCTTCTCGCGTTCGGGGGACGACGTGCTGTGCCGGGTGCCCGTCAGCATCGTGACGGCGGCCGTCGGCGGGCAGGTCGAAATCCCCACGTTGAGCGGCAAGATCAAGCTGAGCGTACCCGCGGCAACTCAACCGGGCAGCGTGCTGCGCGTACGCGGCAAGGGCCTCGCGCACAAGCTGCGCTCGGGCAAGGGAGACCAGTTGGTCGAAATCGTCGTCGAGGTGCCGAACGCCTTGAGCGAGCGCGCCCGGCAGCTGCTCGTCGAGCTCGGAGAAGAGCTCAGCCGCAACCAGAACGTCGAACCACAACAGCGCTCGTTCATGGACAAGCTCCGCCAACTCTTCGACTGAGGGATGAGCATGCACGAGTTGAGGACAGAGGACGCGGACTGGGCTTCAGGGGTGCTCGAGCAGGCGTTCCGAGCAGATCCAATGGTCAACTTCGTATTTGGCGAAGAACCGGGCGCACCAGGCAGAGTAAACTGGTTCTTCAAAGCCCTGTTCCGCTACGCGACTCTGTACGGAGGCTGCTCGTCAACACCCGACAAGGACGGTGTGCTGATGATGCTACCGCCCGCTCAGGCACACGCGACTTTTGGCAAGATGTGTCGCGCAGGGATCCTGTCTGCGCCCCGGAGAATGGGTTGGGCTCCTGTCTCGAGGTTCATGAAGGTCTCGGACTTCGTAGAGAAAGAGCACAAAGCGGCCGCGCCGTTCGAACACTTCTACGTCATGATGATGGGCGTCTTGCCTGACCGACAAGGCATGGGCGTCGGCAGGGCGCTCTTGACGCAGGCACTCGCGACGGTAGATACCCACAAGCTGCCCTGCTACCTGGAAACGCAGAACGAAAGCAACGTCGCCATCTACGAACGCTTTGGGTTCGCACTCATTTCTGAAAAGGAAATGCCGAACGGCGGCCTTCGCAGCTGGGGAATGCTACGAGAAAAGCGCTAACCAGCGCATTGAGTACCCGAAGGCGCAGCCACGTCCGTACCGGGTCGGGGTTGGTTTCCGCCGTCTGTCGCGATCGTCGTCACGACCGAAGGCCGCGGCGCATTCCATCGCGCTCGCGACGCCATGCTGTCCTTGGCTGAGCTGGCGTGCTTCGCCAGCTACGCGCGCGCGGGGCCGTAGGCGCCGACCGCGCGAGCCCTGTGGCCCGTGCAGCGCGCCACCGCACGAGCCCTGTGGCCCGTACGCGCCGACCGCGCGAGCCTTGTGGCCCGTGAGCGCGCCACCGCCCGAGCCCTGTGGCCCGTACGCGCCACCGCCCGAGCCCTGTGGCCCGTACGCGCCGACCGCGCGAGCCTTGTGGCCAGTGCAGCGCGAGCCGTGTGGCCCGTAGGCGCCGCCCGCGAAGCCCTGTGGCCTGTGGCCCGTGCAGCGCGCTACCGCACGGATG
>JAICQQ010000232.1 GCA_025937785.1 Polyangiaceae bacterium
ACTTTACAGGAAAGCTCAGCCACAGCTGGCCGCAGTCGGAGGACCAGGTCACCATGACCAAGGACGACGCGGACTACGCTCCCCTTTTCCCGTATCGGCACGGGCTCACCTACTAACGGGCTCACCTACTAGGAGACGAGCCGCCAGGCCCCACTTGTCATGCTAACATCGAGGATGCTTCGCGGCTCGTTATGGCGTGCTTGTTGTCTGGCCGTTGTCCACGGCGCGTGCGGTTGCGGCGCGAGTGGAGCTGACAGTTCCGAAGGCTCCACGCACCCGAGCAGCGCGGGCCAGTCGGGAACGACTTCGAATTCGACCGGCGCGAACGCTGGCTCCGACTCGACCACGAGGCAGCCGGACGGCACTGCCTCGACAGGACGCGCCACGGTAACGTCGACGACGCATGGCACCGGCGGCGTCACCACGGGCCCCTCTGCTGGAGCAACGACGGAAGGTGGCTCGGCGAGCTCGGTCACCGGAGCGGGCGCTACGAGCGGCAGCGACGCCGCGCTGACGTCGGGATCTGGCGGGGCTGGCAGCACCGACACCCTCACCAACACGACCGGCGGCGACCCCCCGGGGCTGACCGCCACCGAAGCCGCAGCCGCCATGGGACGGGGCGTGAATCTCGGGCAAATGTTCGAAAGCACACAGCACTCGCGCAGCCTGGCCAGCGCCGCCGCGAAGATCGACGCTTACTACGAGCGCGGGTTCCGGAACATTCGCATTCCCATCACCTGGACCGAAGCAGTAGGCGGAGATCTGCTCGTGACCGATCCGGCGGTGGGCAGCGTCAATCGTTCGCACGCCCGGCTGCAGGTGATCGAGTCCGTCATCGATCACGCCCTATCCAAGCCAGACCTCTACGTCGTCATCAACGCCCATCACGAGACAGCGCTCAAGACCCAGAGTCGCGGCACGGTGCTCGAGCAACTCTGGAAGGACGTGGCCGAGATCTTCCAAGACAAGGACCACCGGCTATTGTTCGAGCTTCTGAACGAGCCGCACAAGTCAGACGGTGATCCGATGCCCGCCGCCGATCTGCGGAACATGATCGGGCTCGCCTACGCTCGAGTGCGGGAGGTGGATCCGCAACGCATCATCCTGTTCGGCGGCAATCAGTGGTTCGGCGCCCACGAAGTGCCGGAGGTGTGGACCAGCATCGACGAGGTGGGGGGCGGCAGCGACCCCTACGTGATGGTCACCTTCCACCACTACGATCCCTGGACGTTTTGTGGCGACAATCAGGGGACCTACGACGACGCATGGACGGACGCGAACCAGTCGGACCCGATGCAAACGATGGCCACCTGGGCGGCCACGGTGGGTGGAGGCATGCCGGTATACATCGGGGAATGGGGCGTCGGCTGGGGCAGCCGTTACTCGACGCTGAGCTGCAACAACATCCGCCAGTGGTACACGACGTTCGACAGCGTCCACGCCACCGAGCATGGGCAGCCGACCGCCGTCTGGGACGACGGTGGATGGTTCAAGATCTTCGATCATGGCAGCAACGGCTGGAACAACAACCTGATCGATTGCATCCTCGGCGATTGCGCGTGGGACGGAGCGGACCGGTTCAACAGCGGCTGCCAGTAGCGCCTTCACCGGCGCGAAGAGCGCGCCTCGCAATCGTTTGCAAGTGTTTGCCAGCGCGCACGTCGCGTGGAGCGCAGCAGCATCACGCACAGCGCGCCCCAAAGACCGAAGCCAGCGGTTCCCGAACGCGTCCCCACGACGGCGCAAGCACAGCCACCGTCGTCGGATGAGGCACTGGGATCGCCCCCGGTCGCGCTGGTATCGCCGAGAGCTCCGCCCGTGGTCGAAGCACTGGCGCCACCGAGCGTGCCGCTCGAGGAAGCAGCCGCGGAAGTCGTGACCACAGCGCCTGGCGTGCCGCCCACCGTGGCCGAGGTAGCAGTCGTGGTACTCGCCGTCTGGGCGCTGGCAGCGGAGGTTTGCGAGTTGCCGCTGCTCGCCGTCGCGGCGCCGCCGGTGCTGACCATGCCCCCGCCACCCTCGGTAGTCGTCGCCGTGCTCGAGGCGCCCCCCGCCCCGCCCGCTCCTCCGGCACCCGACGTCGTCGGCTCCCCCGGGCCCGAGAACTGCCACCAGTTGAACTCGAACCCGCCTCCCGTAAACCGAAAAAACAGGTCATGCAGGCCGGTGATGTTCACCGGGCACACTTGCGTGGCCCAGGTGTCCGCGCCGCCGGTGCTCTCGACCTCGCAAGTGGCGACCAGCTCACCGTCGTCGCTGTCCAGGCGCAGCTCGATGGCGCCGCCGCCCGAGCCCGAGGCGACGCGAAAGGCGAAGCTGTCTGCGCCGGCGCCGAACTGGACCGCCTCTACCTTGATGCTGTCTCCATTCGAAATCTCCGTGACGTTCATGCCACCTTCGCTGCAGGGCTCCGTTTCGATGCCCTCTTCCCAAGCGATGGTCTCCGCTTCGACCTGCGCGAACGGATTCAGTGGCTCCGCGGACTCGCTCACGCCCTCGGAGGTCTTGCTGATGGTCGGGATGGAACCATCGGCGCCGTAGCTGAATTCTTCCACCGCTACGGAGCGCTTGAATCCCCCGCCCCCCGGGAGCTCCTGCGTGTGATAGAAGAAGTAGGACTTGCCTTTGAAGTCCACGACGCCCGCGTGATTGGTGAAGGCGTGGCCCGACTGGTTCTCCATGATGACCCCGCGGTAGGTCCAGGGACCGAGCGGTGCGGGGCTGGTCGCGTAGCCGATGCGTTCGGGGAGCGGTCCCATCGCGAAGATCATGTAGTACTGGCCGTCGCGCTCGTAGAACCATGGGCCTTCTTCGTACAGCGTGGGCCGCTCGGCATCACCATCGCGCTGCCCAAAGCTCTGCGGCGTATTCTCGATCTGCGTCACTTGCCCCGTGAACGATGTCATGTCGTCGTTCAGGGTCACGTGCCAGAGGCGCGGATTGCCGAAGTAGAGGTATGCTTGCCCGTCCGCATCGACGAACACGGTAGGGTCGATGTACTGGTAGTTGCTCACGAGCGGCGCGCCGATCGCGTCTTCGAAGGGGCCGATCGGGCTGTCCGCGACGGCCACGCCGATCGCGTCGGACACCGGAACGTAGAAGTAGAATTTTCCCTCGCGCTCGACGCAGTGCGGCGCCCAGGCTTTGCCGTTCGCCCACGAGAAGGACCGGTAGCTCAGCGGTGACCCGTGATCCGTCCAGTTCACCATGTCCTTGGACGAGTACACGCGCCAATCGTTCATGGTGAAGAAGTTGTCGACGGTGACATCCTCGTCGTGGCTCGTGCACAGGTAGACGGTGTCGCCGACGACCATGGGCGCGGGGTCGGCGGTGTAGTTGGTCTGGACGATGGGGTTGTCGGCCCAGGACGTGGACGGTGCCGTCAGCAGCGCACCGAGAGACAACGCAGCAGGCCAGGATCCGTATTTCAAGGCGGTCATTCGTCGGATCATTTCTTAGCTTCGCAGATGATTGTCGAAGCGGCCCCAGAATTGTTGCGGGTTCTGCGGCTCGACTCAGGGGAGTTTTTTCTCCCCCGCGAGTCGAGGAGTCCGTCGAGAGAGGACTCCTGGCTCGACGGCTGCGCGTGGCGCGCTACTCGCGGGGCGAGGGCATGGGGATGGTGGGCGCGGTGGGCAGGGCCAGCTGCCGTTGGCTCGCATCGATCTCGACGGTCCGGGCTGCGGCGTCGTGTTCGCGTAGCGGTGCTGCGGTGCTGCCGTGCACCTGCCACCACGCCCGTGCCGAGTCGGAGCTCCACTGGCTCGCGGCTTCGCAGGTCGCGAGCGCGCGCTCGAGCTCCGCAGCGTTGGGGTAGCGGTCCTCCGAGGACTTCGCGAGACAGCGCAGGACGATCGCCTCGAGGTCGGCCGGCACGGCGCGGCCCAAACGCTGACTCGGCGCGACGGGAACCGCATGCAGGTGTCGCGCGCAGACCTCGACCAGCGAACCGCCGGAGAAGACCGGTTCCGCGGTGAGCATGTAGTAGGCCACCGCACCCAGCGAGTAGATGTCGCTGCGCGCGTCGACGGCGAGGTGGCTCGTCAGCGCCTCGGGTGAGATGTAGAGCGGCGTACCGAGCAGGACGTCGTGCGCCGTGAGCGCCGCCGGGGGGTCCGCGTGGTTCTTGGCCAGCCCGAAGTCGAGCACCTTCACCGCGTCGGGATCACCCCAACGCCGGCAGACGAACACGTTCGCGGGTTTGATGTCCCGGTGCACCAGCCCCACCTCGTGCGCCTCGTGCAGACCGCGCGCCACCTGTCGAACGACGTGGATCACCCGCGCGGGGGGCTGCGGTCCGTTGCTCGCGACCAGCTTTTCCAAGTCCATCCCGTCGAGAAGCTCCATCGCGAAGTAAAAAGAACCGTGGGCGGTGCGGCCGTAATCGTGAACCGTCACGATGTTTGGATGGTTGAGGCCGGCCAGCAGCTGAACCTCTTGCTCGAAGCGGGCCAGGCTCGTGTCGCTGCGGTGCGCGAGCAACTTGATCGCGGTGGGGCGGCGCAGCATCGCGTGGCTGGCCCGGTAGACCACTCCCATCCCGCCCTCCCCGAGCTTCTCCCCCAGGGTGTACTGGCCCAGCCTGCGTGCGTCTCGGACCTCGCGCCGCAGCCCGTAGAGCACGGCTGAGGCGACGCCGGAGAAGATCAGCGCGATGGTCGACCAGTTGAGGGTGAAGCCGACCACGGTGATCCACGAGAGCGATTGATCCTCGAACCGATGCCGGCCGAGCGCCACGCCGAGGATGGTCGGGCCACACATCAAGAGCCCGCACGCCAGGGTGCGCTTGACCGTGCTCGGAACGATCAGCGAACGAAAGAACAGGATGCAGATGAACCCGATCAAGTTCTCGAAAACGCCGGAGATCGTGCCCAGGTCGCCGAGCATGAGGAAGACGTTGTCGACTCCGATCGCCAGGCTGCCCACCACGTCCAGGGCGAGCAGGGCGCGCAACGAGCGAGGGCGCCCGCGAGTGAGGATCCAGAAGAGCGAGTAAATCGCCGTGAGCAAAGCGACGTCCCACGACGCGAGGTGCCCCAAGGAACGTTCGAAGCCAACGGTGGGGCCCCAGACGAGCGCGTAGATCAGCCAGTAGAAGATGCTCTGGACGACGAGCACCTTGCCGTAGAGCGACAGGCGACGCTGGAGCAGGGTGTGACCGCCCACCTCGCTCGCCACGAGTGCGGGATCGCTGTCGGGCCCCGCGTCCTTGCCTCGGTTGCCAAAGGCGAAAGTCACGCGCATCCACGAGAACAGAGCCGAATCTGGCCGCCGTGTCGAGCGATCGAAGTCAGGAGGAAGCTCAGGTCCCTCGAAGCGTGTCTTTCGCGAGGACCGGCCCGCTGCCCGACACTGGCTTCACTCGAGCCCGAACTCAACGAGCCGCCCGCTCTCGTGATGCGCCCAGTCGGTCACCGAAGGTTCCGATTTCGCCGAGGTGTTCAGCTTGCACTTGAACTCGGCACGGTCGCGCGCGGGCTCGGCTCCACGGGCGCCGTGCTGGCCTGGTGGATCCAGACGCCGTAGGCCATGAGCCCAGCAACGGCGGTAATGCTCGCCCCTGACACGAAGAGTTCGAGCAGAACGGGTCTTCGCGCGAGCAGTCCCCGGCGCAGAGCAAACCAGGTGGCAAACAAGGAACATGCCAGGGCCGAGCGGACTTCACGGCGCGCACCGAGGGCGTGGGCAGACGCTTGCCGACCATCCCGCTTGCGGCCAAGCAGATCCTACCCTGGCTGCACACCCCGCGCCTCGACAACATGCCGCC
The DNA here is from genome assembly GCA_025937785.1 of Polyangiaceae bacterium. Lineage (GTDB taxonomy): Bacteria > Myxococcota_A > Polyangia > Polyangiales > Polyangiaceae > JAICQQ01. The sequence goes on from JAICQQ010000232.1 coordinate 5,768, forward strand.
ATTGGTGGACGTGCGCACGCACATCGTGCTCCACAAAGGAGCTGGCGCCTTCGTCGAATACGTGACCGTCGAGGGTAAGAAGCATTTCCCGAAAGGACGCAAATAGGGGCCCACGCTCGGACCGCCGCTGGGGATGAGCCTCGAGTCCAAGGGCGATTGCTGTGACGTCGACACCTACGCTCCCCCCAAACGGGCGCAGCATGCTTCGCAGATTTGCTTCAAACACCAAGGCAACGCCGCGGTGGCGCTCTACAAGGTGAAGAAGGTCGACTGACGCAGGGCTACGCCCGAGCGCGTCGCTCTGGCGCTCCAGCGCGTTGCGCCGCGCGAGTTCCCGGGGACTCAGACGAGTTCGCCGCGCACGGCAAGGGCGAGGTACACGATGCCGGGCGCGCTCAGCGCGGACAGGACGGCGCCCCCGAAGATCGTGCTTGCCATGCCACCGATGAGCCCGACGATGATGCCGTACAGAAAGATGGCGACGCTGTTGCCGCGCGTCAGCGCCACGCTGCGCGCGAGCGCTCGGAACACACCCGCTCGCTCGTCGACGATGAGCACCGGGGCTACCGCCGTTCGAGTGAGCACGACCAGCCAGACCCCCGCGAGCGCGAAGGCGACCGCCAGCTGTCCCGCGGTGCCCAGCGCGTGTGCTCGACTGGGGATACTCGCCAACCAATCGGCTTCCTCCGTCCCTGTTCGAGGCGTGACGATCGCCAACACGAACACGGTCGCGGCGATGGCCACGTAAGCCACCAACTGTAGCAACATCAGTTGGAGCACCGTCGCGTCGATGCTCCACAGGTCCCGATAGCCATAGCTCTGACCTCGCGCTATCTTCAGAGAGAAACGCAACATGCCCGCGGTGCACCAGCTGCCCATCGGGAGCCACACGGCCAGTAGCAACACGACTGCCGCGAGGTCATCGATCAGGCCCACGCCGAGGAGCAGCCACTGCAGCTGTCCGATCAGAGCGGCGACGAACAAGGGGCCGGCGACGCCCATGAAGTCGCGCTCGAGGATCCTGAACGTGAATGTTAGCGGAGAGAACGCCGAGAGCGGGACGAAACTGGGTGCTTCATTCATGGCGATGCCGGGGCGGGTCTACACGCGGCGACCGAGTCCGGCAGCGTGAAGGTCCAGGGAAAGCTTGCTTGACGGCGCGGGCTTTTGTAGAAATCGAGCATGGGGATCTTACTCGTTCTACAGCTGATCAATGGACTCTTGGGGCTCGTGAGTTTCGTCTTGGCGATCATGGTGCTCATCAAGCTTTACAACGCCGAAGGCGCGGGCCAGATGCTACTCGGCTTGTTCTGCGGCTTGTACTTGTTCATTTGGGGCTGGCAGAACGCGGACCGCCTCGGTTTTGCCAAGGAGATGCGGGCGTGGAAGCTCTGCTTGCTCGCGCAGCTCGTGGTGGTCGCCTTGTTCCTGGTCGTGGGAATGGCAGGGGCTTGATGCGCGCAACCCACGCTGAAGGGCGCGCGGCTTCCTCCGCGACGACAGGCACCGCTGCAACCTGAGACGCGGCTTGCCCTCGCTCACGAGCAGCCATGGACCAAGGGTGGTGCGGCTACGAGTTGGCCGCCCTGCGTGTGCTTCCTCCAGCGTCGCGGGCGAGCAGTACGCGGGCCCCTGCGAGTGGCGGGACGACGGGGCGAAAGAACGCGAGCGGCGAGAAGTGTAGCTCCTGACGCCCGCCAGCTTCGGTGGGGAACCTAGTTCGGCGTCTTTACCAAACCCAGCGTTCGCGGCGGGTCCACGCCGCCCAGGCTTGGGACGACCTTGCAGACGCTGCGCGCTGATTGAGTCGCACGACACGCTTTGCAAACTCGAACGAGGGTTTTCTAGGAGTGGCTGCATTCTAGGGGTTCTGGTGTTCGTCGTTGCACGCGGTCTGCCTCAGAAAGTGAGAAGTTTGAGGGTCTCGCTGCCTAGCGGGGGCGAACGCGCGCGACTCTTGGCAGTTCTGTTGAAACAAATCGACCATAGGATATCGATCACCTCCGCTCAAAAAGACATGAAGCGCGAAAACTCAATTTTGAAATCCTGCTACGGTGCAGGAGTCGCAAGGACTTGGAGTCCGCGAAGCGACGCGGGTGACACTATGAAAGACATGGCGACACGAACAGGGTCGACCGGATTGCTCCTTGCTGCTTTGGTGTCGGCGGGATGCACCGGTTCTGTGGGTGATTCGACGAACATGGATCCAGCCACGAGCGGTCCGGGGTCGGGCGGACAGAGCGCCGTGACCGGCACCGGGTCGGGCGCCGATACCACGGCGACCACGGCGGGTCCCAACAGCACCTCTGGGTCGGGCAGCACCACGGCGGGCTCGACCACAGGTGGCGGTGGGGGTCCGGAGGTCATCGTCTGCAGCCCCGGTATTCCGGGGACGTCGCAGGTGCCTCGGCTGAAGAACTTGGAGTACAACCACACCGTTCGAGACTTGCTCGGCGTTACGGGGTTGACCGCGTCGAGTGGCGCCGCGCCTTCGTCGCTGCTGGCCACCGATCAAACGGGCAACCTCTCCGACCTGGGTTGGAGCTCGTACCAGACGGTGGCCGAGATGATCGCCGCGCAGGTGATGGCGGACGCAACGCTCAGGGCGAACTTCCTGACGTGCGACCCCGCTGAGGCTGGCTGCATCGACTCGACGATCGCGTCGTTCGGTCGCCGCGCCTTCCGGCGGCCGCTGACGGCTACGGAGACGGCGTTGTTCCAGGCGCTGAACGATCCCACGCTCACTGCCAACGGCACGCCCGAAGAAGTCGCCGAGCTCGTGCTCTACGGGTTCCTGGTTTCGCCAGTGTTCCTCTCGCACAGCGAGATGAACCTGACTGCGGCACCGAATGGCGGGTATCTGCTGTCGAGTCACGAGATCGCATCGCGTCTGTCGTACATGCTCTGGCAGAGCATGCCCGACCCGGAGCTGGATCGGGCCGCTGACGCCGGAGAGCTCGCCACCAAGGATCAGATCTTGGCCCAGGCGAAGCGCATGCTGGCCGACCCCAAGGCGCGGGATATGGTCGCAGAGTTCCATCGCGGCTACTTGCATCTGGCCGTCAACTCGCGCTGGGACACCTACGTCAAGGACCCGACGCGCTTTCCCAACTTCACCGAGGCGCTTCGCGGTCCGCTGTCTCAAGAAGTCGAGCGGTTCTTCGACGAGACCACGTTCGGCAACGGCAGCTTCCAAGACTTGATGCTGAGCACGCAAGGCTACGTGAACGCGGACACGGCCCCGCTCTACGGCCTGCCGGCGACCGGCTTGGGAACGGAGCTCACTGCGGTGGATCTACCCGGGCGCCCGGGGTTCTTGACGCGCGTCGGGTGGCTCGCAGCATTTTCGGAAGCGGGTCAAACCTCGCCCATCATTCGCGGCGCCTACATCCTCAAAGACGTGCTGGGCTTCGACCCAGGCGCGCCCCCGCCCGGAGCCTCGCAGACCCCGCTGCCCGAAGCGACAGCAGAGCTGAACACCATCCGCAAGCGGGTAGACGACATGACCTCCGCGGCGGTCTGCGCGAATTGCCATCACGAGTACATCAATCCTCCCGGCTTCGTGATGGAAGCGTACGATTCGATGGGTGCGCCCCAGACGGTCGAGGCCAGCTCCGGTGAGCCCATCGACACGGCCGTGGAGCTCAGGATCGACGGAAACCTCGTGCCGCTGTCTCAACCGGCGGAGCTGATGGCGCTGATCGCCGCATCGCCAGGTGCCCAGCGCCACTACGCGCAGAAGTGGGTTCAATACGCGTTCGATCGGGTACCGAACCCAGAGGACGCATGCACGGTCGACCAACTGGTCGCGAGTATCGCGCCGGGAGAGTTCGCCATCCTCGATCTGATCGCCGACCTCACGTTGGCCGAATCGTTTACCGTTCGAGCCATCGACACTGGAGTAGCCCCATGAACCGAAGAATCTTCCTCAAGGGAGTTGGCGGAGCCACGCTCGCAGTCCCCTTCTTGAGTTCGCTACAAAACAAGCAATCCAAAGCGCAAGACGCCGCGGGCCCCACGCGTCGCGTGGTCATCTTCCACACTCACAATGGTTGCCTGACCAACCGCTGGTTCCCGAAGACCTCCGTGGGTACGCTGTCCGAGGCCGATCTGCAGGGGACGACACTGGAAGGTCTGACACCTTTCGTCGACCGCTTGCTGTTCCCCCGCGGGATCAAGTCGTACAACATGTACGGCGAAATCCAGGCGGTCGATCCTCACGACCAAGCGATGGGCTCGAAGCTGACCTGCGCGAAGATCGCGGAGTCGGGCAATCGCTACGCGACCTCACACTCGATGGATCACGAGATCGCCCGCCAGGTGAACCCCAACGGCGCGAGCCCGCTGGTGCTCTCGGTGGCTGGTGGAGCGGGCGGCAGCATCAAGGACATCTTGTCCTTTTCCGCTCCGGGTGAGGCCTTCCCTGCTCAGACGAACCCCCGCACCATCTACAACCAGCTCACGAACCTTCTCGAAGAGGGCGGCGGCGGTGAGCCTACGAACGAGGGTGACTACCGCCTGCGCCGCGGTGAAAGCGTGTTCGACTTGGTCGATGGTCAGCTGCAGTCCTTCATCCAGCAGGACATGAGCGCATCGGACCGCCAGAAGGTGCAAGCGTGGCAAGATCTGCTGCGTGACGCCGAAACCGGCGGCGGCTCGGGCAACGGTGTCACCCAAGAATGCACGCAGGCGACTGCCGACGGCTTGGAAATCGAGAGCTTCATCTCGCAGTCGCCCGAAGGAGACGGTGGCGGCAGCGACCTGTTCGGCGGCCAGGACGTGAGCGAAGCCGCGTTCAAGTTCGGCGCCTCGGCGATGTTCCGGCTGATGGCGCTATCGATGATCTGCGATACGAACCGGATCCTCGCGTTCACCTACCCCGGCTACGCGATTTACCGCTTCCTCGGCCACACGCACGATCACCACGGGCTGTCTCACCGCAACGGCTCGCTGGCCGTCGGCGGCACCTGCGTCAACGGCGTGATCGACATGATCCACCAGATCGACCTATTCATGGCGGAGAAGTACACCGAGCTCGTCACGCTGTTCGATAGCATCCCCGACGGTGACGTGAAGCTGCTCGACAATACGGCGACCGTCTGGTTGCCCGAGTTGGCAGACGGTAACACGCACAACACCAACAATCTGCCGATCGTGATCGCGGGCAGCCTGGGAGGCTACCTCAAGCAAGGTCAGTCGATCAACGTGGACGGCGGCGGCGAGATCGACACGGGCAACAGCGAAGCCAACTGCACCGACGGCAACAACAGCAACAGCAATACCTTCGCGACCGCTTCCAACATGGGGAACGCTCCGATCAACAAGCTCCACCTCACGCTCATGAACGGCATGGGTTGCAAAGCCGCCGACGGCGGTCCCATGACGGAGTGGGGCCAATTCGACGGACGCAATGGCATGATCAGCGACCCCGGCGAGTTCGAGGACCTCAAGGCCTGAGCGAGCTCGCGGCTCGATAGCTCTGCGGGGGACGAGCGCGCCCCCGCAGGCTAGGCGCCCTGGCGTTGCCCGGGTGCGAGCGCGACGGCTCCCGAGAGCTCTACCTGGCCCGCGTGGTCCGCGGCATCTCCGCCGAGGGCCTCCGCGAAGGCGAGGTCCCCGTCGAGCCAGCGCTGGGCGCGCCCGACGGGCTCACTCAGCAGCAAGTCGCTGAAGAGCAGCTGGAGCGCCGCAGTCAGATCGAGCGGACGCATGTCCAGGCCCAAACCTTCATACAGGCCGAGCTGCAAGCCCGCACTGATGGCGTACACCGCGCGCATCGGTTCGACGAAGGAGTGTCCCGGCAGATCGCCGCGTTCGTAGGCGGCGCGCCGTTCCTTGTCGTGAAGCTTCGACTTGCACGCCTGCTCGTCGAGGGAATGGACGCCCCGGCAAGACAACGGCCGCACCTCGTAGACCGAACACAGCTCGTCCTCGAGCAGGGGGCACGGGTGCTCGGGCGAGTTCCGTTCGTCGCGGCTGAGGCCACGCGTCGCTCGATACGCGCGTTCGACCCGCTCCTGCACCCGCCGGAGCTCCGCCGAAGGCCGCGTCGCCATCAAGGTCGCGAAGATGGCCAGAGCTTCCGGCACCGTGACACCGACGCGTTGATGGCAACAGTGGGCACAACCCTGCCGACACGCGAGCGCGCCCGGTGGGGCGCGGTCGAGGAGGCTCTGGGTGAGTGTCGACGTGGAATCCATCGCCTTCTTGCCGAGGTGGACGGCGACGGCGGTGCTGCGTGCTTGGCGCAGCAGCCCAAAGGCCGTGTTCGCGGTCGCCAAGGTCAGGCGGTTCTGCCAATCCTCCGCGAACACGGGCGCGCACAGCTCCAGGCGCTCCTCCCCTGAAGTGTGATCGCTCACGACCCGCAGGTGCACGCGGCGCCCTGGCGCGCGCTCCAGCTCACCGCCGGTGGTACGAGCCGCGCGCCCTATTTTCCGACGCTGTTTCCGGCGCGAGGACGACACCACGCGATTCTATCAGTGCGGCGCGTACGGCGCCCTACAGATCCGAGCTCGAGGTGAGCCGCTCCACGATCGAGGCAAGGGGCTGCTCGGCGGCCTCGAGCCCAGCATCGTCGGAAAGCACCGGCCAGGCCTCGAGCCCCTTCCCTTTCGGGCACCACGCGGCGTCACGACCGAGCACCAGCAACTTGAACACCGAGTTCCCGACGAACTTGGCGAACGGCTTTTGATCGGCAGAGGCAATCACGCGCGGAAGCTCGGCCCCGGCGAGCGCTCGTTCTGGGCCATAGTACACGAGCTCGAGGCCCGCGCCGAGGCCCGCCAACGCCAGATCCGTGAAGTTGACGTCTGCTGTGAGGTCCTGCGAACCGGGCCAGGTGTAGGGGTGGTTCGCGCGCGGGTGGTAGTCCCCCTCGTCGCAGTACACTCTGAAGGGAAACTTGCCACGGCGAGCGCCCTGCACGAGCCCCGCGGTCGTGTCACCGTAGTCGATCGTCATGATTTGTCCTGCCGCGAGCACCTGCGCGAGATCGCGGACGTAGCGGCGGGCGTGCACGTTGACGTACTGCACCACCCCGGAGTTTTCCCGCCCGAGAGCGCGGGCGTACGGCTCTGCGCCTGCCCGGAGCAGCTCCAGTAGAGGCTCGAAATAGCAAGCGGGG